>NZ_CP025803.1:3333750-3645000 GCF_003352065.1 Sulfitobacter sp. SK011
AGGCACCATGGCCCGGGACATCACCGCAATTTGAGCAGTGGCGGAGCCGATGATGGCCGCCATGAACATATTGGCCAGCAGATTGATATAGGCCAGACCGCCCCGAAACCCGCCGACAAACACCCGCGCCATGTTGATTAGACGCTTGGTCATCCCACCTTCGTTCATCAGCTCGCCGGTCAGCATGAACAGGGGCACAGCCAGCAAGCCGTAATTTTCAAGCCCGGCAAACATCTTTTGCGCAAAACTGTCGTAAAGAACTGTGTTGCCGCTTTCCCAGATGTACCAGATGGCCGTAATCACCAACACGATCGCCACAGGAACAGACAGGAACAATGCGGCAAGAAAGACGACCGGGCTCATGTTTTGGTCTCTGGCGGGCTGATCAAATGCATTGCCGAATGCAGCGTCGCGCCAAGCGCAAAGAGCCACATCACGCTCCAGAACAGATATTTCGGCACGCCGAGCGTTGAGGTGGGTTCGGCATAGATAAAGTTGAACGTCTGGCCCTGAAACGCAGTCGTATCAAAGCCCGCCCGGGCCAAATCCAGTGGCATGAACCAACGCCAGCAGAACCAAAGCATCGAAAGAGCAAATACAAAGATCACGGCATCAACGGTCTTGGTGATCACGGCTTTCAGCTGGTGCGAAACGGCATCGGGCAACAGCGTAATCGCCACGGAACTTCGATGGTGCAATGCGGCGGAAGCGCCAAGAAAGGTCATCCACGCCATGGCATAGATAGCCAGTTCATCCACCCAAAACAGCGCGTTGCCAGCGGTGCGCGTCACCACATTGAGCAGGACAAGCAATGTCACGCAGACGGCCAGTAAGGCTGCACACCATAATTCGACGCGCGCCCAGGCGGCAGATAGACGATAGAGCATTAACGTTCCCTCATGTGAAAAGGGGCGCTGGTTTGCCCCGCGCCCCTATACGTCATGTGTTAGCGTTACTCGGTTTCGGCAGCAACAGCGCGCAATTTTTCCAGCGATGCAGCTTTTTCAGACCAGATGGTGTTCCATTGATCAATCGCATCGCCAAAGAACGAGGCATCGACCTTGGTATAGGTCTTGCCGGTGCCTTCGATCTGCTCCAGCCAGCCAGCTTCCTTTTCGATATAGCTGTCAATTGTGCTGTCGACATGTTTGGCCATCAACTCACCGATCATCGCACGGTCATCATCAGAAAGTCCCGCCCATACCTTGGCTGAAACCAGCCCGACCATCGGGAACATCATGTGGTCAGATTGAATGATCGTATCCGCGTGTTCGTAGTATTTCAGTACCCAGATCAGCTCGGCATCCATATCAATCGCGTCCACCTGACCGTTGGCCAGCGCATCGTAAACAGCAGGCAGCGGCATGGGCGTTGGGGCGGCGCCCAAAGCGTTGTAGAAATCAAGGATTGGCGTAAACGGTGTAATCCGCAGCTTTTTACCTGCAAGGTCAGCAGAACTGCTCACGTCACCACGGCTGACGATCTGGCGCAGACCCGCCATGCCATAGCCCAATCCAACCACACCGACCTGCGCGGGCAATGGTTCCAGCAAAGCAGCCGCAGTATCGGAGCGCAGAATACGGCCCGCATGCGCGATGTCATTCGCCAGATACGGTGCATAGAAAGACCCCAGATCCGTCGCCCGGTTTGATACTTCGGCCACTGTCATAAAGGCCATGTCCAATGCGCCGGTCTGAAGTTGCTGCAGCATTTCGGCTTCGTTGCCCAGCTGTCTGGATGGAAAAACCCCTACGCTATGTGCTCCGCCACTTTTTTCCGACAGTTCGGCACCAAAGGCCTCGGCCGCTTTTGTCCAGATATGCGGCGGCGGTGTGATCAGACCCAGCCGGAATTCGTCGGCGTGTACCGCGAATGCAGATGCCGCAACCAGTGTGGCTGTGGCAAGTATTCTAGTGAAATGTTTCATTTTTCTTCCCTGTTTCTTATTTTTGACGACGGATCATATTTTTACCCACCCTTCAGGCGGTTCTTTTCCGGGGTGGACAGATTTGCATTGTGGGCAGGTTCTGTCTTCTTTGGAAGCGTAGAATTTCTGATAGACCGGCGGCAGATCCTTTACGATGGATTGCAGCTGCATCTCGGCGCGATGCACAAGCGATCCGCACTCAAAGCAGTACCATTCGATCGCATCCAACTCACCTTTCTGCCGCTTGGGTTCGATCACCAGGCCAATGGATCCCACTTCGGGACGCTGTGGTGAATGGCGGACGTGCGGAGGCAGCAGAAAAATCTCCCCTTCACGGATCGGAACATCGTAAAATTCCTCTCCGTCATAAATTTTGAGCACCATATTGCCTTCGAGTTGGTAAAAGAATTCCTCAACCGGATCATCATGATAATCAGTGCGTTTGTTCGGCCCGCCGACAACGGTGACCATCAAATCGGCGTCTTCCCAAATCTGCTGGTTGCCAACGGGCGGCTTGAGGAGGTGGCGATGCTCGTCAATCCACGCTTGAAAATTAAAGGCTTTCAGTCTGGACATATCGCTCCCCCTGTTTTGAAAAACTTCCGCGACTTTGCTCTAAACCGCAAAGAATCATTCCCTATTCAGGTATCAGAAATAGTTATATCACAGCCTCAGACCACACTCTGCGAAACCTTTGCGAATGAGGTCTTTCTCGGCATCTGTCAGTTCCAGCATCGGCGCGCGAACCCGCCCGCCAACCTGCCCCAACAACTCTTGCCAATACTTGCCGAACGCCGTCGGTTTGCCCGGTGGCCGCGTTGCCTTCATCGCCTCTCGGACAGGATTGAGGCTGTCTCGCACCTTGCGCGCCTCATCAAACCTGCCTGAAAAGGCCAATTGCGTATAGTCGTGCATCCGCAAATCATGGGCTGTTTGCAACTGATATGGCGGCGATGAACACAGATAAAGCTGCCATCCAAGTTCTTCGATATTATCGAGCCATTCGTCCTCGGCAGATGTCGAAACCTGAATTTTATCACCGATCATATGATGCAGCCTGACGTACATCTCGCGTGGAACCGAGTATTTGATCGCGACAATGTTCGGCAGTTCAGCAATGCGCGCGCATTCTTCGGGTTGCATCAGATACCCGCTGTCAGGATGGCTCCACATGGCGATCCCGATATCAAGTTCATCGCAAAACCGCTTGTAATACTGATATAGAACCTCGCCACGATCATGCACAAAGCTCAGGACGGGCGCGTGAAGAACGATATAATCAGCACCACAATTCTGTGCGTGATGCGCCAAGTCCAATGCCACCTCCATATTCTGGTCCGAGACTGACACAATCACCCCCGCTTTGCCCGCACATGCATCAACGGCAATCTCGAAATTGCGCTTACGCTCTGGCACGCTCATCGAAAAAAATTCGCCCTGCTTTCCGGCCACAAACAATCCCTGAATTTTTAGTCCATCAATCCAATGGCGAATGTTTGACCGCAATCCGGCCTCGTTCAGCGACAGATCATCGTTGAACGGGTTCAGCGCAGCGGCCCATATGCCTTTCATGTTCTCACGCGCATATTCTTTTGCGTCGAATTTACTGTATTTCATGAACGCGACCTTAGCTGGACAGATTGGTTTTTTCATGACCCAACAGGACGTAATTCACCGCAACAGCCAACGAGAAATGACCAAATTGGCTATCAAAAATAAATATATCAAGCGCCTCTTAATTCAGGTTAGATGCTTTTCAGGCAAAAGGTATGGTCATGAAAATAGGTCTTATAGGTAAGGGTGCTATTGCGAACTACGTAAGCGCGGCCCTGGAAAAGCGGGGCCACTCGATTGCTGTCACCCTGCTTCGGCCCGTACGCGTGGCCGAAAACCCTGATCACTATGTTGGTTCGGTTCAGGATTTGCCCACCGATCTTGACCTGATGATCGACTGCGCAGGACACGCGGCGCTGACCGAACATGGGCCTGCAATCTTGTCGCGCGGAACAGACCTTATCACCGTCTCATTGGGTGCCTTGGCAGATCATCACGTCTTTGCTGACCTCGAAACCGCAGCCAAACAAGGGCGGTCGAAACTGCACCTCGCCAGCGGTGCCATTGGCGCGCTTGATTGCCTGCAAGCCGCCCGTATTGGGCAGTTGAACAGTGTCACCTATGTCGGGCGCAAACCGCCAAAAGGGTGGGCAGGGTCGCCGGCGGAACAAAAGCTGGACCTTCATGCGCTGACAAGCGGTGCCGTGACCCATTTTCAGGGCACCGCCCGTGACGCCGCATTGACCTATCCAAAAAACGCAAATGTTGCAGCTGCGGTGGCCTTGGCCGGGATCGGTTTTGATGCCACGCAGGTTCAGTTGATCGCGGATGCTAATGTCATCGAAAATATCCACGAAATCGACGCCTCGGGTGAATTTGGAAATTTCCACTTTCGGATCAGCGGAAAGTCTCTGCCTGATAACCCGCGCAGTTCGGCCCTTGCCGCGATGAGCGTGGTGAGCAAGCTGGATCAAATCATCCAGCCGATAAGCCTATGATTGCCCGGCATTCCCGCATCGTTGACCGCGCTTTGACCCGGCTGAAACTGCGCCAACTGCGCCTGCTGGTAGCCGTCGGCAGCCACGGCAACATCCAAAGTGCCGCGCGTGAACTGGGTGTTTCCCAACCTGCAGCCACCAAAATGATCCAGGATCTGGAACTCGACTTTGAGGTCAAGCTGTTCGACCGCACCAATCGGGGCGTTGTCCCGACCGTCTTTGGTGATACGCTGATCCGTCACGGCAAACTTATTTTTGCGCAGGTTTCAAACGCGGCACAGGAACTGGACGACCTTAACGAAGGCAATTCAGGCCGGGTCGTCGTCGGCACCCTGCTTGCGGCGTCCACAGGGCTGCTTCCGGCTGCGATTGATATCGTGCTAACCGAACGCCCCAAGGTTGCGATAAAGATCAGCGAAGGCACCAACGAGGTTTTAATGCCCGCGCTATTGTCAGGTGAAATTGACATGGTGCTCGGACGTCTTCCTTCGCATCGTCACCGCGACAAAATCAAACAGGAAAAACTGTTCGAAGATCGGGTGTTGGCCGTTGTGGGCAACCAACATCCGCTGGCAGGTAAACGGTCGGTGTCGTTTGAGCAGATCAAACCCTACGGGTGGATTTTGCCACCGCTGGAAACAACATTGCGCCGGCAGATTGACCATTTTTTCGTAGGCCAGCAGCAATACCAACCCCCTATGGCAATCGAATCCGTATCCTACCTTGCCAACCGCGCGCTTTTACAATCACGCGATTTGATCTCCCTCATGCCCGCCGAGGTCATCGCCCAGGATATCGAAAATGGTCATCTGTCGAAACTCGACTGGATCGTCCCCTTTGGTCAGGGCCCCATTGGCATCTCTTATCGCTCAGACACCAGCCTATCACCGGCAGGACAGGCTTTTATGCAAGCACTGCACCGCGCCGCCCGGGAAAGATAACCCTTGGTATTCGCCAAATTGATATCAGTATTCACCCAATTCACTTGAAGTGATGTGCAGCTTTGAATGATCTGAACGCATCACCTGTAGGAGGCACATGATCTATGTATCCCGAGCTCAAGCTTTTTATTGCAGGTGAATGGCGCACAACTGCCAGTGACATGCCGGTGGTGAACCCCGCGACAGAACAGGAAATTGGGCGTCTCCCACGTGCCGCAAAGAGCGATCTGGATGATGCGCTGGAGGCGGCGGAAAAGGGCTTTCGCATCTGGAGCCGCACATCGCCGCGCAAGCGGTCTGACGTCATCCTGCGTGCCGCTGCATTGATGCGTGCGCGTCAGGAAGAAATTGCACACTCCATAACCCTCGAACACGGCAAACCGCTGCCACAGGCACGGCTTGAGGTCATTCGCGGCGCTGAATTTTTCGAATGGGACGCTGGCGAAGCCATGCGCACCTATGGCCGAGTCATTCCCGCAGCCCACGGGCATAAGTTCTCGGTTCACCATCAACCTATTGGGGTTGTTGCAGCCTTCTCGCCCTGGAACTTTCCGATGAGCCAGCCCGCGCGCAAGATTGCCGGGGCGTTGGCGTCAGGCTGTTCCATCATCCTCAAAGCAGCCGAGGAAACGCCGGCAGGCGCGATCCATATTGCGCGCGCTTTTGAAGATGCAGGGCTGCCGCCCGGCGTTCTGAACCTGTTATTTGGCGAACCGTCTGAAATTTCCGGTTATCTGATCCCACAAGAACCGGTCCGGCTGGTGGCCTTTACCGGCTCCACGGCCATTGGCCGTCACCTGACAACTTTAGCCTCTGAAAATATGACGTCGGTTTTGATGGAACTTGGCGGCCATGCACCCGTGATTGTCTGCGAAGATACCGACGTCGACATGGCCGCGGTTTCGGGGGCCGTGCGAAAAATGCGCAATGCGGGTCAGGTCTGCACCTCGCCAACACGGTTTTTTGTCCATGAACGCATCTTTGATGACTTCGCCGCGACCTTTGTTGAACGGGCCGCAGCGACGGTCGTGGGCAACGGCATGGATGACGGCGTAGAGATGGGACCATTGGCCAATGAACGCCGTGTGCCGGTGCTGACCGACCTGGTCGAAGACGCCCGCGCCAAAGGGGCAGATGTCGCAACCGGCGGCGCGCGTTTTGGTGAGACCGGCTATTTCTTTGAACCAACAGTGCTGATGAACGTGCCTGATGATGCCAGGATCATGCAGGAAGAACCATTCGGCCCCATTGCTGTCATCAACCCGGTTTCATCGCTGGATGACGCAATCGCAAAGGCAAACGCAGTCCCTTACGGCTTGGCCGGATACGCCTTTACCAACCGCGCGGATTACATTGATCGCATGATCGATGAAGTAGAGGTCGGCAATCTGTCGATCAACACACTTGAAGCCTCAATGCCTGAAACCCCGTTCGGGGGCGTTAAATCCAGTGGCTATGGTCGTGAGGGTGGTGCCGAAGGGTTAGACAATTATATGACCGTCAAGCATGTTTGGCATTCTGCCAAAATAACCTGACTGGCCCCTTGATCCAGATCGCTGTCATCCAACCTGCCATCCGACTTTTTGATCAATCTGAATGCGCCAGCATTTTTGATCCTGGGTCTTTAGGCGAAACCTTCACTACGCACGATCAGCGGCGATCCGGCCGGTCAAGATACCCGATCAGGCTCTGGATCAGTTTGAAACCCGTCCGTGCATCCGTTTCAAGAATAGACAGGAAATCATCAGCCTCGATACGCAGCAGGGTGATGTCACTGTCTGCACGCATGTCCAGACGCCGGGGATCGTTCCGGATCAACCCCAACTCTCCTACAAGCGTGCCTTCGGTGGGATAGATGGCAAACGCCTCTTCTCCCGTTTCAGTACGCTCAATCAATGCGACATTGCCTTCGTAAATCAGGAAAGCGCCATCGGGCAGGTCATTCTTGCGAAACACATACGATCCCGATTTGAAGGTGACCCAACGCGCACTAAACGCCAAGAGCCTGAGTTGTTGACGGCTGAGTTCGCGAAACAGCGGGGCGCGGCGCAACGCCTGTAATTTACGTTGCAGATCGCTTGTTTCCGGCGTCTGAACAGCGTCCTCGCCCTCTTGACCAACCGCCCTGAACTGTCCCTGACGCAATTCGATGTCACGGTCATGCAGGCCATCTTTCGGCGTCTCCGTTTCAAGCTGCAAGATGGTCGCGTCCGGCAGCAAGCTTCGAAATGTCGCCATTGTGCGGGTCCGTGCGGCAGGGTCATGGCTTGCCAATGCCCTGTCCAAAATCACCAAATCCGGTCCCTTTACCACCGCCTGAGCAATGCTGACCTGTTCAAGCACCTGCTGCGGCAAGTTCTTACCGCGCCGTGCGGTTGGCAGTTTATCGATCAAATCCATCAAGGTTGCGTGATCAACCTGCCCGTTCAGCACATCGACAACCACCCCTTTGATTTTCTCGCGGCGTGCCCGCGAGGTTGGCGCGATTTTTCCGAATATCAGGTTTTCAAGGGCGCTTATCCCAGGATGCCAAGCCGCCAAATCAAAGGCAACAAAGTCAGCGCTGAGAGATGAAGACGCATCGGCCGCTGCTTTTCGCGCAGCCACAACGGATGCCTTCAGGTCGTCTGAAAATACCCCATCAAGCTGTGCGGCAGCAATATTGACTGACAACGACAGAAAAAGCGCTTCGTCCGCACGCCGTTGGCGCGGCTTGGGCTGGGGCGACAATTCAGCCCTTTGCAGTGCCAGTTCAAGTTCCTTCATGGTCCCATCGGGCAGGCCAAGACGCTGAAACGGTACATTTTGTGTTTCTACGGTATCGAAAACCTCAAGCAGGGTCTCGGCAATCACCTTGCCCTGCGCCAACACCGCATCGCGTAGTCCCAGGTCAGCCAGCAGCACCTCAAACGCCGCTGCGGCCTTGGGGTCAAGCCAGCGCTTTTGGATTGCGGTTCCGCCCAGCAGGTTTTCCGGCAAGGTCAGCGCGTCCACATAAGTATCCGAGCCAAATCTCTGGACAGCGGTCATTAAATCCAGACGCTCAAGTTGCACCGCCACATGGGCCCGCGCGGCAACCAACGCTTCGAAAAAGGCAGCGTTCTGGGCCGCGTTCAGCGGATGATCCAGAACACGGGCCAGAAGCATCCGCTGGCCACCTGTCATCTCGATCAGCTCGCGCCAGCCGTCTTCTGCGCGCTTGATGACATCCGCCGACACCTGCGCAGGATGCCATGCCGTCAACGCGCTATCGATGCTGTTTCCGCTGCGCTCTGCCTCGTCTCGCAAATTCCCCTGCAGCGCCTCGCTGGGCATTTGCCGCAAGGGCAGCATGACATTCTCACCCAGCGTTCCCTCAAAAATATGCGATGATGACGTCACATGCGCGATGCGCCCAACAATGGCCTGCTGCGACATGTCAGCCAAATTCACATCATCCCAAAGGACCTTGCCGGAATGCGCGGAAAGCTCTCTCATCAGCAAAAGCGCCAATGTCGTGCAATCGCCGTCATCCTCTGCTGTCACGCAGGTCCAGCTTCCCGGTTCCAAGGTCAGCTCAGCTCCTGACAAGACATGCCTGCCATCACCATCTTCCAATTCCACCCGGTCCAGCTTGATCGTTGGTGCCCCAGCATTTGTGGCAATCGGCTCAGCTTCTGTCGGCAGGGACTTCAGCAAATCAGCGGGCGCAAATCGGCGCACGATCATGATGTAGCGTTGCGACACCTCCTGCACGGCGGTGTAATAGGTCAGCAGTTCCTTCCAGGGGCTCGACAGATCCTTGAACGCGGCGATTGCGGCGACCAGCGCCCCAATCGTGAGCTGGCCGTTGATGACCAAAAGACCCCCGACGAGAAAGTAGAAAAACGGTGTCAGCTGAGTAAGGAAGTTATTGGTGAATTTCATGAAGTACTTGCGGTGATAGATTTCGAACCGGGTCTCAAAGAGTTTTCCGAGCCGCGCGCTCATCGCTGCCTGGCGGTACCGCCAGCCGCCATGCTGCCGCAAAACTGGTGCCCCTTCAGAAATCTCTCCGATTTCTGAAGACAGGCTGCGCATCTGCAAAATCCGACTGCGGTTCAGCACGTTGATTTTTGCCTGCATCCGCGGGATCAGCCATGCCTGCACCGGAATAAGCGCCACTGCGGCTAAGCCGAACCAGACGTTTTGAACAAAGAGAAACAGCAGAATCGTGATCATTTGTCCCGCCTGCAGCAGCGGATTTGCAAATGCATCCCCCATGATCCCGCCAAGCGGCTCGGCCTCTGCCGTGACCATCGCCACAAGCTCGCCTTCGGACACGCGCGCCTGATAGCTTCGTGGAAAGCGCAGAATACGCCCCACCAGCGTATATCGAAACCGCCTGAGCAACCGTTCGGCCAAGACACCCTTCATGGTGTTGACCCGCATCTTCAACAGCCCGTGCGCGATCACAGAGCCCAGAAACGCAAAACACAATGTCAGCAAGAGCGCCGTTTGTGAAATCTCAAACCCATAGAACAGGACCGCATCTGACTGAGCCCCGATGGCGTCATTGATGATCCGCTTTGGCAATTCCAACGTCAGATAGAGCAGCGGAAACAGCAGGAGCGTCACAAATACAAGGATGAATTGGTCGCGCCGGGAATGGTGCCAGATAAAAGCAATGAGGGATTTTTGCATCAGTCGGTCATGCGTTCATATCAGGGGACAGTGTCGAAGCGGCAATGCAGGAAACGGGATCGTCACAATGGCTCTGTTTCGCAATGACGGCGAAATCACATATGTTCAGCATCGGCTTTGAGTGATCCACATTTGGGTTAAGATAAATCTGAGCAGCAAAAAAATTCATTGTTACATCTAAACGGTAATGCATGAACAGCACTGCGTCTATGTTCCGACACACAATGCGCATCGGAATGGGGGCCGCCACAGCAAATAAACCGGGATCGCCGAATAAAATTCTACCTGAGGTTTCATTGTTGAGTTCTTGGGTATGACCAGTGGCACATCACTGTCAGGTCGATCACACCACGGGTCTCCACGTGACAATGTCGGTGAGACGGACCGGTTCAGTGTAATGGGGTGCCGTCATGACTTTCCCCGCAGCTTATCCAAAGCGCGCAGGTTGATGGCCCTCGTACTGACCTGACGGTCTCACTTACTTGTCGGCAGAAAGAAAACGCGTCACAACCCTGCCAAGCGCGTCCCAATCCGTAAACTCACACTCTTGCGTGCGCGGATCAATGGTTTGGTGACGCAAGATCGCGTGGCGCAGAACCTCGGTTTCATAATAGCCATAGCTGCTGGGCCGAACCGCCCCGGCGACCAGCGCCTCTGCATTTGGCTTGAGCCCGGTGCGCATTTTCATTTCATCCATGTACTCTTGTGCCTCCCCCATTAGCTTAGGGAAAGCGGCACCCAGACTGACCGAGATCATCAGCGTGCGCCGCGCCTCCAGATCAGCCCGGCTTGCGGTCAGTAAGACCTCAAAGTTGGGTGGATGCCTGCGTTCATGGACAGGGGCGGCCAGAATGACGGTGTCAAACCCGTCAAATGTCACGTCGGCCATCTTGTCCGAGACATCTACGATCGTGGGATCATGCCCTGCGCTGCGGACTGTTTCCTCAATAAACTGGGCTATCTTGCGGGTCTGTCCTTCGATGGAGGCAAACAGAATGAGTACCGGCATTTGGTCTCTCCTTGTCTATATTTGCGGCGCATCAGGCACCAACTCTGCATAGACAATAAGGGGGTCAGCCCACGCTGGCTTTGTTCGAGATCAAATAGGAGCGGTTCTTTTTTGAATTCAAAAATGATTGGCGGACGATGCGATGTCCGAAACCGCAAGCGGCGGCACAGAACAAACCTGCCGGTCCTGATATTTGCAGCGCAACAGATCTGATCTGCGGCTTACCAGTCCCTTGCAGTGCAACCGAACGGGCTTCGCCAACTTACAATTTGTAACTCGGCAAAAGCTGAAACGCGTCTCGCAGGGCATCGCCCCAGCCCGATGCGATTTCCTGATAAATGGCATCGTCGCTTTTGATCCGCGTCGTGCGATCACAGGTGAAGGTGTCGTTTTCGTACACCTGAAGATCAAAGGGCAGACCGACGGACAGGTTCGATTTTACGGTGGAATCAAAAGACACAATCAACAGCTTTATTGCATCCGCAAAGTCCATTGCACGATCATAGGCCCGCACCAGAATGGGCTTGCCATATTTGGTTTCGCCGATCTGAAAAAACGGTGTGTCGTCAGTTATCTCGATAAAATTGCCTTCGGGATAGACCATAAAGACAGTTGGCTTGCCGCCCTTGATCTGCCCGCCCACGATGATCGACGCCCCAAACTGATCATCCGAGGTCTGACCCGTTGGAGATGAGCTTGTGATCACCTCTTTCAAGGTCGATCCAACCAGCCGCGCCACCTGAAACATCGTTGGCAGACGCAGGATGTTTGGATCGCGGTCTTGTTCGGAAATGGAACGTTCTTCAAGCAGGCTGATCAGTGACTGCGTTGTCGCCAGATTGCCGGCGGTCATGATGGTGATGGCCCGTTCATCCGGGACCTGCCAGGAAAACATCTTCTTGCTCACAGCAAAGTTGTCCACGCCGGCGCTGGTGCGTGTGTCAGACATGAAAACCAGACCGCGATCCAGCCGCATGCCAATGCAGTAAGTCATCTTTTTCTACCTAAAAGGATTCGACGTGATCTCTTTACTGCTGAACTTGCACAGATACCATCAATGTCTCATCCGCCGAACCCATGCGCAAACCTTCGATCGGTGCGGCATCCCGGGCATCGCGTCCAATGGCGATACGCGTATACCTTTCGTCCGGCGAAACCCCGTTTGAAATGTCAAACCCGACCCAACCCAGGTCATTCACATAGGCCTCTGCCCAGGCATGGGTTGCGTCCTGTTCGACCCGGTCGTTGATCATCAGATAGCCACTGACATAGCGCGCCGGGATACCAGAAAGCCGCACCGCAGTCAGAAAAACCTGTGCATGGTCCTGACACACACCGCGGCTGCCCTGCAATGCAACTTCGGCAGGGGTGTTCACATCGGTCCGGCCAAACTCATAGGGAAGTGCCTTGAGGATGGCGGCGGACAGGCCGTGCAGACCGCTCAACTGCGCCCCCGTGTCGCCCGTGATGCGCGGCAACGCCTTGATCGCGTCGCCCGCTGTTGTCAGCACCGTTGGCTGAAGAAAATGCCACAAAGGCGCGCGCCCGAAAACCTGCCCCAGAATGCCAGTGCTGTTGAGGGTCTCGACCATTCCACTTGCGCGAATGGTCAGCTTTTGCGCGCCACGTTCGATACTGACCAGATCAACATGATTGCCGTAATGATCGGTATAGCTGGTCTCGATCTTGCCACCCGCGATTTCGACCGCCCAGTTGGGCACATTCTGCATGCTTGACGGTAAGGGCCGCAGCCGCACTTTTTGCAACGCGTAATCAACCGGGGCATCATAGGCATATTCGGTTGTATGACTGATCTGAAGTTCCATCTAACCAATAAACCTGTAATCACGTTCAATCTGTCCGGCGATATCCGCCGTTTTTTCCAGCACGCTTCCAACGAACTCGTGCAGGCCTTCTTCAAAAATCGAATTAATATCTCTGTTCCTGAGGCGGGTGTTCAACGCATCCGCAAGCTCATGCGATGCCTCGCGACCGCCGTATTCCTCGGCAAGATGCGACAGGCATCCGACTATCTGGCTCGCGCAATGCGACAATGATCGCGGCATGCGGCGATCAAGGATCAGGAACTCAGCGATGGCGGGCGCTGTAAAGTCATCCTCAACGGCCCAGCGAAAAGAACGGTGCGCGGAAACGGAGCGCAAAATCGTCTCCCATTGGACATTGTCCAGTCTGCTGCCAACGAAAGACGGCGACGGCAACAGCGAATAATACTTCACGTCGATGATGCGCGCGGTGTTATCCATGCGTTCAATATACGTGCCAAGACGGCAGAAGTCATAGATATCATTGCGCAGCATGGTGCCATAAAGCGCACCGCGCACCAGCGCTGATTGTTGCCGAATGGTGGCGAGGACAGCGGGTAATTCAGTTTGCGGGATCGGCTCTTTCAGCAGATCGGTGAACAACATCCAGGTCTCGTTCACTGCCGACCAGACTTCGGTTGTCAGCGCAGTACGGACCAGCCGCGCATTGTCGCGTGCCGCCTTTATGACCGAGACGACTGAACTGGGGTTGGACAGGTCCCGCAGGAGGAAATCGACCACCTGCGCGCTGTCGTAGACATCATGCCCCGCCTCATAGCTTGCCTGCGCTGCAGACGTCACAATCACCGACCGCCACTCCGCTTCCGCATTGGTGGACCGGGTCAATGCAATCCGAAACCCCGCCTCAATCAGGCGCGCAGTGTTTTCCGCCCGCTCCAGCGAACGAAACATCCAATAAAGACCCCCTGCAGTTTTTCCCAGCATGTCAGTCTTCCAATACCCAAGTGTCTTTGGTGCCGCCGCCCTGGCTGGAATTTACAACCAAAGAGCCTTCTTTCAGTGCAACCCGCGTCAGACCACCAGGCGTGATGTTCACCCCCTTGGGCGAGACCAGCGCAAAGGGCCGCAAATCGACATGGCGCGGGGCCAGACCGCTTTCGCTGAAGATCGGCACAGTGGACAGCGCCAGCGTCGGTTGGGCGATATAGTTGGCAGGTCGTGCGCGCAGCTTGTCAGCAAAATCTGCCAGTTCTTTCTTGCTCGCCGCAGGCCCCACAAGCATGCCGTAGCCGCCCGAACCATGGACCTCTTTGACGACCAGATCAGCGAGATTATCGAGCACGTATTGAAGCCGATCAGGTTCAGAACACCGGTGCGTTTCAACGTTCTTCAGGATCGCCGGTTCGCCAGTGTAGAATTTAACAATTTCAGGGATATAGCTGTAGACCGCTTTGTCATCGGCAACGCCCGTACCGGGCGCATTTGCAATTGCGATATTTCCCGCGCGGTAGACATCCATGATCCCCGGCACGCCCAGCATGGACGCGGGGTTAAAGGTCAGCGGGTCAAGATATTCGTCATCCACCCTGCGATAAATTACGTCGATGGTTTTGTACCCACGGGTCGTCCGCATGGCGATATGACCATCAACGACCCGCAGATCATGCCCTTCGACCAGTTCGACACCCATTTGATCGGCGAGAAAGCTGTGCTCGTAATATGCCGAGTTGTGAATTCCCGGCGTCAGCACAACAACTCGTGGGCGACCCGAACAAGATGTTGGCGCACAAGCCTCAAGCGAGCGGCGCAGGTTCTTGGGATAGTCACTGACCGGTTGCACCTTGATGCTGCTGAAAAGTTCCGGAAACATCTGCAGCATCGTTTCGCGGTTTTCCAACATATAACTGACGCCAGACGGCGTGCGTGCATTATCCTCCAGCACGAAAAAATCGTCTTCGCCTGTGCGCACAATGTCGGTCCCGACAATATGCGTATAGACGCCACCCGGCGGAGTGAAATCGATCATCTGGGGCAAGAAGGCATCGTTCTGCGCTATCAATTCGGTTGGGATGATGCCCGCGCGCAAGATCTCCTGACGGTTATAAATGTCATGCAGAAATGCGTTGATCGCAACGACCCGCTGTTCGATCCCTCTGGACAATTTCGTCCATTCGCGTCCCGACAATATCCGCGGCACCAGATCAAAGGGGATCAGCCGCTCTTCGGCATCACTTTGCCCATAGACGTTAAAGGTAATCCCGGTGCGGCGGAAAAAGGCTTCGGCCTCGTGTGATTTCTTCGCCAGACGCTCATTGTTCTGACCGGAAAACCAGGTGTTGTATTCCCCATAGGGCGGGCGGGCGGCACAATTGCTGTGCATTTCGCTGAAAAAAGAGGTGGGTTTGACCATGACCCAACCTTAGAGGTTTGATTTGGGTTGGCAATGATCACGCCAGAATGAGTGGCCAGCTTGGTTTTTTGCCTAAATATTAGGCAGTTCCAAGCGTTTCATGTCAGACCAGCATTTGATTTCAGAAGAAATTGCGACCAGATCGGCCCGCAAGCGGCCCCGACTTCACGCGCCTTGCGCCCCATCTCACCTGCTTCGATCTGAGGGGGGATCAACCCGCGCGTGTCTTGGTTCGAGATGTAGCGTCGGGTGCGCTCAACAAGGGTGCGTTTGACGTCTGGCGGCAATCCCCCGTCGATCAGAATGGCCTCAAAATCGATCACCGCGCAGGTGGACAGCGCCGCCTTTGCCAGTTCCTGCGCTGTCTGCCTGATCCAGGGTTCGACATAGCGTTCATAGGGGCTCCAGTCATCGCTGCTCCAAAGACCGCGAGGGTCCAGACCAACTTCGACCAGACGCGCCTCAAGAAGATGTATGGAAGCAATATCGATCAACTGGCGGCTTTCACCATTCGGCCCGACACTGCGCAATGATCCAAGTGCGCCGGCATTTCCCTGATGCCCTTCAAACACAGAATGGTTCAACACGACCCCGCCTCCGACAAAGGCGGCAACAAAGAAATAAGCGTAATCACGGAATTCCTTGCCGCGCCCATAGACATGCTCTGCCCGGCAGGCCGCCGTTGCATCGTTTACAACATGGACCGGCAAATCGGAAAATGCGGCGACTTCCTCCTGAAAACTCACACCCTTCCAAAGCGCGAATTCCTCAGCGCTGGCACCAACCATTTCATGCCAGTTCCAAAGCTCAAAGGGGGCGGCAATGCCAATCCCGCAAATGCGATCCTGCAAATTCTCTGGCAACACATTCGTCAGATCAGCACATGCTTCCTTTAAGAATGAAAATATCTCAGCCGGCAGCGGATACGGGAACGAGGCCGATCGTTCAGCGCGGACAACGCCGGTAAAATCCATCAAGACGATCTTTGCACTGCGCCGCCCAATGTTAGCGCCAAGTGAAAACACCCCATCCGGCGCAAGCCTCATCGGGACCGAAGGCTTTCCGACCTTCCCGCGAACTGGCGTACCGCGCGCCAGCAACCCGTCCTTCTCCAGTTTTCTCATGATCACGGAAACCGTCTGTGGCGACAGTCCGGCAACCCGCGCCAGATCGCTGCCCGGCATCGGACCGTTACGCTGAAGCATCGAAAGTAGCAGGCGTTCGTTATGATCGCGCAAACCACTTTGGTTGACGCCACCACTAAGAGCTCTGATTTTCGACCCATCCATTCCTGAGGCCTTACATGCAAAGTCCGACCTGTTAAAGATGACACATCGAATTAATAAATCAAGTTTATTTATTTATTGACGCAGCGACAAGAATCAGTTCTTTTTAGAAGAGTTCCGCGAATACTGCGGATAGCCGCTCCGATATTCGGATCAACGTCTGGGAGGACATCATGAAGAAACTACTCGCCACCACCGCCGTTACCATGACTGCACTGACTGGTGCTGCTTTCGCTGATGGTCACGCTGTCACCGCTTGCCTGATCACCAAAACTGATACCAACCCGTTCTTCGTCAAGATGAAAGAGGGCGCAGAAGCAAAAGCCGCAGAGCTTGGTATGACGCTCAAATCATTTGCAGGCAAAATTGATGGTGACCACGAGACCCAGGTTGCAGCCATCGAAACATGCATTGCGGATGGTGCAAAAGGCATCTTGCTGACCGCATCCGACACATCCTCTATCGTTGCATCGGTACAGCAGGCGCGTGATGCAGGGCTTGTTGTTATTGCGCTCGACACACCGCTGTCACCCATTGATGCAGCTGATGCGACATTCGCCACTGACAACTTCCTTGCCGGTGAATTGATCGGCAAATGGGCCGCTGCCAAATTGGGTGATGACGCCGCAAATGCGAAAATCGCGATGCTGGATCTGGCCGTGTCGCAGCCAACTGTTGGCGTTCTGCGCGATCAGGGCTTCTTGCAGGGGTTCGGGATCGACCTGGCCGACCCCAACGTGAATGGCGATGAAACCGACCCCCGCATTGTTGGCAACGATGTCACCGCCGGTAACGAAGAGGGCGGCCGCAAAGCCATGGAGAACCTGCTTGTCAAAGATCCCGAAATCAACGTGGTCTACACCATCAACGAACCTGCCGCGGCGGGTGCCTATGAGGCGCTGAAATCCATCGGCCGTGAAAATGACGTGCTGATCGTGTCTGTTGATGGCGGCTGCCCCGGCATCGCAAACATCAAGGACGGCGTCATCGGTGCCACCTCACAGCAGTATCCGATGCTGATGGCATCCAAAGGTGTTGAGGCCATCGCAGCATGGGCCAAAGACGGCACCAAGCCTGCATTGACACCGGGAAAAGACTTCTTCGATACTGGTGTTTCACTGGTCACGGATGAACCCGTGGACGGCGTTGAAAGCATCGACACCGAAGAGGGTACGAACCTCTGCTGGGGCTAAAATCGACCAAGCATCAGTGACCAACGTGAATGAAAGGGGCGGCTTGGCCCGCCCCTTTTCAGGTTAACGGGAGGGACCCAATGTCGAATGCAGACACAAAAATGGACGGGATCGCAAAATTTGATGATCCCCACCGGGGGATCGTCGGCACGCTCCAGCACTGGCTGCATACCAACCCGGCACTGGTGCCATTGATCGTTTTGCTGGCCTCTATCATTGTGTTTGGCTTTCTTCTGGGATCCAAGTTTTTCTCACCCTTTGCCTTAACCTTGATCCTGCAACAGGTGCAGATCGTGGGCATCGTAGCGGCGGCACAGTCGCTGGTGATCCTGACCGCAGGCATCGACCTGAGCGTCGGGGCGATTGCGGTCATCTCATCCGTTGTGATGGGGCAATTTACCTTCCGATATGGCATTCCCGTTGAAATCGCGGTCGTGTGCGGTCTGCTGGCTGGGACGGCCATCGGCTATGCAAACGGCTGGCTTGTTGCGGTCATGAAATTGCCGCCGTTCATCGTAACGCTTGGCATGTGGCAAATCGTGCTGGCCGCCAATTTTCTGTATTCCGCCAACGAAACGATCCGCAGTCAGGATATCGCAGCCAACGCCGCACTTCTCCAGTTCCTGGGGGCAAAATTCAACGTAGGTGCTGCGGTGTTTACCGTCGGTGTCGTGTTCCTGGTCGTGTTGGTGATCCTGCTGGCCTATGTGCTAAAACACACCGCCTGGGGGCGTCATGTATATGCGGTGGGCGACGACCCTGAGGCAGCAGAACTGTCTGGCGTAAACGTCAAAGGCACGATCATCTCTGTCTACGCGGTCGCCGGCTTGATCTGTGCATTTGCCGGATGGGCCTTGATTGGCCGCATCGGCTCTGTCTCGCCGACATCAGGACAGCTTTTGAACATCGAAAGTATCACCGCGGTGGTGATCGGGGGCATATCGCTTTTTGGCGGTCGCGGCTCCATCTTGGGAACATTCTTTGGGGCGTTGATCGTTGGTGTCTTCACGCTGGGCCTGCGTCTGATGGGTGCTGATGCACAATGGACCTATCTGCTGATCGGCGTTCTTATCATCGCGGCGGTGGCCGTGGATCAATGGATCAGAAAGGTGGCAGCATAATGGAACCTATTCTAAAAGGCCGCGGCCTTGTGAAGCGCTACGGCAAAGTAACCGCACTTGATCATTGTGATTTTGATCTGATGCCCGGCGAAATTCTGGCTGTTATCGGCGATAACGGTGCGGGCAAATCATCCTTGATCAAAGCCGTGTCAGGTGCCGTTATCCCGGATGGGGGCCAGGTGTTTCTTGAAGGCAAGGAGATCCAGTTCAAATCCCCCATTCAGGCCCGCGAGGCTGGGATTGAAACGGTCTATCAAACACTTGCGATGTCCCCTGCCCTGTCGATCGCGGACAATATGTTCATGGGTCGCGAACTGCGCCATCCCGGGATCATGGGCAAATGGTTCCGCAAGCTTGATCGCCCGAAAATGGAGCGGTTGGCCCGTGAAAAATTGACCGAACTTGGGCTGATGACAATTCAGAACATCAATCAGGCGGTCGAAACCCTGTCCGGGGGCCAGCGTCAGGGTGTTGCGGTGGCCCGCGCCGCCGCATTTGGGTCAAAGGTGATCATCCTCGATGAACCAACTGCTGCTCTGGGGGTAAAGGAATCCCGCAAAGTTCTGGAACTGATCCAGGACGTAAAATCGCGCGGCATTCCAATCATTCTGATCAGCCACAACATGCCCCATGTGTTTGAGGTCGCGGACCGCATCCACATTCACCGGCTCGGCAAACGTTTGTGTGTGATCAATCCAAAGGACTATACAATGTCCGATGCCGTTGCGTTTATGACCGGTGCAAAGGAAGCACCAGCCGAGGCCGCGTGACCACACCACGTTTGCCTGTCAGTCGCCTTCTGCAAGTGACCCATGATCGACCGGCAAACCACTGGGGACCGACACGGGAATGCCAAGCCGTCCCGTGGTCGCGGCAGCACCCGTCAGGCTGTGCAAAAAGGCCTCGATGTCTGCAATATCTTCTTCGGATATCGCCACTGGCATAAGATCATTTGCCGCCGCCTGACGTGCCATTTCCAACCGATCATTCCAGACAACAAAGTCGATGGCGCTGATCGCAGGCGCATCGGGCAGTGCGGCCATGGCAGGCGTCCAGCGTGCGAATGATCCCGCGGGATCGACGTGATGGCGGATGATACCTGCAAGCGTCGGATACGCGCCGTTGTGCCCATAAGGTGCTGTCAACGCCACATTGCGTAACATTGGCGTGCGAAACCGGTACGCGTCTTCCAACACATCACTTTCACCCATCCGGCCAACATCGCGGATCATCGGATCAAACCGTCGTGTACGACCCGGCCCAAACGGCGGCAGGCGCAGCGCATGAAATGACTGATCGGAAAACAGCGGGCCCGCATGACATTTTGCACATCCGCCTTTGCCAAAGAACATGTCCTTGCCCCGTCGCGCCGCATCCGAAAGCGCCGCCCCATCACCCGCCAGAAACCGGTCATAGGGGCTATCGATGCTTTGCCATTCCGTGCCAATGAACGCAGCAAGGGCATTGGCTATGTCGACAATCGTGACGTCCTCGGCCTTGTCGATATGCGCGAAAGCATCGACAAACCGTGCACCATAATCGCCTGTGACCCGCACGCGTTTTGCCAAAATCGGCCATGCCGCATCAATCCGGTCATGCACCGCACCTGCGATTTCATTTTCGCGCGGGTTACCGGCCATCTCAAATTGCGCAACAAGGGGAAACACCGCTTGCGCAGCAAGCAAAGAGTTGAAACCTGTGGGCAGCCATTCCTCAGCCGGTGAATCAAAACCGCTGGGATAGGCATCCGAAACACTCAGCCGACCATCATGAAACATCACCGTCAGCCCTTTGGCCCCAAGGTTCCAAAGTCCGGGCGCATTGCGGGGGATGCGCTTTTTGATGAGGCTGGCACCTGTCCCGGCGGTCCGCCCCGCCCCCAGACCCTCACCCCCCTCACCAATGCCAAGCGACAGACCATCGCCTGTGCCAAGATCAGGATGGTGGCAGGTCGAACACGCAATATTCCTGTTGCCCGACAGGATTCTGTCGTAAAAGAGAAGCTGACCCAGAGCAGCCTGTTTGCTGTCAAACGGGATGAAATCATCTGGCCCAATCTGCTGTTCGGTCTGTGCACTGACCGGGACCGCCATGAGACAGAAAAGAGTGAGCAGATGCGCAAGATACTGATGGGCTTTCTGCTGATGGCGGCACCTGCCTTTGCTGACATCGAAGCGGCGCGCGATCTGATGGAGGCGGGTAAATTTGCCCAGGCCAAAGAGGCGCTGTGGCCAGCGGCGCGGTCCGGTAATGCGGACGCCGAAGAGTTGATCGGCGTGATGTACGCGATGGGCCTTGGCGTGCCGCGCGACGATCAGCGCGCCTTTGAATGGTATCTGCGCGCGTCCCTCAAGGGGCATCCCGGCGCGCAATCGGGAATCGGCTGGTACTACGAGGTTGGCCGCGGCATGCCCGCGCCCGATCTGGTCCGGGCTTATATGTGGTACACGCTGTCGGCGATTGGCGGCGATCCCGATGCCGCCATCAGTCTGGAAGAGGTGGTCAAAAAGATGACCCCCGAAGAGATCGAAAAAGCGCATGTCCTGATCGCTGACTACAAGGTCTGGATGTATCCGTTTCGGTGATGGGTGCCCAACCACCGGTCACTGAAAATGGGCGTTGCCGCCCATTTTCATATTCCATTGTGCAAGATCAGTTCAGGTCAGCGGACCGTGCTGCACTGACATCAGCCTCAGCCGCGGCAACAGCTTCTGTGAGGGCGGTAAAGACCTCTTCGCCGCGACCAACATTGCTTTTGAACCAGTCATAGACAGGCGAAGCGGCTTCTTTGAAGGCTGCTTTCTGTTCAGGTGTCGGGACATAGAGATCACCACCACCTGCAACAAATTCTTCGTATGCCGCAATGGATTTACGTTTTGGTGACGCAAAGGTTGCCTGCTGCAAGGCATAGAATCCATCATTCACAACCTGACGCATATCCTCTGGCATGCCCATGAACTTCTCGTTGTTCATCCACCACAGCGCACCCATGTAGGCGTGACCGTCCAGCGTGACATATTGCAGACCCGCATCAGGGAACTTCATGCCCATGATGTCGGTAATGCCGTTTTTGGAGCCTTCAACCACCCCGGTCTGGAAAGACGTAAAAAGTTCGGGCCAAGGGATCGGCGTTGGCGACGCACCAAGCGCTTTGACCAACTCTTGCGGCAAGTCGGCAACCACAGTGCGGATTTTCAGACCCGCCATGTCCGCTGGTTCAGCCACCCGGCGCTTTGTATTGGCAAAGTTGCGCCAGCCACCGGTGTTGCCAATGGTCATCAGACGGATGGAATTGTCTGAATCTTCAAGGGCCATGGCCCGCATCTTACGGGTAAAATCGCCCGACAACACGCTTTCGGCAATCCGGTCATCTGCCATCAGATACGGCAGATCAAGAACCTGCACATAAGGGAAAATCCCCGACGCGCCGCCAGACGTGGAGATGTACACATCGACTGTGCCATCGGCGACACCCTGCAGGCATTCCGCGCCATTTGAGCAAAGCTGGGTCCCGATGAAAAGCTCCACTTCGATCGCGCCATTCGATGCCGCTTCGACGTAGTTCTTGAACACCACCAGACCATCATAATCTTCGTCGTTTTCATTGGAGTTTGCGGTCGCCCGGATTTTGTAATCCGCCGCCATCGCCGACACGGCAGCGCCCGAAAGCATTGCCGCGAGGGTGAGTGATTTGATCGTATTCTTGAGCATGATTTCCTCCCTAGATACTCAGTTATTTTTGTTAATTCGCGAAACCCGTCAACCGCGGGATCGTCATCGATAGTGCCGGAATGTAGGTGATCAGAAAGATCACTATGACCTCAACCGCCAAAAACGGCAGGATCGCCTTTGAGATGGTCTCGACCCGTTCACCTGACACTGCAGAGGCCACAAACAACACCAGTCCCATCGGCGGTGTCGCAAGTCCCACGGTCAGGTTCACGCTCATGATGATGGCAAAATGGATCGGATCGACACCAAGGCTCACAAAGATTGGCCCCAAGATCGGACCCAGAATGATGATCGCAGGACCGGCATCCAAGAACATGCCAACCACAAAAAGCAGAAGGTTGATCAGGAACAACAAGACCAGCGGATCCTTGGAAAGCGTCAGCACAAATTCCGCCAGATGTTCGGGGGTATGGCTCAGGCTGACCACCGTTTTGAACGCCATCGCCGCCCCCACCAGCAACATGACGACAGCAGACGTCAGACCAGCACGGATCAGAATGTCCGGGATTTCCTTTATGGTCAGCGTGCGCAACACGAAAAACCCGATGATCAGGGAATAGGCGACCGCGACGGCAGCAGCTTCAGTCGGTGTGAAAACACCAGCCAGAATCCCGCCCAGAATGATCACTGGCGTTAACAGCGGAAAGAATGCCTTGAGGCTGGCCTGGCCCCGTTCGCCCCAGGAATACCTGCGGCTGGCAACCGGAAAATCGTACCTGTCGGCCATGAATTTGACCATGACCATCAGTCCTATCCCGACCATGGCACCGGGAACGATGCCCGCAAGAAACAGCGCGGCCACGCTTTCGCCCATGACATAGGCATAGATGATCATGATGCCAGAAGGCGGAATGATCGGCCCGATAACAGAACTGGCCGCCGTAATCGCCGCCGCAAACCGGGTGGTATAGCCCTGTTTTTCCATCGCGGGGATCAGCATCGACCCCAGTGCCGATGTATCAGCCACCGCAGATCCAGACAGCCCGGCAAACAGCATCGAGGACAGCACGTTCACATGGGCCAGACCGCCGCGCAGATGACCCATCAGCGCTTGGGAAAATTCGACCAAACGCATGGTGATGCCACCCTTATTCATCAGCTCACCAGCCAGCATGAAGAACGGAATCGCCATCAAGGGAAAGCTGTCCATACCATTGTAAACATTACGATAAAGAAGGGTGATGTCTTTTTCCTGACCGTTCAACCAAAGCAGCAAACCCGGAGCCGCCAAAAGGCCAAAAAAGACCGGCAGACCAACCAGCAGAAAGACCAGAAAAACAGGCAGGAACCAGACCAGCATTTACTCGGCTCCTGTCTTGGCACTAAAGGCAACCGGCGGCAGCGTGCCTCCCTTGCCAATGAGCGTGAAAAAAGCACGCAAGATCAGTTCGATGTTCACAAGCGTCAGCAGGACAACCCCCACCAGAAGCGATGCCATCATCCATGAACGCGGGATCCGAAACCATGTGTCAAACCCCAGGGACGTAGGCAGATAAAGCGCCGCCGTCTTGAACCGGCCGCCAAAGCCTGTGACCTCGCTCCAACCGATCTGAACCGCAACAATCAGCACAAGCAGGCAGATCAGCAGCAGCACGAGGTTCAGCACTTGCCCGATTGAGGATGGCAGCGCGCGACCGAACATATCGATCGCTACAAATCCACCACGGCGAAACGCAGTCGGTGCCATCAGTCCGGTCATCCACAGCATGCAGAACCGCGCGGCCTCGTCCGGCCAGGGCAACGCGTTGTTGAACCCATAGCGAAAGACGACCTGTATCAGGATCGCCAGCACCATCACCGCCATTGCAAACGCACCGATGCCGCGCCCGATGCGCAGCACAAACCGATTGAAATGAGCAAGATATGTGACGATGCTGAGCATTACCCTTCTAACGATCTGATTTGACCCGCGAAGAAAGTGAGTGCGTCACCATCGCGCATTTCTGCGGCCATAACTTCCCCCACAACAATCTTATGATCGCCTCCGGGGTATACTATACGCTGCTCGCACTCGAATCTTGCAAGGCAATTCTTGATCAACGGCACGCCGTTGGCGCTTAGGTCCATGTCCAGCCCGTCAAATGCAAAGGCAGATTTGGAAAACCCGTGGCACAGTGCTTCTTGCTCCACCGCCAGCACATGGATGGCGTAATGTTTTGCGGCGGCAAAATACGGAAACCGCCGCGATTTCGCATCAGGCGACCACAACACCAAAGGCGGGTCCAGCGACAGCGAAGAAAAACTGTTGGCGGTGATCCCGACCGGACCATCGTCTGACGCTGCGGTGACAATGGTGATGCCCGAGGCAAACCGCCCAAAGGCGTCACGCAAAGCGCGGGTGTTCGTGGGGTCCGGTTTGAACGCCTGCATCATCATTTCTGAACCTCCATCCGCCATTTACGCAACCTCGCGACCCAAAGCCGCCTCGTACAATTTGAACCATGTTTGACGATCCATCTTGACCTTCAACGCATCTGAAATGCCTTTGATGCGGTCGATGTTGTTGGTGCCCATCACTGGCAGGATTTTCGCCGGATGCGCCAACAAGAACGCAACGGCAACGGCGGCACGGTCAACGCCTTGATCGGCGGCGACCTTGTCCATCGCTTTTGCCACAGCACCTTGACCGGTCATCAATGATCCGCCCCCCAGTGGCGACCATGCCATCAAATGCGTGCCAAGCCGCTGGTGAAACGCCAGATCGCCATTTGTGAAGGGAGAGATTTCAGCCAGGCTGATCTCAATCTGATTGGTGACGAGTGTATTGGTCATCGCTGATTGCAGCAGCTCCCAATCCCATGGTTTGAAATTCGACACCCCAATGGCACCCACTTTGCCCGATGCCACAACAGCATCCAGTGCAGCGCCGGTTTCATGATGATCCATAAACGGATCGGGACGGTGGATCAGCAAAAGATCAATATGCTCTGTGCCCATATCAGCCAGCGATGCATCCACGCTGGCGTTGATATGCGCCTTTGAGGTGTCATAGTGCTTGACCGTCGCGCCCGCATGACGCCCTGCATCCACCACGATGTCGCATTTGCTGACAATCTCCATCCGGGCGCGCAGCGCTGGATTGGCTTTCAGCGCGCCCCCCATAATCGCCTCAGCCGTATAGCCGCCGTAGATATCGGCCTGATCAAAGGTCGTGATGCCCTGATCCAGGGCTGCCTGAATTTTGGCCTCGACATGGCTCGGTGATGTGTCTGCGTCGTCCGCAACGCGCCACATGCCATAGATGATGCGGCTAAAGCTCAAATCTTTTTTCAGGGCTACGCGTTCCATTATGTACGATCTCCAGCGCCAAGGGGTGTCATGGGTGTGTTTGCGGGAACCCGGCCATAGACCTGAGGCAAAGAACAGGTTTCCAACTGGGGCAAAACGCGACTGCCAAAATGCACTGCTTCATCCAGATGCGGATAGCCCGAAAAGATGAAGGCGCGGATGCCCATCTTTTTATACTCTTCGATCTTGGACAAAACCTGATCCGTTGACCCGACCAGTGCTGCACCACATCCCGAACGTGCCCGGCCCACACCCGTCCACAGGTTTGGTTCAATATAGCCGAATTTATCCGCCAACTCGCGGTTCTTGGCCTGATGCGACACACCAAGCGAGGTGGAATCAAGCGCGCGGTCACGGATCATGCGGCCGTATTCATCGTCCAGTTTGGACACGATATGATCGGCGTATTCCTTGGCTTCCGCTTCGGTGTCGCGCACGATCATGTGCACCCGCAACCCATAGTCCAGCGTGCGACCATGGCTTTGCGCAACCGCGTTGACCGCCTGCATCCGACCTTTCAACTCTTCGATCTTTTCGGGCCACATCAGGTAGACATCGCAATGCTGTCCGCAGAGTTCCAAAGCCTGTGGCGAATACCCTCCGAAATAAAGAAGCGGACCGCCCGTTTGATAGGGTTTGACCGGATCGGTGGTCAGTCCTTCAAAATTGTATATTTCACCGTGATGGTTGATCTCGTCCTGGGTCCAGGCCTGTTTGAGAATCTCAACCACCTCACGAGAGCGTTGATAGCGATAAGCGCTGTCTTCTTTCTGACCGGGGAAATCTGAGCTGATGATGTTCACCGTCAGCCGACCTTTGAGCATGTGATCAAGGGTTGCCAATGTCCGGGCCAGCATGATCGGCTGCATCTCGCCGCAGCGCACAGCAGCAAGCAGATTGATGGTTTCGGTGATCGGCGCACAGCCCGCGACAAACGACAGCGTATCCTGCCCCACCTGATAGGATGACGGGCACAGGATATTTCGAAAACCCTGCGCCTCGGCGGTCTTTACGATGTTCGAACAATGCTCCCAACTGGACCGCAAGGCACCATCAGGGACACCCAGAAACTGATAATCATCAGAGCATAATGCAGAAAACCAGGACACCTCCGTTGCGGTCAGATCAGCCGAGGTGATGGGGACGACAGACATCAGGGTTCTCCGCGCATTGGTTCTCACTTAAGTATTGCGTAGCACCCGAATTGATGTAGATCAATAGTGTATCAATTTCGAAAACCGAGCCCTGTCTGAAAGGCAGACCTTCGATGGCCTATACCGACCACCCACCGCACGCCTTGCCCCGGTTCGTGCAGATCAGCGAGTTCCTGATGCGCGAAATTGCATCAGGGCGATTGATCAACGGGGAACGTCTGGCACCAGAGCGAGAGATGGCAGCGGGCTTCAATGTCTCGGTCGGAACCTTGCGAAAATCGCTCAATGAGCTTGAAAAAAAGGGGCTGCTGGAACGGATACAAGGGTCTGGCAATTACATCAGACAGGGCGATGCGGTCGACAGTGTCTATGCCATGTTCCGGCTCGAATTGCGCAAGGGTGGCGGCTTGCCCCGGGCGGATGTCTTGGATGTGGCCTTGCTGACCAAACCGAAAGACCTGCCCGCATTTGGCACATCAACTCAGGCAACCCGCATCCGCCGATTGCGCTACCTGAATGATACAATTGTCGCAATCGAGGAAATCTGGCTGGATGAAAGCGCGGGAATCGTAACTGCCGGTGGGTTGTCAGAGTCTCTTTATCACCATTACCGCACCAAGCTGGATCTGTGGATTTCGCGCGCCGAAGATTACGTCAGCATCGACACAGTACCCAACTGGGCCCCCACCCTTTTTCCAGTGCGCCCTGCCACAACGACCGGATTTATCGAACGGCTCAGCTGGGCAGATGCACCGATGCCGGTCGAATACTCCCGCACGTGGTTTGACACCAAACAGGCACAATACGTCCAACGATTGAAATGAGAAATCCATGGGTACCACAATCAGATACGGCATGATCGGCTGCGGCATGATGGGCCACGAACACCTGCGCAACATCGCTTTGCTGGACAATGCAAGGGTCACAGTGATCTTTGAACCAGACCCGCAGATGGCTGCCTCTGCCCTAGAAACGGCCCCTGGCGCACGGCCTGTCAACTCTCTGGTCGACCTCTTGGCCCAAGAAGATGTGGATTGTCTGGTCATCACCAGTCCAAACTTTTGCCATATGGAACAGCTTTGCGAAATCGCCGCCACCCGCACATTGCCCATTCTTGTGGAAAAACCCTTGTTCACCAACATTGCTGATTTGGCCGCGTTAGAAGAGTTCGAGCGAGATTACCCTGCCCCCGTCTGGGTCGCGATGGAATATCGCTTCATGCCGCCCATCGCTGCATTTGCCCATCAGGTGGTGCAGGCCACAGGCGGGATCAAGATGCTGACGATCCGTGAACACCGCTTCCCCTTCCTCACCAAAGTCGGCGATTGGAACCGGTTCAATGCCAAGACCGGCGGCACATTTGTTGAAAAATGCTGTCACTTCTTTGACCTGATGCGGCTGCTGATCGGGGCAGAACCTGTGCGGATCATGGCCTCGGCTGGGCAGGACGTGAACCATCTGGATGAGACCTACGATGGCGTGCACTCAGATATCATCGACAATGGCTTTGTCATCGTTGATTTTGAGAACGGTGCGCGCGCGATGTTGGAGTTGTGTATGTTCGCAGAAGGTGCGGAGTTTCAGGAAGAGATTTCGGCCGTTGGTCCACTGGGCAAGCTCGAAGCCAGGGTACCGGGTCCGGGGCGGTTCTGGCCGGAACATCTGGGTGCGCCACCGACGCCTTTGCTGATCGAAAGCCCCCGTGACCCGCGCGGCCCGCGCACCACCCCGATCCCTGTTGATCCCGCTTTGCTGGACGCGGGCGATCACAACGGATCGACCTTTTATCAACACCAGTTGTTTCTGAAGTTGGTGCGCGGTGAGCTTGATGCGCCCGGCGTCAGTCTCGATGATGGCAAAAAGGCCGTGTTGATGGGATTTGCAGCCCAGCAAAGTGCGCAGACAGGTAAAGCTGTTGAACTGGCAGATTGGTTCGAAAAGTGAGAGGCGCGCAGGTCACAGTCCGTACTGCCATACATCTTTCAGCAAGTGATGATCATGCTTGAAAAGATACGCTATATCACCCATCCACAGGTCCTGATTGATCCTGAACTGGATGTACGCAAATGGTTGCTCAGTGATCTTGGCCGTTCCCGCATGGCATTGCTTGCCGCTTCGGGTGCATTGACCGGCACAACGACCATCATCAGCAGCGCAGAAACCAAAGCGCGCGAAACAGCCGCGCCTTTGGCCGAGGCTTTGGGATGCGACATCATCCTGCGCGAAGACATGCATGAAAACGACCGCAGCGCGACGGGATATTTGCCCAGCCATGCATTTGAAACCGCCGCTGACGAATTCTTTGCACACCCAACGATCAGCTATCATGGCTGGGAAACAGCGAGGGCGGCACAGTCGCGGATCGTGGCCGCGTTTTTTGACAGCCTGCGCTCTGCGACCGACGGTGACATTCTTTTTGTTGGTCACGGGGCGGTTGGCACCCTGCTCTATTGTCATCTGGCGAACCTGCTGATCAGCCGTATCCACGACCAGCCACCGGGCGGTGGGTCATTTTTCGAACTCTCCTACGCCAATCAAACACCCATTTCCGGCTGGCGCACAATCGAAGCCTTGGCGTTACAGGCCCCTTGAACCGCCAACGGCCGCCTTCACAAATCTGTTGCCAGATCGCATGCCGGTTCTTAACCTAAGGTCACAAAAAAGAAAAAAGCTCTGGGAGGAATTACGATGAACACACTGAAATTGATGCTGGGCGCGTCCGCGCTCGCGTTTGCAGCCGCAGGAAGCGCGCAGGCAGAAAAGCTGACATTCTATTGCAGCGCGCAAGAAGAATGGTGCCAGCTGATGGCCAACAGCTTTCAGGATGCAACAGGGATCGACGTTGCGATGACCCGCAAATCATCCGGCGAAACCTTTGCACAGATCAAGGCCGAGGCGTCAAACCCCAAGGGCGACGTCTGGTGGGGCGGCACAGGCGATCCGCATTTGCAGGCAGCCGAAGAAGGGCTGACCGCAGAATATATTTCGCCCATGCGTGACCAATTGCACCCTTGGGCAATCTCTCAGGCTGAAAGCGCTGGCAACAGAACCATTGGAATTTACTCTGGCGCTTTGGGGTATGGCTACAACACCGACCTGCTGGCCGCGAACAACCTGCCTGAACCGGCGTCCTGGGCCGATCTGACTAAACCTGAATACAAGGGCCACGTTCAGATGGCGAACCCAAATTCATCCGGCACAGCCTATACGACCCTAGCGACGATGGTGCAGTTGTTTGGCGAAGACGGCGGCTTTGACTACATGAAAGGCCTGCACGCGAACATCAACCAATATACCAAATCCGGCTCTGCCCCGATCAAGGCCGCAGGGCGCGGTGAGACCACAATCGGCATCGTATTCATGCACGACGCCGTGGCCCAGGCGGTGTCCGGTTTCCCGGTCAAGGTGGTCGCACCTGCCGAAGGCACCGGTTATGAAATCGGCTCCATGTCGATCATCGAAGGCGCGCGGAACATGGAAGAGGCCAAAAAGTTCTACGACTGGGCGCTCAGCGCTGAAGCGCAAAATCTTGCCCTTCAGGTGAAGGCGTTTCAGGTGCCCTCAAATGTCGGTGCGGAAACATCGCCAAGCGCACCTGACATGAGTTCGATCAAATTGATTGACTATGACTTCAAGACCTATGGTTCATCCGATGAACGCAAGCGTTTGTTGAAAAAGTGGGACGATGAGGTGTCTGTGCTGCCGCAGTAAAAGTGCGCACCATTACATCTGAGCAAACGTCCAACTCGGTTCTGGTCTTCTGGATCATTGCCGGGTTGGTCGGCTTTTTCCTCCTCCCCTGGTACGGGGTGGAGGATTTTTTCACGTTTGAATGGCTCACGGACGGCTATCCGTTTGACGCGGATTACGCCCCCGGCGCGTTCCTGATTGCCCAAGGCGAAAAGCTGTGGCTGGCCCCATTGATCGTGCCTCTGCTGGCCCCGTTTGCAGTGTTGAAAAAACGCAAGACAGATCCCGTTTACGCGAAAATCCTGATCCTTGCCGGGGCTATTGGCTTTGGCTGGTTGATCTTGCAGGGTTTTGCAATTGGCATTCGCGGGTGGAATTTCGAATGGGCGTCAGCCCTATATGGCGACCTTGGCGACCGGCAATTCGGCATGGGCTATGGCGCACTGATCGTCGCCTCAGCCTTCCTGTTCCTCTTCACCCAAGGCATCGCCGCGCGCGGTGCAATCAACGGCGATGTGTTCGTTGTCAGCTCGATTGGCGGCGTGGTGGTGATCGTCACCGTGTTTGTTTTCTTCCCCATCGCGAAGATGCTGACAGCGGCGTTCATCACTGAAGACGGTGGCTATTCCATCGCGGTCTTTGCCTCGAAATTCTTTGATGACAGGCTCTGGGGCCTTGGTTGCCTATGGGGGGCAAAGTGCGGTGTCGCGTGGAATTCATTGTTTTTGGCCGTCATGGTTGGATTTCTCACGACAGCATTGGGGTTGGTTTTCGCGCTTGTCGTGACCCGGTCAGGGTTCCGGTACAAACGCGCGCTGCGGGCATTGACCGTCCTGCCGATCATCACGCCACCCTTTGTGATTGGTCTTGCGCTGATCTTGTTGTTTGGCCTCTCCGGGTCAGTGAATGTGTACTTTTCGGAATTGTTTGGCACCCAACCAACACGGTGGCTTTACGGGCTCCCGGGTGTTCTGATCGCACAGGTTCTGGCCTTTACCCCGATCGCCTTTCTGGTCCTGATCGGCGTCGTCGAAGGCGTATCACCCTCAATGGAGGAGGCAGCACAAACGCTGCGGGCATCAAAATGGCAGGTGTTCAAAACGGTATCCCTGCCGTTGATGCGGCCCGGTTTGGCAAATGCATTCCTGCTGGGTTTTATTGAAAGCATGGCCGATTTCGGCAACCCGCTGGTCTTGGGGGGCAATTACGACGTGCTCTCGACCGAAATATTTTTTGCCATCGTCGGCGCACAATATGATCAGGGCAAAGCGGCGGTGCTGGCCATGGTACTGCTTTGCTTTACACTTGGCGCATTCTACGCACAGCGGTTCTGGCTTGGGAAAAAGAGCTACACCACCGTATCGGGCAAGGGCGACAGCGGCGTGCATCCACATATGCCGCGCGCATTGTCGGTCCCGGTTCTTGTCCTTGCGATGATCTGGGCCGCTTTCACAGTCGTGATCTATGCGATGATTTTTTACGGCTCAGTGGTCGAACTGTGGGGCGTCAACAACACGCTGACATTCAAACACTACGTCACCGCATTTTCTTTCCGCTTTGAGGATGCAGGCATTCGTTGGTCCGGGGCTGCATGGGACAGCTTTTGGACAACGCTAAAGATTGCAGCGATTGCCGCTCCGCTCACCGCGATTGTCGGGTTGATCACCGCCTACCTGCTGACCCGACAAACATTTGCAGGCAAGAACGCCTTTGAATTTGGCACGATGTTGTCCTTTGCCATACCCGGCACGGTCATCGGGGTAAGTTATATTCTGGCCTTCAACGTGCCCCCGATTGAAATCACCGGGACCGGCATCATTCTGGTGGTCAGCTTTATTTTCCGCAACATGCCGGTGGGTGTGCGGGCCGGGATCGCGTCGATGTCGCAGCTTGATAAATCGCTTGATGAATCATCCCTGACGCTGGGTGCCAATTCATGGCAGACATTCCGCCGGGTCATTCTGCCGCTACTGCGCCCGGCAATTCTGGCCGCCCTCGTCTACAGCTTCGTGCGCGCGATGACGGCCATTTCTGCGGTGATTTTCCTGGTGTCAGCCGAATACGACATGGCCACCAGCTATATCATCGGGCGGGTCGAGAACAACGACTACGGGCTTGCGATTGCTTATTCCACCACGCTGATTTTTGTGATGCTGGGCGTGGTTACTTTAATGCAATTGGTGGTTGGCCGCATAAAAATCGGGCGGCGCATGACCCAGTCGCATACCAATGTTTGAGGACCTGAAATGAGCATTAATTCCAAAGCGTCGCCGGTCAGCTTTCGCAATGTCACTAAGATCTATGGCAAAGACGTGGTTGCCGTGGACAACATCAATCTTGAGATCGAAGCGGGCAAGCTGGTCACCTTGTTGGGGCCGTCGGGCTGCGGCAAGACGACGACACTGCGGATGATTGCAGGGCTGGAAATGGCCACCAAAGGCGCGATCCTGATCGGAGACCGGGATGTGACATTGCTTCCCGCGACCGACCGCGATGTGTCGATGGTGTTCCAGTCTTATGCCCTGTTTCCCCATATGACCGTGATGGAAAACGTGTCCTACGGCTTGGGCTTTTCGGGTTTTGACAAATCCGAGACAAAGGACCGCGCGGCGCAGGGATTGGACCTTGTCGGCCTCAAAGGCTACGGCGACCGGTTGCCGTCTGAGTTGTCTGGCGGACAACAGCAACGGGTCGCGGTCGCACGCGCGCTGGTCTTGGAACCGCAAGTTCTGCTTTTTGATGAACCCCTGTCGAACCTTGATGCCAAGCTGCGGCGTCAGGTCCGCGAGGAGATTCGCGAAATTCAGCAGAACCTTGGATTGACCGTGGTTTATGTGACCCACGACCAGGAAGAAGCATTGGCGGTATCAGATGAAATCGTGGTCATGCGCAACGCCGGGATTGCGCAGATCGGAACACCACGACAGCTCTACGATGCCCCCGCAGATCGTTTTGTGGCCGACTTTATTGGCGAGGCCAACATCATCCCCTGCGAGGTTATCTCGGTAAAAAACGAGACCGCGGAAATCGACATCGCAGGCTTCAAACACAGCCTACCCTCGCGCGGCCTGTCGGCGGGTCCCGCGCAACTTGCCGTGCGCCCGACACGGCTGAAACTTGGGGCCGCCAATGGCATTGAGATGCAGGTTGAGAAAGCAACCTATGTCGGCAGCCGTATGGAATATACGTTGAGAGCAGGCTTCGGAGAAATCTTTGCGGTGAGTGAAAACGTCGATGAACCGCTTGCCGTTGGCAGCACCATCAACGTCGGGCTCGACGCGATCGGCCCGGTTCTCTTGCCCAAGGATCAGGGTGTGTAAGCGGCGTCTGCGATCCGCACCAATTCATCAAATACGCCCTTACTTCCTGCAACGACACGCCCACCTTTGACGATCATCTCATCTGCGCTTTGCAGCTCAATCTGCCCCCCTGCTTCTGCAATCAACAGCTGACCTGCCAGACAATCCCACGCGTTCATATGTTCTTCGACATAGCCAAGCAGCCGCCCCGCCGCGACATAGGCAAGCGAAAGCGCGCCAGAGGCATTGCGGTGAAATACACCTTCTGCATTCAGCACCTCGTTGATCAGCCGCCGCACCCCGTCCGGGCTGGTCCGATTGGAAAATCCGGTCCCAACCGTCCCGCGTGTGAGGTCAGCGTCGGGCGGGCAGACCAACGGGGTGCCGTTCAGGGATGCCCCCTTGCCGCGTTCCGCAAGATAGGTCTCGTTGTGAATGGGGTCTCGGGTCACGCCGACAATCGTATTGTCATCTTTCACAATCGCGATCACCACCGTCCAGGCAGGAATGTTGTTGATGAAATTTGTGGTGCCATCAATCGGGTCGATGACCCAGGTGTATCCCGAAACCGACGGCTTTGGCGCATGTTCCTCACCAACGATCCCATCCTCAGGAAACGCCGCTTCAATGCCCTTGCGCACCAAAAGCTCAACCGCCTTGTCGGCCTCTGACACAAAGTCCTGATGGCCCTTGTCTTCGATTTTTAACGACCCGACACGTTGGAAAAAATCAAGCGCATAATCGCCTGCATCCGTCGCGATTTCGACGGCTTTTTGCGCCCGGTTATTCATCGCAAGTGCTCCCTAGATTGGGCTGACGCCATATGCGCATGCCAACGTGATCAGACTACAGCGGTTGCTCAGGATATCCACGCCGAAAAAGATATACCCTCTGTGTTGCGCATTCTCCACGAATTGACAGCTTGATATTCGGCAACATACCCGCAACTGTAAGACCCTGTTCGGGCACGCATCAGCGCGCACTCACTCCTACCCAACAGGGTCTCATCCATGCACTTTCCACTGGCCGCAGCGTTTTTTCTGTCGATTGTATCATTCGCCGGCGCGCAGACCCTGCCGCCACCAGTTGATGATGCCGCATTCATGCCCGTTGATCTGCAAGAGGCAAAGCTGGGGCAGCTTCTGTTTTACGATCCGATCCTGTCCGGCAATCGGGAAACGGCATGTGCGACCTGCCATCATCCCGATTTTGGCACGTCTGATGGGGTGTCATTGTCGTTGGGCGATGGCGGGATCGGGCTTGGCCCAAATCGGCATGCAGACCCCAAAAACCGGCCAGAAGACCGCATTCCCCGAAATTCCCCCGGCCTTTTTAATCTTGGAGCGACCGAATTTACCGTGCTGTTTCACGACGGTCGGCTTGAGGCGGACCCCACCCGCCCCGGTGGCATTCGCACCCCGATGGACGCCGATATGGAAAGCGGATTTGCATCTGTCCTGGCGGCGCAAACCATGTTTCCGGTGCTCAGCCGTGATGAAATGGCGGGCTCCTACGCCGAAAATGACATTGCCCGCCTTGTCCGGCAGGGGCGGATCACCGGACCGGACGGCGCTTGGGATCTGCTGGCACGTCGCGTCGCGGAACTCCCCGCATACGCCGATGATTTTGCCTCAGTGTATCCTCATATCGCTCAATCAGATGACATTGCGTTCACGGACATCGCTAATGCAATTGCGGCGTTTATTGCCTTTGAATGGCGTTCCGATACCGCGCCTTTTGATGAGGTATTGCGTGGCACCAGTGCGCTAAAGGGCCAGCAACAGGACGGTCTTGATCTTTTCTATGGACCGGCGGGCTGTGCCACCTGCCACGGCGGCCCATTTTTGACCGACCACCAGTTTCACGCGATGGCCGCGCCACAGATAGGGCCGGGCAAGGCCGCAACATTTGAGGATCATCAGCGCGACGAGGGCCGTTTTCGGGTGACCGGGCGCGCCACAGATCGCTTTGCATTTCGCACTCCCTCTTTGCGTAACATCGCTCTGACCGCCCCTTACGGACACGCGGGCGCGCACGCAGATCTGTCGCGGTTTATTGCAGATCATGCAAATCCGGCAGAAAGCTTGGCCCGCTATGACCGCACCCAGGCTGTTTTGCCAAATTTCAAGTCCGAGGATTTCGCGGTGCTTGATGACCCCGCCCAGGTTCAGCAAATCGCCGCCGCAGTTCAGGCCGAACCCGTGGAACTGACCCCCGGCGATATTGCCGCGCTGGTGGCCTTCCTTGACACCCTGACGGACCCGGTGGCCATCACCGGCCGTTTGGGTATCCCGAAAACTGTTCCCAGCGGGTTGGCCGTACCAAGGGTCGATTAGGGTTTGGTCAAACGAACCCGGTCACCCGCCATTGCCTGATGGGTTGATCTGGTGCCGTCCGGCCATTCAACCTCAATCTGCACATCCACGTCCGCGCCCAAACCAAAGTGGCGCGGCAACATTTGCCCGCCCCCGTGACCACCACCAATCACCTGTTGCAGCGTTTGGGTTAATGTTGCCGACCGCACCGTCATGACCGCGCCCACCGCATCGCGGTTTCCGCCTAACTGGTGCAGTGACACGGTGATCCAGTTGCCAGTATCTGCCGTCACATTTCGATAAAGCTCAAGCGCGGCGCGGCGGTTCGACACGATCAGATCCAGACGCCCATCCAGATCAAAATCAACCAAAGCAGCCCCCCGCGACCGATCGGTTGTTGCGACACCTGCGCTCACGGCCACCTCGTGAAAAAAACCATCATCCGACTGCATCAACAGGTTATTCGGGTCGCGCGTCGCCATGCCCGGCATCTGGTCGACGTTGCCTTTTGCAATGAAAAGGTCAGCGCGCCCGTCATTGTCAATATCGCCAAATTCGGCATGCCACCCGGTTGAAGGCCGCCCATCGTCACCCACATGCGGGCGTTGGGCATAGGTTCCGATGGCATAATCTGCGGCTGCATAGCGGCCGTCCGGCAAGGCAAATTGCAACAGTTGATCCCCCATTGAGGTCAACATGACTTCGTCGCGGCCATCCGCATTCAAATCACGACTGGCAATCCCCATGCCCCAAAGGGCGACATTTTTCCAACCGTCCTCAGAGCCAAGATATCGCTGTTCTGCGATGTCCCACATCTGCTCGTGACCACCCTTGACGTAATAGTGCCGGTCATTGGACAGACGCAGGGTTGGCCGGCCCCGCGCATCACGCGCTGCCAGCATCGACAATGGGCAAAACCCGGGCGTGAGAACATTTTCGGCATATCCTTGCGGTTTGGGGCGCAGGATCACATTGTCATCGCAAGCCTCAAATGGCCCGTCAGGGTCGGTCCGATCAACATAATTTCCAATCGCCAAGGTGGGGCGGTCCGCGCCGTCTTCCCACCATGCGGTGAACGCGGTGCTCCATGTGTCTGCCGGCGGAATGCCCATCGCCTCTGTCGCATCGGTGAACCGACATCCGCCCTGCCCCTTCAGAACGCGATTGGCACCAACGCGCAGCACAAAAAGATCCATCAAACCGTCTGCGTCCAGATCTATCGGATAGGCACCAGTCACCCCCAGCACCTTGGGAATGGCAACCTCTGAGAACCTGAAGTCGCCCTCATTGCGTATCATTTTCGCCGGGCTTTCACCGCCTGCCGCAAAAATATCCGCCAACCCGTCATCATCACAGTCAAAAACAGCCAGCCCACCGCCGACAAAATGTTCCCATCCACCATCATAAACATGGGTCGGCAATTGATCCGATCTGTTTTCAAACCTTGGATCAGCAACGGCTGGCCACGCCATTAGGCACATGAGATATGCAGCGTATTTCATGCGCCGGGCATCTCAAGACCACCGGCCATCGTGTTGGTCAGTGCGGCCAAAGCCGGTGCTGTCGCGCCACGTGCCCACACCAGATCGTCCCATTCATGGACCACAATCTTGCAGGGCTGGCGCACATCAGAAAGCGTCAGCTTTTGCATTTCTGCAAAGACCTCATCCGCATAGAAGTAATCATACTGCATCCGATCCCCCGACAGGATGATGAACGGCGGATCAAAAAGCTGCGCCACATTCGACAGCCCAACAGCCAGATAACGACCCGCACGGTTGAATATCGTCTCAGCCGCTGAATTCCCGGCCTTTGCATGTTGAAACAATACCGCCAGCAACGCCTCGGGGTCTTTGCCTTCGACAACATCGGGGCCCAACGCGGTTGCGGCCTCTCGGGTCAGGGCATAATCTCCCAGATAGGCCTCCAGGCACCCGCGCTGACCACAACGACAAAGTGCGCCATCAAGCTGTACTTTGGTATGGCCAAGCTCAAGCCCCACGCCATGTGTCCCACGGTAAAGCTGATTGTTGACCACCAGCCCCATGCCAACGCCATTTTCGATTGTCACGACGGCAAAATCGGTCATGTCACGCCCATCGCCGTACCACAATTCGGCAAGGGTCAGCATGTTGGTGTCGTTGTCGAGGAAAAGCGGCATGTTGAACCGTTTGGCAAACCCCACAGTGATGTCTTGATTGGTGTCCTGCAAAAGAGAGCACCAGTTAATCAGCCCACTGGCATGATCAACGATGCCCGGCACACCGATACCAACCGCATCAATATCAGCGGCCCGTTTTCCGCCATTTTTCAGCACAAGCTCAATTAAAGCGGCGATTTCATCAAGCAATTGTGCCGCGCTGCGCCTTTTCCCAGATGACTTGGCCGTTGCTGTGGTTACAACATTGCCGGCGAAATCGGCCAAAACAGCCGAATGCCGTTTCGACGACAATTTGATCCCGATGACAAACGCCGCATCCGGCACGACCTCCAATGCGACGGGCGGGCGCCCGCGGGCCTGTTCGCGCGCCTGCTCCTCCACTTCGCGCAAAATGCCCGCAGCAATCAGGTCAGCGGTAAGCGTTGTTGCGCTGCCTGCACTTATGTCCAATGCCCGCGTAATGTCGGCACGTGCGGCACGCCCGCTGGCCCTTACATGCTGAAATACCTGCTGTCTGAGCGGTGCATCGCTGGCCTTGCTGCGTTGTAACAACGGGCCACACCCGGCCAGTTTCGAGGTCTTGGCCCCTGTGTCGTCTATATATTTCACCATTTGAATTTAATCCAAGCCTGCGCAGCGCAATTCAGGGGATATTGGCGGTAAAAACCACGTTTGGAAAGTCTTTTCGTATATTTTCGCCTGTTACGGTCAATTTTTACTTTGCAAACTGAATTAAATATGTGCAATCTGGCCAGTGAGTCGCAAGGCTCGTTGTCTGTTTTATACAGAGGACACACCTATGGGAGGAATAACAATGAACAAATATGTAATCGCGGCTGCGGTCGCAGTGTCTGGTTTCGGCAGCGCAGCTTTTGCGGATGGCCACGGCGTAACCGTCGGCGTCAGCTGGTCAAACTTTCAGGAAGAACGTTGGAAAACCGATGAAGCGGCGATCAAGGCAGCTCTTGAAGCGGCTGGCGCAACCTATGTCTCAGCCGATGCACAATCATCATCCGCCAAGCAACTTTCAGACGTTGAAAGCCTGATTGCGCAGGGCGCTGATGCGTTGATCATTCTGGCGCAAGATGCAGCCGCCATTGGCCCAGCCGTTGACGCAGCAGATGCAGAAGGCATTCCAGTGGTCGCCTATGACCGCCTGATCGAAGACAGCCGCGCATTCTATCTGACCTTCGATAACGTCGAAGTTGGCCGGATGCAGGCGCGCGCCGTGCTCGAAGCACAGCCCGAAGGCAACTACGTCATGATCAAGGGCTCGCCCACCGATCCAAACGCCGACTTCCTGCGCGGCGGTCAGCAAGAAGTGCTGCAAGCTGCGATCGACAGCGGCGCGATCACCATCGTGGATGAGGCGTATACCGATGGTTGGTTGCCAGCGAACGCACAGCGCAACATGGAACAGATCCTGACCGCCAACGACAACAAGGTTGACGCGGTTGTGGCATCCAACGACGGCACCGCCGGTGGTGCAGTCGCCGCTTTGACAGCCCAAGGCATGGAAGGCATTCCAGTGTCCGGCCAGGATGGCGACCACGCAGCACTGAACCGTGTGGCACTTGGCACCCAAACCGTCTCGGTTTGGAAAGACGCGCGTGAACTGGGCAAAGCCGCAGGCGAGATTGCCGCCGCTTTGGCAGCCGATGGCGCGGCAACCGTTGACGGGTCAAGCAAATGGACCTCACCAGGTGGCACCGAAATGAATTCGATGTTCCTGGCACCGGTGCCGATCACAGCTGCCAACCTGCAGGTCGTAACGGATGCGGGCTGGATCACGGTCGAGGCACTTTGCCAAGGCGTATCAGGCGGCCCGGCCCCCTGTAACTAAACCCACTGACGAAGCGTTTGGTCGGCTTGACCGACCAGCACGGGACCCCGCTTGCGGGCGGGGTCCACCCCCTTCGCCCATTTCGCATCACGGACATTTGTCAGCCTGAGCATTCCGGCTGATCGCCGCTGAATATCGATGGAGACATCCCATGTCTGACCAAAACGCCCCCCAAACACAGTCAAAACGCAGCTTCCTGCAATCATTGGAAGTCGACACCCGGCTATTGGGGATGATCGGTGCATTTGTACTGGTCTGTCTCGTGTTCAACGTGCTGACGGAGGGTCGTTTCCTGACCCCGCGCAACGTTTTTAACCTGACCATCCAAACAGTTTCAGTGGCGATCATGGCCACCGGGATGGTCTTTGTGATTGTGACCCGCCACATCGACTTGTCGGTCGGCGCGCTTTTGGCCACCTGTACGGCCGTGATGGGCATGACCCAGACTGAATGGCTGCCGCAAATTCTGGGACTGGAACTGGGCCATCCGATGATCCCTTGGATCACCATCGCGATCGGACTGCTGACCGGCGCCGTCATCGGCGGTGCCCAGGGTTGGCTGATCGGTTATCAGGCGATCCCCGCCTTTATCGTGACGCTGGGCGGATTGCTGATCTGGCGCAACGTCGGGTGGTGGATGACGGACGGCGCCACAATCGGCCCCCTTGATCAAACCTTCCTGCTGTTTGGCGGCATCAACGGCACGCTTGGGTCATTTTGGAGCTGGGTCGTGGGCCTGCTTGCAACCGTCGTAGCGCTTTATGCCCTGTGGTCGGGACGCAGCACAAAAAAATCACATGGCTTTCCGGTCAAACCCGCGTGGGCAGAGATGTTGGTCATGGGCTTTATCGCCGCAGCGATCCTTGGCTTCGTGGCGGTCCTGAACGCCTACACTGTGCCGGAACGCGTTATTGCACGTGATCCCGCGGCCTTTGGATGTGAGGTCGCAGAAGGCTGTGTTGCCGCATACGGCCTGCCCTATTCCGTCCTCGTTCTCATCGCTGTTGCGATTGTGATGACCGTGATCGCACTGCGCACCCGCCTGGGGCGCTACATCTTTGCAACCGGCGGCAACCCGGATGCGGCAGAACTTTCGGGCATCAACACACGCCTGCTGACGGTCAAAATCTTTGCGATGGTCGGGGTTCTCTCTGCGCTTGCGGGCGTCGTGGCATCGGCGCGTCTGGGGTATCATACAAACGACATCGGTACGCTGGACGAACTTCGGGTGATTGCCGCAGCCGTGATTGGCGGGACCGCACTTTCCGGCGGACTTGGCACCATTTACGGGGCCATCATCGGTGCCCTGATCATGCAATCGCTGCAATCGGGCATGGCCATGGTCGGGGTAGACGCGCCCTATCAGAACATCGTCGTGGGCGCTGTTTTGGTGCTGGCCGTCTGGATCGACATTCAATACCGCAAGCGAGTGGGAGCGAAATAATGACAACGCCATTGGTTGAAATGAAGAACGTCTCGATTGCATTTGGCGGTGTCAAAGCGGTCGATCACGTGAGCATCGAACTGCACGAAGGCGAAGTTGTGGGCCTGTTGGGCCACAATGGCGCGGGCAAATCGACCCTAATCAAGATGCTGTCGGGTGCTTACAAGATGGATTCTGGCGAAATCTGGATCGAAGGCAAACGCGCCACGATCAATTCACCGCGCGACAGCCGCAATTACAATATTGAGACGATCTATCAAACGCTCGCCCTTGCCGACAATCTTGATGCCGCGTCCAATCTGTTTCTGGGCCGCGAGTTGACGACACCGTTCGGCTTTGTTGATGACAGCCGGATGGAGGCAGAAACCCGCAAGATCATGGCGCGTCTCAATCCAAACTTCAAAAAGCTGAAAGAGCCGGTATCGGCCCTGTCAGGGGGCCAGCGGCAATCAGTTGCGATTGCGCGCGCCGTTTATTTCAACGCCAAGATCCTGATCATGGATGAACCTACCGCGGCCCTTGGGGTGCATGAAACCGCGATGGTGGCGGAATTGATCGGCGAGCTGAAAAAACAAGGTCTGGGGATTTTCCTGATCAGCCACGACACCCGCGAAATGATGGAACTCTGTGACCGGGTATCGGTGATGAAAAACGGCCAGCTGGTTGGCACTGAACGGGTAGAAGATGTGACCGAAGATGATATTCTGTCGATGATCATTCTGGGCAAGAACCCAAAAGCCGCGGCGTAATCCGAAACCCTTCTCAAATTGGTTTCGTCGTTCTTGTCCCGATCAAACTACGAAAGGACCTGTGCCATGACTGACTTTTTCAAAGGTATCCCCAGGATCACCTATCAGGGCATGGAGAGCGACAGCGATTTTGCGTTTCGTCACTACAATCCTGACGAAGTGGTGATGGGCAAACCAATGAAGGACCATCTGCGCTTTGCCTGTGCGTATTGGCATTCCTTTGCCTGGCCCGGTGGCGATCCCTTCGGCGGCCAGACCTTTCAGCGCCCGTGGTTCGACGACACCATGGCAGCGGCCAAACTGAAAGCGGATGTGGCGTTTGAGATGTTTCAGATTTTGGGTGTTCCCTATTTCTGTTTCCACGATGCCGACGTACGCCCCGAAGGTGCGGATTTTGCCGAGAACACCAGAAACCTCCAAGAAATTGTCGATTACTTTGGCCAAAAGATGGACGACACCGGGCTCAAACTGCTTTGGGGCACTGCGAACCTGTTTTCACACCGCCGCTTTATGGCTGGGGCTGCCACAAATCCTGACCCGGATGTCTTTGCCTTTTCGGCGGCGACGATAAAAACCTGCATGGATGCCACGATCAAACTGGGGGGCGAAAACTATGTCCTTTGGGGCGGACGCGAAGGTTATGAAACCCTGCTCAACACCGACATGGGCCGCGAACGCCAACAGGCGGGCCGCATGTTGCAGATGGTTGTCGACTACAAACATAAGACCGGGTTCAAAGGTGCCATCCTGATCGAACCCAAACCGCAAGAGCCAACCAAACACCAATACGATTACGATGTGGCGACCGTTTACGGATTTCTCAAGGACTTTGGCCTTGAGAACGAAGTGCGGGTCAATATCGAACAGGGCCATGCCATTCTGGCAGGTCACACGTTTGAACATGAACTGGCACTGGCGCGTGAATTGGGGATCTTCGGGTCCATCGACATGAACCGCAATGACTATCAATCCGGCTGGGACACCGACCAGTTTCCCAACAATGTACCAGAGATGGCATTGGCTTTTTACGAGGTCCTGCGGGCGGGCGGATTTACCACCGGGGGCACGAATTTCGACGCGAAACTACGCCGCCAATCCCTCGACCCCGAGGACCTGATCCTTGCGCATGTTGGCGGCATGGATGCCTGTGCGGCCGGGCTCAAGGCCGCTGCAGCGATGCTGACAGACGGCAAGCTCGAAGCCGCGCGCACTGCGCGTTACGCAGGCTGGGATACCGATGCGGGCAAATCGCTGATGACCAGCGACCTTGCAAAAATCCATGACCACGTGGTCGCAAAGGGCATCAACCCTGAGCCAAAGTCCGGACGTCAGGAACGGCTTGAAAATCTAGTGAACCGATATCTCTAAGTCGCATGATCGCCGACACCCTGCGGCGCAGGGTCGGCCTTGATGGGCAACATTAGATCAGGCTCTGAAATCGCTGGCGCAGGTTTTTCAGGCGACACGCCTTACGCGCCATCCAACTCATGCGCCCAGGGTGGATTTGCACCGTGCCTGCTGACGGTGATGCCTGCAACCTTCGCACCCATCGCCAAAGCCGAGGCAACCTGTTCGCCCGTGATGTTTTGCAAGGCGTCCGTGCTCAGCAAACCCTGCTCAGATAGCCGCGCCAGAACACCTGCGTTAAAGGTATCGCCTGCGCCAACTGTATCAGCCACCGTGGTGCTTTGTGCGGGCACCTCAACAACACCGTCCGTCCCAAAAAGCCCGGTTGCCCCTTGGCTGCCACGGGTGACAATCACCAACTGCGGCCCCCTGTTCAACAGCATGTCCGCTTTTTCCAGCATCGACAGCGGGCCGGGGACGATCCAATCCAGATCCTCGTCCGACACTTTCAGGATGTTGGTATGGGCAATCAGACGTTCCAGACGGGCGCGGTATGCCGTTTCGTCAGTGACAAAATTCATCCGAATGTTGGGGTCCGCCATGATCACCCTTCTGCCCGCCTCGCGCATTGCAAGGGCCACATAGAAATCCGCAGCAGGCAAATTGATCAGACTGATACCGCCCAGGTAAAGCGCCGTGGTTGCGTCAGGAATAGTAGGGAGATCTTTCGCATCCAACATCCGCCCGGCACTGTTTTCATCAAAAAACAGATAGCTCGCCTGCCCGTTCTTGAGTGTCACAAACGCCAGCGTGGATCGGCGATCAGACATCACCACATTTGCGGTATCGACGTTGCTGTCGGTCAGACCCTGCCGCAGCATGTCACCAAACAGATCGGTTGAAATCCCCGACACAAAACCGACAGGCGCGCCCAAACGCCCAAGCGCAACCGCAGTGTTAAAAACCGCGCCACCCGCATGCGGCGTAAACGCGTCTTTGCCTGCCGCGTCCACGGACGGGATCATATCAATCAACGCTTCACCGCAACAGATGATCATAGCCCGCCCCTTTTGCCGCATAGGCCTGTCCTGTCCCGAAAGGCATAGGCTCAGGCCAAATAGGTTTTCAATGTGTCTTCAGTACCCTTGGTTTGCACCGAATTCAGAGCCGATGCAAACGCCGCAACAAACCCCTCATGACGCCCAAGAGCCCCATAGATATCTTCTTGCGACAACCACGCCGCAGGATCGACCTCGGCGCGGCGCGCGGCGGTCTGCAGGTTGTCCCAGTCAGGATCATTGGCCGGAATGGGGTGGCCCGCATCCGTCTGCCCTTTGCAATACTGACACCACAACGCCGAACCAAGCGCCAGCCCCTCTGGCACATATCCCGCCGCCAAACCATCACGGATGGAGGGAATGACAAACTTCGGTTGACGGTTCGATCCATCATGACAAAGCCGCGTGGTTGTATCGGCCACACCGGGGTTTTCAAACCGCTCACAGATCGAGTCCAGATATTGCGCGGGCGTGAACCCCGGCACCGGGTCTACGTGTTGCAAAACGTCATGGCTCAACACTTTGCGCAGGTATCCGCGGATCAGGTCATTTCCCATCGCATCATGCACAAATTCGATGCCCATCAAGGCGGACGGATAGGCCAAAATCGCGTGGCCCCCGTTCAACAGACGGATTTTCATCCGTTCAAAGGCGTGAATGTCGTCCGTCAGGGTGACGCCGACACGCTCAAACTCGGGGCGGCCATTGACGAATTTATCCTCAAGCACCCATTGCCGGAAAGGTTCGCAAAACACTGGAAAGTTGTCTTTGATGCCAAACTTGGCGCGCAACAGGTCGCGTTCCCGCGCCCCCGTGGCTGGTGTAATCCGGTCGACCATCCCATTGGGAAAACTGACGTTATCTGCGATCCAATTTGCCAGATCAGGATCAAGCGCATGGGCCATTTCCATGATCGCCGCACGCGCCACGTCGCCATTACTGGGCAGGTTGTCGCATGACATCACGGTGAACGCCGGTACACGATCCGCACGCCGCGCCGCGAGACTGGCAAGGATCGCCCCAAAGACGGTGTTGGGCGCAGCAGGGTTCGCGATATCTGCGGAAATGTCAGAGTGTGAGACATCAAAGCTGCCGGTTGAGGCATCCACGAAATAGCCGCCTTCGGTCACTGTCAGCGACACGACTCTGGTCACCGGGTCGGTCATCGCCGCAATCAGGGGCGCGTTGCCTTTTGGCGCGACGTCAACAAAGTCGATCATCGCGCCGACAACATCGGCCTTGTAGGTTTCATGGTCCACCTCGACGACGGAATAAAGCCAGTCTTGTTCTGACAACATCTGCCGCATCTGCGCATCCGGCTGACGCACCCCCGCGCCGCGAATGGCCCAGGCCGGATCACCCCCGGCGTTCAGCAGATCATTGAGGTAGACACCCTGATGAGACCGATGAAAGTTGCCAATGCCAATATGCAGGATACCCGCGCTCAACCGATCACGTGCATAGGTCGGTCGACCCACGCAAGCGGGCAAATCGTCCAGAGAAGATTGGCGTAGCAGAAATGTCATGTCAGCTCATCCACTGTCCGCCGTCGACGTTATACGTCTGCGACACGATATAGTCGGCATCTGATGAGGCGAGAAACACCGCCATGCCGGTCAGGTCCTCAGGCACGGCAAAGCGTCCGGCAGGGACGGATGCGGCAACCTCGGCTTTCTTCTGACCCGGTTTTTTGCCCTCAAGTTTGGCAAACATCGCATCGACATGGTCCCAATGTGCGCCGTCCACGACACCGGGCGCGATGGCGTTGACGTTGATGCCGTGCTTGATCAGGTTCAGCCCCGCCGACTGGGTCATTGAGATCACCGCAGCCTTGGTCGAGCAATAGACCAGCACAAGGCTTTCGCCGCGTCTGCCCGCCTGGCTTGCCATGTTGATGATCTTGCCGCCATGACCTTGGGCAATCATTTGTTTCGCCGCCGCCTGCATCGTGAAAAGCGTACCAGCGACGTTCACGGCGTAAAGCCTGTCATAGCTGGCGCGGGTGATATCGACGGTTTCAGCCACATCAAAAAGTGCTGCGTTGTTGATCACGATATCCAGCTTTCCGGCCTGTGCGACAACCGCTGCGATGGCCGCGTCAATGCTGTCCTGACGGCTGACATCCATCTGCACCGCATAGGCCCCGTCACCAAGCGCACGGGCAGTTTCTTCGGCCGCATCAAGGTTGATATCCGCGATGCCAACTGTGGCCCCCTCTGCCAGAAAGCGTTCTGAAAACCCTTGCCCGATCCCGCGGGCCGCCCCGCTGATCAGCGCCGACTGCCCGTCCAGTCGCTTCATTCTATCCGCAGCCCCTGCGCGTCAAAGCGGTGCAGCTTGTCCATATCAGGTGACAGATAGATGGTGTCGTTGTGGCGCACGTCCAGATCACCGCTGATCCGCACCGTGACCATTTCGGCAAGCCCGGTGTCATGCACATGCACAAAAGTGTCCGACCCCAGATGCTCCGCGACGCCCACGCGGCCTTTCCACTGACCTTCGGTTTTGGACACCTGCATATGTTCCGGGCGCACACCGATGGTGGTCGCGCCGTGTTTTTGTGCCTCGTCTCCGGTAAAGAGGTTCATATTCGGCGACCCGATAAAGCCTGCCACAAAGGTATTCTGCGGACGGTGATAAAGCTCAAGCGGGCTGCCAACCTGTTCGATATTGCCCGCCTGCAACACAACGATCTTGTCAGCCATAGTCATGGCTTCAACCTGATCGTGGGTCACATAGATCATCGTTGTCTCAAGTTCATTGTGCAATTCGCTGATCTCAAGGCGCATGTTGACGCGCAAGGATGCGTCAAGGTTCGACAGGGGTTCATCAAACAGGAACGCCGCAGGTTCGCGCACGATTGCCCGGCCAATGGCCACACGCTGCCGTTGACCGCCAGACAATTGGCCGGGACGACGGTCGATGTAATCAGCAAGGTTCAGGATTGTTGCCGCGTGGTCGACTTTGGCCGCAATCTGATCCTGCGGCATGCCTGCCATTTTCAACGGGAAAGCGATGTTCTTGCGGACCGACATATGCGGATAAAGCGCGTAGGATTGAAACACCATCGCCAGTCTGCGCTTGGCTGGCGGCAGATCCGTCGCGTCTTTGCCGTCGATGCTGATCGTTCCGGACGTCGTGTCTTCGAGACCGGCAATCAGACGCAAAAGCGTGGATTTACCACAACCCGATGGCCCGACGAAAACAACAAACTCACCTTCGTTGATTTCAAGATCCAGTGGCGGAATAACCTGCACATCGCCAAAGCTTTTCGTGACTTGGTTGAGCGTAATTTGTCCCATGTGTCAGGTTCCCTATTTCACCGCGCCGAACGTCAGGCCGCGGACAAGTTGTTTCTGGCTGAACCAGCCAAGGATGAGGATCGGCATGATAGCCATCGTGGATGCCGCGCTGAGCTTTGCGTAAAACAGGCCTTCAGGGCTTGAATAGCTTGCGATAAACGCGGTCAGTGGCGCCGCTTTTGCCGCTGTCAGGTTGAGGGTCCAGAAGGCCTCGTTCCATGCCAGAATGAAGTTCAACAATAAGGTCGACGCGATACCGGGAATCGCCATCGGCGTCAGCACATAAAGGATTTCTGATTTCAGGGTCGCCCCGTCCATCCGCGCCGCTTCCAGGATTTCACCAGGGATTTCACGGAAATAGGTGTACAGCATCCAGACAATGATCGGCAGGTTGATCAACATCAGCACAAACGTCAGACCATAGACATTGTCCAGCAGACCCAGCTTGATGAACAGCAGATAGATTGGGTAAAGAACACCAACCGCCGGCAGCATCTTGGTTGAGAGCATCCAGAGCAGGATATCCTTGGTCCGCTTGGATGGAACAAAGGCCATCGACCATGCGGCAGGCACCGCAATCATAATCCCAAGGATGGTTGACCCCCCCGCGATGAAGATCGAATTCCACAGGAAACGCCCGTAGTTCGACCGTTCCATCACTGTTGAATAGTTTTCCGTCGTCCAGTCAAAGAACAGGAAGATCGGCGGATCGGAGATCGCCTGCGCTTCGGTTTTGAAACTGGTCAGGATGGTCCACAGGATCGGGAAGAAGATCAGCAGACCGATGATCCAGGCAAGTGTCGTGTTGAACGCCTTGCGTTGGTTGGTAACTGAACGTGCCATGTGCCGTCCTCCCTCAGTTATCTAGGTTCTTGCCGACGATGCGCATCAAGAAGATGGCAACGATATTGGCAAGGATGATCGCGTAAACACCGCCCGCAGAGCCAAGCCCGATGTTCTGGCTTTCCAGCACCCGTTGGAAGATCAGATAGGACAATGTCCGGGTGCCGAATGCGCCGCCTGTTGTCACAAAAATCTCGGCAAAGACTGCCAAAAGGAAGATTGTCTGAATCAGGACCACAATGGTGATTGCACGGCTAAGGTGCGGCAGGGTGATGTAGAAAAAGCGTGACAGCGGTGACGCACCGTCCATTTCAGCCGCTTCAAGCTGCTCACTATCCAATGACTGAATGGCGGTAAGCAAGATGAGCGTTGCAAACGGCAGCCACTGCCAGGACACAATCAAAATGAGCGACGGTACCGCCGCGTCTGAAAGCCAACTGACCGGGTCCGCGCCAAAGAACCTCCACAGATGCGCAAACAATCCGTTTGTCGGATCCATAAAGATGTTCTTCCACACCAATGCGGAAACGGTTGGCATGACGAAAAACGGCGCAATGACCAGAATACGAACCGGGCCCTGACCCCACATCGGCTGATCAAGCAAGATCGCCAAAAGAACGCCCAAAGCGATCGTAATAGCCAGGACTCCGCCCAGAATGATGAGCGTCGTGTAAATAGCCGGCCAGAAGGCGCTTGATGTTACAAATCGGACATAATTATCAAATCCTGTCCACCCTTGGTCGCCACCACGCAGCGGCAAATAAGTGCGGAACGAGAACCACAATGTCATGATCAGAGGCACCAACATCCAGCCAAGGAGCAAGATCACTGCGGGTGCCATCATCAGTCTGGCGGCGGATCGGGAAGCTTTGGTGGCCATTGGATGCATCTCCTCCGTTGATGGGCGGCAAGATCAGAGCCCCATCCTTACGTCGTATTGGAAAGCGGAAACAGTAGTGCAGTGAAAAGCAGAGGGCGGGCGAACCGCCCTCTGCTCTGGGTGGCAGTGGCTTACTTGTAGCCGGCTGCTTCCATGGTTTCGTTGGTGATCGCCTGGGCTTTTGCCAGCGCTTCTTCCACGGTCTGCTGACCCGCATACGCGGCAGAGAATTCCTGGCTCACTTCCGTTGCCATACCGGCAAACTCGGGGATCGCGACGAACTGGATACCAACATACGGCACCGGATCAACTGTTGGGTTGGTCGGATCAGCCGCGTTGATAGAATCCAGGGTCATTTGAGCAAACGGAACTTCCAGATACTCAGGTGTCTCATACAGAGATGTCCGCGCACCCGGAGGCACATTGGCCCAGCCTTCCTTGCCAGCAACAAGCTCGATATACGCTTTGCCGGTTGCCCATTCGATGAACTGCTTGGCTTCAGCTTCCTTTTGCGTCCCTGCGGGAACCGCCAAGGCCCAAGCCCAAAGCCAGTTCGCGCGCTTTTCAACACCTTCGTGGTTTGGTGCCAAAGCGAAACCAACTGAATCAGCAACTGTGGAATCGGCACCGGTCACGAAAGATGCCGCAACAGTCGCGTCAATCCACATGCCGCACTTGCCCTGGTTGAACAGCGACAGGTTTTCGTTGAAACCGTTGGTCGCATAACCTTCGGGGCCGTAATCGTTCATCAAGCTGACATAGAAATTCAGCGCTTCAGCCCATTCTGGCTGATCAAACTGTGCGTTCCAGTCCTCATCAAACCAGCGTGCACCGAAAGAGTTGCCAGTCACCGTGATGAATGCACCGCCTTCACCCCAGCCGGCCTTGCCCCGCAGACAGACACCGTTGATGTCTTTCTCAGGATCATCCATTCCAGCAGCTGCTTCGCGGATAAATTCCCATGTCGGGGCATCAGGCATTTCAAGACCTGCTTGCTCCATCAGGTCGGTGCGGTACATCACCATTGAACTTTCGCCGTAAAACGGTGCCGCATAAAGTGTGCCGTCATGGGACAGGCCATCGCGCATGGCGGGCAGAATGTCATCCACGTCGTATTCAGCAGACAGATCATCAAGCGGGACCAACCAGCCGTTGGCACCCCAGATAGGGGTCTCGTACATGCCGATTGTCATGATGTCGAACTGGCCACCTTTGGTGGTGATGTCCGTTGTCACACGCTGGCGCAGTGTATTTTCTTCCAGTGTCACCCATTCGACGGCAATGCCGGTCTCTTCGGTGAAAATATCAGTGTAACCCTGCATGCGCACCATATCGCCGTTGTTCACGGTAGCGATGGTGATTGTTTTTGAATGCCCATCTGCAAATGCCGTTCCGGCAACTGCACACATAGCTGTCGCACCCAACAGGGCGCGTAGTGAATTCTTCATGGTATCCTCCCGTTAAGATATGGGCTTTTGCCCACTACCTAGGCAATTACTCACAAATGGACAGCATTTTGTCAACAAAATTATCGAAAAGCACAACTCTTAAGGGATTTTCAGTGTTTCAGCAGATATTCCGCGCAGGCTTCATCTGTCACCAAACAGTTGATCAATTTACCTTTTAGCGCTGCAAGCAGGCCGGGATATTTGGCTTCCCCCACGGCGATGCCGATGTTTGGCTTGTCGGATGGCTCAACACGCACACCACTGGTGCATACGTCGGACTGATCCATCATATAGGTCCCATTCGAATCAAAGGCCCAGCCGGCGATCTCTCCCACAGCACCGGCGGCCTCCAGCTCGGCCATCGCCTCGGCGGACATGAATCCATCCATGACCATCGGTGCCTTTGCTCCAAGTTCACCCAACCCGACCAAGGTCACATCACAATTGTGGGCAAGCGCCCTGATCCGGGCAACATGCGGCAGGCTGTGAAGAAAATCGCGCTCCTCGCGGTTTGTCGCGATCACGGGCAAAGGCATGGGAAAATACCGCGCGCCGATCTTTTCTGCAAACCGCTGAAGCACCTCATAAAGCGATGCCGATCCGTCAAAATTGGAATTGCCGATCAGCGACACAAGTTTGTGACCCGGACATTCCATTTCGGTCATCTCAGTCGCCACGGCCCGCAAGGTCCGCCCGGTGCCAACCGCGACGGTAAGGTCCGGCTGTCGCAGCAAGACACGTTCGACCTCGCCCGCCCCAACGGCGGCAACCGAGCGAAACGAATCTGCCCGATCCGGCAATGATGGCGCAACGCGCGCGAACTGAAGGTCGAATTTCCGCTTCAGATCGCGTTCCATATTCAGGCAGGCCGCAATGGGGTGATCAAGCCGCACATGCACCAAACCATCCGCAATCGCGCGGGCCACCAACCGCTGTACGCGTTGCCGCGACAGGTCCAGTTCTTCGGCGATCTGGCCCTGTGTCATTCCGGCAAGATAATACATCCACCCCGCCCGCGCGGCGAGGTCATCCGTTGATCCGTCAACTTTGGGTTTTAACTTCATGCGATCCAGTCCGAAGGTATCCCGGCACGTGCGCCTTGGCGGCCATGAATGCGTGAAACCAGAGTGTTTTTCAACCGCCTTCGGATTTAAGACAGGCGTGCTCAGCCCAAAAGCGATGCAATGTGTCGGGGCTGATTGGTGGTCTTATCCAGATGCACAAGGCCGTTTTCCAGCCCGTCAATCCGTCCGAACCCCATGTCATCACGCAATAATTGCGCAGGCAGCGTCGTTGCCATCGCAACGACATCCTGCAGGCCAACACCCACCTGATCCATCACCACTGAAATCGCGCGCCCAAAATCGACGTCCGCCCCGGCCAACGTGCCGTCACCGAGCGTCAATCGGCCGTTTTCGCGCCGCACAATACGCCCGTTCAGCGTGAATTCCTGTATGTCGCAGCCCCCCGTGGCCATCGCGTCCGTCACCAGAAAAATCTGACCCGGTCCATCTTTGGCCACCACGGATTTTGCCGACAGTGCCGCGCGCATCGTGGCTGGGTGAACATGAACCGCATCGGCAATCAGCCCCGCACTCACCGCGGGATGTGTTAGGACAGCACCGACCAACCCCGGCTCCCTGTTGCCAAGCTGGCTCATCGCGTTGAACAAATGGGTGGCACAGGATGCACCGGCGTCGAATGCCGACATGCAGCGGTCAAAACTGGCGTCGGTATGACCCAGCGACACAATCACCCCGGCGGCGGCAAGGGCTGAGATTTGATCGTCCCGCACATTTTCCGGTGCAACCGTCAGCATCACATTGGCTAATCGGTTGGCGGCGTCCAGCAACACAGCGATATCCGCGTCCGTCATCGGACGGATCAAGCTGGGGTCATGCGCCCCCTTGCGGGCCACTGACAGATGTGGACCTTCCAAATGGATCCCGATGATCCCTGGCAATTTTTCGTCAATGGCACGCGCCACCGCATCGATTGCCGCCCGGGTGCGATCGGGCGTATCGGTGATCAACGTGGGCAACAACGCCGCCGTTCCCGTCGTTGCATGGGCCTTGGCCATGACCTGCAATGTTTCGACGGTCTGGGCGTCATTGAACATCACGCCGCCGCCGCCGTTCACCTGCAAATCCACAAATCCCGGCGCAATGATACCACCGTCAAGGTGCTGTGTGGCACATCCCATTGGCACATCGTCCGATGAAACAACCGCAACCGACCCATCCGCACGCGCCATAAGTGCGGCACCCTTGTGCAACGTCAGACCATCATGAATGTCTGCCCCAATGAGGGCCGTTTCGCGCGCTGTCATACGGTTTCTGTTACCTTCTTTAGGTGCCGTGGTGCATCCGGGTTGATGCCGCGCGATGTTGCGACCTGTTCAACCATCGCATAAAAACTCGCAATCAGTGCAATCGGATCGGTCAGGCCATGCCCGGACCGAACGGTCGGCAACGCTGTCGCCTTCTTGACCTGATCTGTGGTGGCAAAAACCGCCGCACCCTTGTCTGCAATCTGGTCCGCGACACCCGCCAAAGCCAGTTCCGCCTCATCCGCTGCGCAAAGCGCCAGCACTGGAAATCCCGCGTCCACAATCGACACCGGCCCGTGCAGGACCTCAGCCGAAGAATAGGATTCCGCGTGCAACTGACAGGTTTCCTTGAATTTCAAAGCCGCCTCATTCGAGATCGCAGAAGCCGGGCCGCGGCCCAGACAAAAGAGCGAATTGCGGCTGCCCAGCGCGTCGATAACCTGGCTCCAGTCTTGGCGCACGGCCTTTTCCAGATGGTCAGGCAAGCCATGGATCGCTGCCAAAAGCGCCGCATCCTGCGCGCATTCAGCCAAGAGCCAAATGCCGACAACTGCAGAGTTCACAAAGGTCTTTGTCGCCGCCACGCTCAGTTCCGGTCCCGCCTCAAGGTACAAGGTATGATCGCTGACCTGTGCCAGAGGCGACGCAGGATCATTGGTGAGTGCAATCGACAACGCACCACCTGCGCGCGCCATCCGCGCCATTTCAACGATATCCGGGCTTTGACCGGACTGAGACACCGACAGGCATGCGCTGCCCGCAAGGTTCAGCTTGCGGTGATAGACCGACGCGATTGACGGCCCCACCGATGCGATCGGCGTCCCGCTTAACAGTTCGGATGCATATTTCAGATAGGTCGCCACATGGTCGGATGAACCACGGGCCACGCTGACCAGAAATCCCGGGTTGCGCGCGCGAAGCGCATCGGCTGCGGCCCGCACGGCATCGCCTTGAGTGTCCAGAAGCCGCGCCGCAGCTTGTGGGATTTCCAGCACCTCCTGGCGCATCTGGGTTTGGGTGGCACTCATGTCTCTGGTTCCTTTGCAAGGCGCAGCTCTGCCACGAAATTATAGGCATCGCCGCGATAAATGGATTGGGTGAATTCGACGATACGGCCATCTGCCAGATACGAGGTCCGCTCGATCCGCAGGCCCGCCTCGCCTTCGTTTACCGCCAGAAGCTCTGCATCCGCAGGCCCCAGATTGATCGCTGAAATTTTCTGAAGTGCGCGCACCGGGCGCAGGCCAGTTGCCTCAAGAACTTCGTAAAGCGAGGTGGTCACCTCCAGCGGATTTGGCAAAATCGTTGTGGGCAACGACGCCCGTTCAATTGCCATCGGCTTACCATCTGCCGTGCGCAAACGCGCGACCCGCGACACGGATGCATCCTGCGACATCCCAAGCGCCACCACTTCGTCGGGCGAGGGCATGAAAACCCCCCGTTCCAGCCAAACACTGGTCGAGGCCATGCCGCGTCTGGTCATATCCTCGGTAAAGGATGTGAGCCGCGACAAAGATTGCTCGATCTGCGGTGTATCTGTCGCCACAAAGGACCCGAACCCTTGTTTCTGAACAACGATTCCATCTTCAGCCAGCGATTTGATTGCTTTGCGCACCGTCACCCGCGACAGATCAGTGATCGTCGCGATGATCCGTTCAGGCGGCAATGACGCACCGGGCTTCAGGATACGCTGGTCAATGCCGTCGGTCAGCCGCTGACGCAGTTGAACATAGCGCGGACCCGCATCGGGTCGCAACCAAAGTGCCGGGTCCAGAAATTCTGGAACATTCATACGCGCACCCCTTTCAGACACGTCAGGCACCCCACAAAAATGGAAACTCCGGCGGCGAGCATGGCTTCAATGGAATCGAACATACGATACCTTTATAATACCTTTTCCAAGAAAGGAAGGCCAATTGTCAGGAAAACATCGTTATTTGCGACCATGAAACTAAATTCTGGACAAATGGTATTATAAAGGTATGGTATTTCCAAAGAGGATAGAATCGCATGCTGCTGCGCCAGACAGAAAACCTGCCAGATCACCCTGCCATTGATGCAGTTGGTCCTGACGTGGCCGCAAAGATGATGCTCGACGCTCAGGTTGCGGCCGTTGGGGCCATCGCAGGGGCAAGCGACGCCATCACCCGCGCCGCACAGGTTATGGCGGACACCATCACGTCTGGTGGCACGCTGATTTATGCCGCCGCAGGCAGTTCAGGCTTGATGGCTTTGGCCGATGTTTGTGAATTGCCCGGCACCTTTGGCATCCCCACCGATCAGTTGCGCCTGCATATGGCCGGCGGTGTCCCTGCGGACGGACACATGCCCGGCCAGACCGAGGATGACACTGACCAAGCTGATGCAATTGCCGCTGATATCACGCAAAACGATTGCCTCATCGCACTCAGCGCCAGCGGATCAACGCCTTTCCCGGTTGCCATCGCCGAAAAAGCCGCCGCGCGCGGGGCATCTGTGATCGGCATTGCCAATAACCCTGACACGCCCCTGCTTAACATCGCGGACATTGCGGTCTGCATTCACACCCCGCCAGAGGTGCTTGCCGGGTCCACCCGGTTGGGCGCGGGGACGGCACAAAAAGTCGCCCTGAATATGATGTCGACGCTCATGGGTCTGCACCTTGGTCATGTGTATCAGGGCCGCATGGTCAATCTGATCGCCGACAATGCGAAACTGCGCGAACGCGCCGCAGGCATCGTGCGCACCATCGCAGGTGTAACGGACCAAAAGGCGCAAACCGCGCTCGAAACGGCCAACGGCAATGTAAAGGTTGCCATCCTGATTGCCTCGGGTCTGGACCCTGTCCAGGCCCAACAGGCATTGAAAGTCCACAAGGGGCACCTTGGCCCCTGCCTGGCACGAAACGACTAAGATCAACGAAGACCACCCAAAGGGAGAAACCAAATGAACAAACATACTTTCACCGCCACTCTGCTGGCCACAACCATGTTGACGGGCGCGGCCTTTGCCGAAGATGTCACGCTGACCATCGAAAGCTGGCGCAATGATGACCTTGCCATCTGGCAGGACAAAATCATTCCTGCATTTGAGGCTGAAAACCCTGGCATCAAAGTCAAATTCACCCCTTCCGCACCTGCAGAATACAACGCTGTGCTGAACTCCAAGCTCGATGCAGGCTCCGCTGGTGACATCATCACCTGCCGTCCGTTTGACGCGTCTTTGGCGCTGTTTGAGGCCGGACATCTGGCCGATGTGACAGACCTGGAAGGCATGAAAAACTTTTCCGACGTCGCCAAGTCCGGCTGGAGCACCGATGATGCCGCCACGCAATTCTGTGTGCCGATGGCTTCGGTGATCCACGGCTTCATCTACAACAAGGACGCCTTTGCAGAGCTGGGTCTTGAAGTCCCAAAGACCGAAGACGAGTTCTTTGCAGCGCTCGAAACGATCAAGGAAGACGGCACCTATATTCCAATGTCGATGGGCACCAACGACCAGTGGGAAGCCGCCACAATGGGCTATAACAACATCGGTCCAAACTATTGGAAAGGTGAAGAAGGCCGCCTTGCATTGCTGGCAGGCGACCAGAAACTGACCGACGAGGCATGGGTTGCCCCTTACCGCCAGTTGGCAAAGTGGGGTCCGTATCTGGGTGACGGTTACGAGGCGCAGACCTATCCTGACAGCCAGAACATTTTCACCCTTGGCCGCGCTGCGATTTATCCAGCGGGATCATGGGAAGTGTCTGGGTTCAACAGCCTTGTTGATTTTGAAATGGGCGCGTTCTATCCGCCTGTCCAGGCCGCGGGCGACACATGCTACATTTCGGATCACACCGACATTGGCATCGGCATGAACGCAAAAACGGCGCATCCTGAGGCGGCCAAAACCTTCCTGAACTGGGTTGGCTCGACTGAGTTTGCGACACTTTATGCAAACGCGCTGCCCGGCTTCTTTCCGCTGTCAAATGGCGAAGTCGCGCTCGAAGATCCGCTCGCGCAAGAGTTCATCTCATGGCGCGGCGAATGTGAAAGCTCGATCCGGTCCACCTATCAGGTCCTGTCACGCGGCACGCCGAACCTCGAAAACGAGACATGGAATGCCTCAGTCCAGGTGATCAAGGGCGAAGAAACCCCTGAAGACGCGGGCAAGCGTCTGCAGGATGGCCTTGCCAGCTGGTACGACCCACAAAAATAAGACGACCTGCCCCAAAGGTTGAACATCTTTGGGGCAGCCACCGCTTTGATCAGTGGTTTCACGACGGCGCGTTGGCCGGCGCGGAACAAACTCACCCCCACGCAGTCATCAACCGTAGGATTCCCCCATGTCACATGAGCTACCCAAGCGCCGGACCCGTTGGCACATCGCCGTTTTTCTGGCCCCAGCCGTGTTGATTTATACGGCAGTGATGATTTATCCGCTTTTTAACACATTGCGCCTGTCGCTTTTCACCGAAGTTGACCAGAGCCGTGTGTTCGTCGGCCTTCAGAATTTCCGCACATTGTTCGGAGATACCGTCTGGTCCACCCAATTCTGGAACGCGCTTGGCAATAACTTCTGGTTCTTCATCGTCCACATGCTGGTGCAGAACCCCATCGGCGTGGCCCTTGCCGCGATCCTCAGCCATCCGCGCCTGCGCTTTGCTGCATTTTACCGCTCTGCCATCTTTATTCCCACGATCCTGTCCTTTGTGATTGTCGGATTTGCATGGAAGCTGATCCTCTCGCCGATCTGGGGCATTGCGCCGGACATGCTGGACTCGATTGGCCTCAAGTTCCTTTATGCGCCGTGGTTGGGCAAAGAAGAATACGCGCTCACCGCCCTTTCGCTGGTTTCGGTCTGGCAGTTTGTCGGCATCCCTATGATGTTGATCTATGCCGCGCTGCTGTCGATCCCCGATGAGATTCTGGAGGCCGCCGAGGTCGAAGGCATCACCGGGCTGGCCGCCTTCTGGAAGATCAAGCTGCCACTGATCCTGCCCAGCATCGGCATCATTTCGATCCTGACGTTTGTGGCCAACTTCAACGCTTTCGATCTGATCTATGCCGCCCAGGGCGCGCTGGCCGGACCGAACTTTAGCACCGATATTCTGGGCACCTTCATGTACCGCACCTTCTTTGGCTTTCAGCTGCAATTGGGTGATCCGCACATGGGATCCACCATCGCGTCAGCCATGTTTGCAATCATTCTGGTGGGGGTATGTCTTTACCTCTTTGGCATCCAGTCGCGCATGCGCCGCTACCAGTTCTGAGGAGAAAGCAAATGAACACCGCACGTCAGAACCGCCTCAACACCTTTGCCGCCCACGGCGCATTGATCCTCTATACGCTGATCGCGCTCTTCCCGGTCTTTGTGATTGTGATCAACAGCTTCAAGACCCGCAAAGCAATCTTTCGCGAACCCCTTTCCCTGCCCGACGCAGACAGCTTTTCACTCATCGGCTATCAGACAGTGCTGAAACAGGGCGATTTTTTCCTCTACTTTCAGAACTCGATGATTGTGACGGTGGGCTCGCTCACCCTGATCCTGCTCTTCGGCGCAATGGCCGCCTTTGCGCTGGCCGAGTATCGGTTCAAGGGCAACATGGTGATGGGGCTTTACCTTGCACTTGGCATCATGATCCCGATCCGCATCGGCACAGTCGCAATCCTTGAAATGATGGTGCAGACCGGGCTGGTGAACACGCTTTGGGCGCTGATCCTGGTTTATACCGCTCAGGGTTTGCCGCTGGCTGTTTTCATCCTGTCCGAATTCATGCGCCAGGTCAGTGACGATCTGAAAAACGCGGGCCGCATTGATGGCCTGTCAGAATACCGCATCTTTTTCCGCCTTGTCCTGCCGCTGGTGCGCCCGGCCATGGCGACGGTCGCGGTGTTCAACATGATCCCGATCTGGAACGACCTGTGGTTCCCGCTGATCCTTGCGCCTGCCGAAGAAGTGAAAACACTGACGCTCGGCTCGCAGGTCTTTATCGGGCAGTTTGTCACCGACTGGAACGCGGTTCTGTCCGCCCTGTCGCTTGCCATCCTGCCGGTCATGGCGCTCTACGTGATCTTCTCGCGTCAGTTGATCCGCGGCATCACATCAGGGGCGGTGAAATGAGGGTTCTCATTGCCGGTCTGGGCAACATGGGGCTCAGCCATGCGCTGGCCCACCACAACCACCCCGACGCAGAGATTGTCGGGCTGGTGAACCGATCCGGCACAGTCGATCATCCCGACTTGCAAGGGTATCCGGTTTATACCGATTACCATGCTGCTTTGGCCGAAACCAAACCCGACCTCGTGTGCATCGCCACCTATTCCGACAGCCACGCAGAATATGCCATCGCCGCGATGGACGCGGACGCGCATGTGTTTGTGGAAAAACCGCTGGCAACCACCGTGGCCGATGCACAGGCTGTGGTGGACAAGGCTGCACAAACGAACCGCAAGCTTGTGGTCGGCTATATCCTGCGCCATCACCCCGCGTGGCAGCGCCTGATTGCCGAGGCCCGCAATCTGGGTGGTCCTTTCGTGTTCCGCATGAACCTGAACCAGCAATCCGATGGCCCCACATGGGAAACCCACAAAGCGCTGATGCAAACCACATCGCCGCTGGTCGATTGCGGCGTGCATTACGTCGACGTGATGTGCCAGATCACCGATGCCAAACCGGTGCGTGTCAACGGTATGGGCCTGCGCCTCTCGGATGAAATTGCCCCCGACATGTACAACTACGGCCAGCTTCAGGTGGTGTTCGAGGACGGATCTGTCGGCTGGTACGAGGCTGGCTGGGGACCGATGATGTCCGAAACCGCCTTCTTTGTGAAAGACGTGGTGTCGCCCAGGGGGTCCGTGTCGATCCGCGATGCCGACAAAGGCGCATCCGATGATGTTGATGGCCACACCCGCGTCGGCACCCTGCTTGTCCACACCCAAGCGGGCGACCGCGAGATCGAAATGCCTGATGAACCGGGGCACCAGGAACTCTGTGATACCGAACAGGCCTATATGGTGAACGCCATCGCCGATGACACTGACCTGACCCGCCACATGAATGACGCCGTGCAATCGCTGGCGATCTGTCTTGCCGCTGACGAAAGCATCCGCACCGGCCAACCCGTTACTCTGGGAGAACGCAAATGACCGCTCTGAAACTTGAGAAAATCTGTAAATCCTTTGGCTCTGTTAAAGTCCTCAAAGACATTGATCTGGTTGTAGAAGACGGTGAATTTGTCGTCTTTGTCGGCCCGTCGGGCTGTGGCAAATCCACCCTTTTGCGGGTTATTGCGGGGCTTGAGGATGCAACCTCTGGCACCGTGGCCATCGGCGGTGATGTGGTGAACAACACTGCCCCCTCCAAGCGTGGCATCGCGATGGTGTTTCAGTCTTACGCGCTTTATCCGCACCTGACTGTGCGCGATAACATGACGCTTGGCCTCAAGCAGGAAAAGCAGCCAAAGAACGTTATTGACGAACGGGTGAACAAGGCCGTTCAAATGCTCGATCTGACCGCGTATGTCGATCGCAGGCCATCGGACCTGTCGGGGGGGCAACGCCAGCGGGTTGCCATTGGCCGGGCGATTGTGCGCGAACCCAAACTGTTTCTCTTTGACGAACCCCTGTCCAACCTGGATGCCGCCCTGCGGATGAACACCCGGATCGAGATTGCCGATCTGCACCGCAAGCTCAGCGCGTCGATGATCTATGTAACCCACGATCAGACCGAAGCCATGACATTGGCGGACAAGATCGTCGTGCTGCGCGACGGACGTGTCGAACAGACCGGCAGCCCGATGGAACTTTACAACAATCCTGCCAATCAATTCGTTGCGGGTTTCCTTGGATCGCCCTCAATGAATTTCCTGACCCGTTCAGTGGCTGGCCTGCCACAGGGCACGACCCTTGGCGTGCGGCCCGAACATCTGGCGTTGGCTGATGATGGCCAGATCAAAGGGCGCATCACCCATGTGGAGCGCTTGGGCGGCGACACCAACCTGCTTGTCACCACGGCCGAGGATGAAACGCTGACCGTGCGCCTGTTTGGGCAACATATGGCAAATGTCGGGGATGCGGTGACGCTGGGCTTTGATGCCGCACATACGTTCCATTTTGATGCCGATGGCAAGCGCATCAACAAGAAATAACGTTGCTCAAAGCGCCGCCATGAACCGCGCGGCGCTTTGCAAAAGCAGGTCGTTTTGTGCGGGCCTGCCAAGCGAAAAGCGCAGGAATGCCTCCAGTCCTGCCTCGCGGGTACGCCCCACGATCAGCCCCGCATCATCAAAGAAATGCACAACCAGCGCCTCGATCACCTCTGCGTCCGCGCCGTCGATGGACACCAGCAGAAAGTTGGTGCCACTGGGTAGGGCACTGATACCCAAGGCCGCCAAGGCCACCGCGACCCGTTCACGTTCCAGGACCAATGCAGCGACCCGGTCGCGCACCACGTCGATGTCGGCCAGCGACGCCAAGGCTGCGGCCTGCGCCAGTGCGTTTACACTCGCCATGCCCCGCGCAGCATAAAACCCCGGCAACATCTGACGTGGCGCATGCGCCCACCCAACGCGCGCGCCCGCCAACCCATAGGCTTTGGAAAAGGTGCGGGTGACGATGACATTGTCGTATGCCTTGGCCAGCCCGTGAACAGCCGCAGCGCTGTCAAATCCGTTAAATTCACAATAGGCCAGATCAAGCACCAGCACGACATGTGGCGGGGTGTTCTGCGCCAGTCTGGCCAATTCTGAAAACGGCAGAACCGTTCCTGTTGGATTGTTCGGGTTGGCCACGAAGATCAGTTTTGTCCGCGCCGTGATCGCCGACAAAATCGCATCAACGTCGGTGGTGAAATTGGTCTCGGGTGCTTTGACCAACGCCGCCCCTTGCCGCCGGGTGGTCATTTCAAACTGGATATATCCATAGGCCGAGATCAGAACCTCGTCGCCCGCGCGGGCGAAATTACGGGCGATCACGTCAAGCAATTCCTCGGACCCGTTGCCACAGATGATGTCATCCGCGTCCAGACCATTGACCCCGGCCAAAGCCGCACGCAGCGCGTCACAGGTCGCACCGCCATAGGCATTCACATGATGTGCGGCCTTGTCCAACGCAGCGGCAACCAAGGGCGTCGGCCCGTAAGGCAGTTCATTGTAGCCCAGATTGACGGTCGGCAACCCTTTGGGCTGCGGCCTCTCAATTCGCCCGCGCACGACCAGCGGCGTAAGATATGACTGTGGTTTGGCTGTGATCACCCCGTCTGTGCTCATCTCACTGTCCTGTCGTTTTGCAGATCACACATCACCGCCCACATGTTGCGCGATCAGGTCTTTATAGAGACCCTGAATGATCCTGGTCACAGGCCGGTCCCCATCACCGATGGGCTTGCCATCAATTTGAGCCACCGGTGTTTGCGCCCCAAACGTCCCGGTCAAAAACGCCTCATCCGCGCCATAGGCCTCATAAAGCGAGAAGTTCTTTTCATAGACCGGTATGTCATTGCCGCGGCACAAATCTATCACCTTCTGGCGCGTCACACCGTTCATGCAATAATCCCCCGTCGAGGTCCAAACCGCGCCCCGCCGCACGATGAAAAAGTTGCAGGCGTTGGTGGTGTTCACAAACCCATGCGGGTCCAGCATCAATGCCTCATCCGCGCCCGCCGCGTCGGCCTGAAGGCAGGCAATGATGCAGTTGAGCTTGGAATGACTGTTCAGCTTGGGGTCTTGCGCATGCGGCAGCCCGCGCACCTGCGGCACCGATGCCAGCCGGATACCGGCGGTTTGCAACCTATCCACGGGCTTTGAATGCTCCATGATAATCACCAGCGTCGGGCCCGAGGTGCTGAGCGCAGGATGCTGAAACGGCTTGTCCTTGATGCCGCGGGTCAGCATCAGGCGGCAATGCACATCATGGGTCATGTCGTTCGCCGCAGCCGTGCGGGTCAGCGCATCCATGATGCCCGCCTTATCCATACCAACATCCAGCGCAATCGCTTTGCACGAGTTGAAAAACCGGTCCATGTGTTCGTCGAAAAACGCCCATGACCCGTGATAAAGCCGCATCCCTTCCCATATCCCGTCACCCAGCATAAAGCCCGCGTCATAGACCGACACTTTGGCCGCATCGCGGTGCACAATGTCCCCATTCACATAAATCTTGATGTCGCGGTTGCGGATATCTGCATCCGCGTCGTGGGTGGTTTTGTGGTCAGTCATACGTTGCTTTCTGATTTTGTGCTGGGGCCGCTTTGGATTTTACCCGCATTGATGCCTGAACCAAGGGCAAATCAAAATGATCATTTGTTGGCCCACCCTAACGGGCAACGGACCGGCCGTCAGAACCAGTCCGCGACAGGCATCGCGCTGAAATGTCGTTTTTTCCGGGTGGGCTGCCAGTTCCAGTTTCTATCATCAAACCCAGACCCGCCAGCCTTAAGGATCTGTCATGGCCACTTCATCCACGCTGCCGCCCGCGATTGATGCCTTTATTCGAACCACTGACAGCAACGGCATCCCGGCCTCTGTCATGAAACAGGCCGCGCTGCTTTTGCTTGATACGCTTGGCATCGCCATTGCCGCCACCCCGATGGAGGCAGGCGTGCTGGCCCGCGATACCGCGCGGCGGCTTTATGGGGCGGCAGACCCCCGTGATATGGCATGGATGATGTTTGACGGGCGCACGGCCAGCCTTGCCGGCGCTGCCTTTGCCACGGCAAGCCAGATCGACAATCTTGATGGGCACGATGGTTACAACCCGACCAAGGGCCATATCGGTGTGGCCGTGGTTCCCGCGCTTGTGTCATTCGCCCAACACATCCCCAATCTGAGCGGCATGGACGCGCTGGCGGCTCTTGTGGTCAGCTATGAAATCGCCGGACGCGCGGGCATTGCCCTGCACGCCACTACGCCCGATTATCACACATCCGGCGCGTGGAACGCGCTTGGCGTTGCAGCGCTTGGCGCGCGGTTGCGCGGCACCTCTGCCGCTCAATTGCGCGAGGCGCTAGGCATTGCCGAATACCACGGACCGCGCAGCCAGATGATGCGCGAGATCGCCAATCCAACCATGTTGCATGATGGCTCTGGCATGGGCGCGCTGGTGGGGGCGTCCGCGCTGATCATGGCTGAAATCGGGTTCACCGGCGCACCGGCAATCACCGTCGAAGCGCCCGAGGTCGCGGACCACTGGGCCGATCTTGGGACATTCTGGCAGGTCGCGCACCAATACATCAAACCCTATCCAATCTGTCGTTGGGCACATGCGGCCATTGATGCCGCGCGCGAAATCTGTCTGGCAGGCAACGTCACCGCCGATCAGGTGGACAAGATCGAAATTCATAGCTTTCACAACGCTGTACAGCTTTTTGCGACGATGCCCGACACGACTTCCAAGGCGCAATATTCCCTGCCCTTTGCCGTGGCGACGATGGTCGCCCATGGGACGATTGGATTGCAGCATATCTCGGACAATGGCCTGTCTGATCCGGTTGTCGCAAACCTTGTTGCCCGCACGCAGATGCACGAGGCCGCGCATCACGAAGCGCGTTTCCCAGCGGGCCGCTGGGCCGATGTGACAATGACGCTAAAGGATGGGCACGTCCTGACCTCGGGCGATGTGCATGCGCGCGGCGGGCCGGAACGCCCGTTTGACGCAGGCGACATCATCGCAAAATACATGTCCTTTGCTGTGCCGGTCCTGGGAGCGCAACGTGCAGGCGCGATCCGCGATGCCTGCCTGTCCCTGACGGACGGCACCGCGCTGTTTTCAAAGCTGCTCGGTCATCTGAAAGACGCCCCGTAGCCGGTTGATCCTGCGCGCTGTTATTGATCCATCAAAAAGGTCAGCATCCGCTCTTCTGAGGCATAAAGGTCAGACACGCTGCGCACCTTCGGCGTCAAAACCTCGTCCCCGGCCAGATCAATAACTGCCGGATGTATATAGCTGTTGCGCGCAACGGTTGGCGTGTTGTGCAACCGCTCGGCTGCGGCCTCTGCCATCGCTTTGATCGTGGCCGCGCCTTTCTCTGCTACCTCATACGCGGCCAACGTACCGGTCCATGTGCGAAAGGTCTTGGCGGTAATGCCATCCTGCCCGGAGGCATCTGCGAGATAGCTGTTCAACCCGGCGGAACTGAGCCTCTGAGGTGTGCCATCATCATCCAGCCAACTGAGCACTTCGGCACCGGGCAGATCGTTCACCTTGCCCAGGATCCGCGCCAACGTGCGGTCGTTCATCTGCTTGCGGACTTTCTTGCCACCCTTGGCAGTGAACCGCAGGGAAATGGTGTTGCCATCCAAATTGACATGTTTGCTCCGCAAGGTCAGCGCCCCATAGCTGCCGTTTTCGCGGGTGTAATCCGGGTTGCCCACCCGCATCGCCGTACGATCAATCAGCGCCACCGCGCTGGCCAATGCGAAACTCTGCTCGCCCGCATCACCCTTGAGATCGCGCATCACCCGGCGCCGGATGCGCGGCAAGGCATGACCGAAATTCACCAGACCCGCAAACTTGGTTTCCGCCTGTGCGGCGGTCCACTCCATGTGATAGCGGTACTGCTTGCGCCGACGCTCATCGCGCCCGGTGGCCTGCAGATGACCATTGGGCAACGCGCACATCCAGACGTCTTTATAGGCGGGTGGCACCGCCAAAGCCTCAAGCCGCCTCCGTTCAGCGCCTTGCGCAATCGTGGTGCCGTCCGGTGCCGTATAACTGAACCCGCGCCCGCGTTTGCGCCGGGTGATCCCCGGTTGATCATCGCTCACGTAGATCAGCTCACTTGGCACCACGCCCCTATCCTTTGCGGACTTCGGAGGACAGTTTGAGCACGCCAGAGCCATCTTCCTGTTCGATATAAAGGGCAGGATCATCGTCTGACCCGTTGCGCGTCACCTCAGTACCCTGCAATGTCCGGGTGACTTTGCGGTCATAGGTTTTCTCAACAGTGCCCACGGCGGTACCGTTGCCCCAGTCCCATTCGACCTTGTCACCTTTGCCAAAGTCAGCCATCGCAGTTCCCCCCCAATTTGCCTGATCATGTTTTGCAACGCACGGCCAAACGCTCCGGTTCCCGATGTGATTAATTCCCGGCACGCTGTCTGGCATTTTTCAGCGGCCTATGGCACGTCTGCTGGATGAAGATTTTCTCATCCAGATCGCGCCCGGTTCATATGGGCAGCTACCCCTTGGAACGGTTGCACAGGCTTGATCGGGCGCACATGCGCCTGCCCGAAATGCCGTTCCCCACCATAAGCTTTGCCCGCCCTGATCGCCCCGAAAGCATCGTCAATGCCATGGGCCCGTTTCAGGCCATGATGGATGTACTGCGCAGCGGCAAGGTGAACCCGGCGCGGGCCAATATTCCCGATGACCCGGTGACGCGCGCCAATCACCTCAAGGCATTTGGCTATTACAACGACGCCTCAATGATGGGGATCTGCGCTTTGCCGGAGGCCGCCCGACTTGCCACCCCGCGCCGCAATCGCGAAACGGACCAGTTGGCCCACGACCTGAAAACCCGCCAGACCAAGACGCTGGCCGCTGGTGTTGATGTGATCATGGCCAATTTGCGCGATGCGGCCACCACACCCGTACCGCCGCTTGGTGCGCATACCCATGCGCTGGTGATCCTGACCGCGTTCCCCCGTGATCCACGCAAAGGCGAGCCGGGCAGCGACTGGATCATCGACGCCCAAGCCCAGCGCGCCTGCCTGCGTGCCACTGAAAACGCCACAGTGCTTGGCGAATACATCCGCCAGTTGGGCTTTGATGCGCGGGTGCATTCGGCCACCACATCCGACGTGCATCTGGGCAAACTGGCGGTGGCGGCGGGATTGGCCGTGTGCGAAAACGCTGCAATCAGCGCGCCCTGGATCGGCACACGGTTCGGGATTGCCGTGGTAAGCACGGACATGACTTTGGCCCCCGACCTGCCGCTGGCCCCGATGAAGGATCAGCCGTGGTCCGCGCTCAAAGGACCGCATTGGCAACTTGGCACCCACGGCGGCGTGCACGCGCGCAGCCACGATCCCTATGCCAGCCGTGATTTTGCCGCCGGACCGCACCCCTTTGAGAACCTCAAGCGGGTCGACAATCCCACCACCTACATCGACGCGCCCAACGTGCCGCGTATCCCCAAGCGCACCGACATGTTTGCGCGCGGACAGTTTGGTGACATGGGGCCAAAGGTTCAGGATGCGATGAAAGGCGGGCATCACGTGGTCAAATCCGCGCCCTCCGCCGCGCAACGCCGCCTGCTGGGCGCGCTCATTCTGTTACAGGACGGCACCGTCGCCCCTGACCCGGCACAGCTTGACCCCGCCCGCAATGCCGCCAACCTCAAGGCCGCCAGCTATTTTCTGGGGACAGATGCGGCAGGTCTGTCTGCCTGTCCCGACTGGACATGGTACAGCCATGACGCCACCGGCACCCCCATCACGCCGCCCCATGATCAGGCGCTGAGCATGATCATCGATCAGGGGTTCGACACCATGGAAGGATCATCAGGCGATGATTGGATCGCAGTATCGCAATCCATGCGCGCCTATCTGCGGTTTTCAATGCTGGGTGGTGTGATCGCACAGCACCTGCGCAATCTGGGCTATCCAGCCAAAGCACATACGGTGATGGATGGCGATGTGCTGCAACCGCCGCTGCTGTTGTTGGCCGGTTTGGGTGAGGTCAGCCGCATCGGCGAGGTGATCCTGAACCCATTCCTTGGACCGCGTCTGAAATCCGGCGTGGTCACAACAACCCTGCCGATGGCGCACGACAGACCCATTGATTTTGGTCTGCAAAAATTCTGCGAAGCCTGCAACAAATGCGCGCGTGAATGTCCCTCCGGTGCAATCACCGCCGGGCCGAAAAAAATGTTCAACGGCTATGAAATCTGGAAATCCGACAGTCAGAAATGCGCCACGTATCGCATCACCAACCAGGGCGGCGCGATGTGTGGGCGGTGTATGAAAACCTGCCCGTGGAATTTGGAAGGACTGTTTGCAGAACGGCCTTTTCGCTGGGCTGCCATGAACATCCCGAAGGCAGCGCCGATGCTGGCCAAGCTGGATGATAGAGTCGGCAAAGGTCGACTGAACCCGATCAAGAAATGGTGGTGGGATATCGAAGTGCGCCCCGATGGCGGCTTTGATGTGCCGCGCGCGCCTGTCAACGCGCGTGATCTGCAAACCGATCTGGACCTCAAATTTGAGGATCAGACATTGGCCGTCTACCCCGCGCCCCTTGCCCCGCATCCATGGCCCTACCCGGACCCGATGAACCGCGAGGCCGGGATCAAGGCACATGCGGATCTGTTGACTGCCGATGAACACCGCGCAAAGAATGCGCGCGGCGATACCGATCACCTGCATCTTTATGCTGTGGGCAGTGATGCCCCGGTCCTTGACCTGCGCATCACGGCGGCAGAACACCTCAGCGACGGCGTGACCCTTTATGATTTTGCGCACCCCGAAGGCCATGATTTACCACAATGGACCGCTGGCGCGCATCTGGATCTGGTGGTCGCGCCTGAGTTCCTGCGCCCCTATTCGCTGCTTGGTGATCCTGCCGACCGCAGCAGGTACCGCATTGCGGTGCTGCGCGAGGACGAGGGCCGGGGTGGGTCCGCACTGCTGCACCGGGTCTTTTCCAAAGGGCGGAGGGTGTTTGTGTCAAAACCCGTGAATCACTTTGAATTGGTCGAGGATGCACCGTTTTCCCTGCTGATGGGCGGTGGCATTGGCGTGACCCCGATGATCGCATTTGCGCATCGGCTGCACGCCATCGGCAAACCCTTTGCCCTGCACTATTCCGCGCCCCGGCGCGCTGCGGCGGCCTTTGCAAACATCCTGCCAACCATGCCATGGGCAGCACAAGTTCACCTGCATATCTCAGCCGAAGACACCCGCGCCGATCTGCCCGTGATCATGGCCGGACTGCCCAAGGGCGGCCACGTCTATACCTGCGGTCCTGATGCTTACATGCAATCTGTCATGACAGCGGCAAAGCAGGCCGGCGTTGCAGAGGACGCCTGCCACCTTGAATATTTCTCGACCCCCGATGTGCCCGCTTATGTAAACCATCCCTTTACCCTGCGGCTTGCATCAGGACGCGATATTGCCGTGGCTGCGGATCAGTCGGCCACCGACGCGCTGATCGCCGCAGGAATTTCCGTAGACATCAAGTGCAGCGATGGGATATGTGGCGTGTGCAAATGCGGCGTGCGGAGCGGCGCTGTGGAACACCGCGACTTTGTGCTTTCCGCCAAACAACGGCAAACCGCCATGATCCTGTGCCAGTCGCGTGCCACAGAACCCGGCGGCATAGTGGAGATTGACCTATGAAAACCGCACTTGTCACCGGCTCTTCGGGGTTTATCGGCTACTTCACATCTCTGGCGCTGCTGGGTGCCGGATGGCGTGTGGTGGGCCTTGATTGCCTGTCAAATTATTATGACGTTGCCCTCAAGGAACGCCGCCAATCCATGCTGAACACGCATGCCAATTTCAGCGTGATCAATGACCGGCTTGAAACGCCCGGCACCCTGATGGCGCTCTTCAAGAAATACCGCCCAGATACGGTCATTCATCTGGCAGCCCAGGCGGGGGTGCGCCACTCCATTGACGCACCGCGATCGTATCTGCAATCAAACCTTGTCGGCACGTTTGAACTGCTGGAAGCCGCTAGGGCTTATCCGCCAGCGCATATGTTGCTGGCCTCTTCCTCATCTGTTTACGGGGCCAACACCGATATGCCCTTTGCCGAAACGGACAAAGTCGAAACGCAAATGTCATTCTATGGGGCCACCAAGAAGGCAACCGAAACGATGGCGCACAGCTATGCGCACCTTTACGGCCTGCCAATCACCATGTTCCGTTTTTTCACGGTCTATGGCCCTTGGGGCCGCCCCGATATGGCGCATTTCAAATTCACCCGCGCGATCCTGAACGGCGATCCCATCGATATTTATAACCATGGTGATATGCTAAGGGACTTTACGTACATCGACGATCTGGTCGCCTCACTTGTGGCGCTGATCGACGTTGTGCCCGAAACGGGTGTCCCGGTTGCACATGACAGCCTCTCTGCCGTTGCACCGTTTCGCGTGCTCAATATCGGCAATGGCACACCGATAAAACTGATGGAGTATATCACCGCGATCGAGGCCGCCTGCGGGCGCACTGCAACCAAAAACTACCACGACATGCAGCCCGGCGATGTGCCTGCCACCTGGGCCGATTCGACGCTCCTGCAGACACTCACAGTCAAACGCCCCGCCACCCCCATTGCCACCGGCCTGCAAAACTTTGTGGACTGGTACCGGGACTATTACAAAACCTGACCTTACCCTTCACCCTTTTTCAAATACCGATATCCCGCCCTTTCCGCGCAAAGCCAAAGCCGCTATGAGGCAGCACATCCGCCATAAAATGAGACCCAAAATGACTTTCAACCGCTCGATCAAGATCGCCCCCTCAATCCTTGCCGCCGATTTTGCGAATTTCGGTGCAGAATGTGAGGCGATTGAGGCGCAGGGTGCCGATTGGGTGCATGTCGATGTGATGGACGGTCATTTTGTCCCCAACATCAGCTTTGGTCCCACCACCTGCGCTGCGATCCGTCCCCACATCAAAGGGGTGATGGACGTGCATCTGATGATTGCCCCCGTTGACCCCTATATCGACGCTTTCGCCTCGGCCGGGGCCGACATCATTACCGCGCATGTCGAGGCAGGGCCACATATTCACCGGACATTGCAGGCCATCCGCGGCGCTGGGGCCAAGGCAGGCGTCGCGCTCAACCCCGGCACCCCTGCGGATGCCGTGGCGCATCTTCTCGACCTCACCGACCTGATCTGTGTGATGACCGTGAACCCCGGATTCGGGGGGCAGAAATTCATCGACATGACCGACAAAATCAAATCACTGCGCGCAATGATTGGCGACAGGCCCGTGCATATTGAAATCGATGGTGGCGTGGATGCCAAAACGGCACCGCTGGTCGCAAAAGCCGGGGCAGATGTGTTGGTTGCGGGGTCTGCGGTGTTCAAAGGCGGCTCCGTCAGCGACCCTGCGCCTTACGGCGAAAACATCCGCGCCATTCGGGCAGCGGCGCAAGGCACCTACGTCTGACCCAGCCGCAACGCACGCATCACTCACCCGGTCTTAACGTCCTGCACCTAGAACTCACTTTGTCGCGACATCTGCTGAAAGGTTAACACCTTTTGGCAAACACCGTAAACGAAGGGGCCCCTTAAAATCGGGTCATTTCTGAACAGTTCAGACATGCAGGGTAAAATCCTGTCTCTAACATCCGATCTGGCGGCGCCGCCACTTTTCACCGGGCCAAAACGATCCAACTTTGCAAAATGAACAACCGCCGTGACTCTGGCCACGTGTGGCATGTCGCGCTGCCCTATCCGGCGCGTTTGAACACACCGCTGCCACGTGACAAAACCGTGCCATCCGCGCTGCGTATTTCAGCCTCGGCATGGACGATCTTGTACCCACCTCCCATGACTTGACCGGTCGCAATAACCTCACCAAGGGCCGCCGGGGCAAGGTATTGCGCATTCAGTGACAGCGTCACCACGGGCACAATGTCCCCCTGCCCGGCCAGATGCCGCGAGGCGGCAAACCCGGCAGCAGCATCCAGCAGCATCGCGTGAATACCGCCCTGAAGCGTGCCGTTGCGATTGAGATGCTTTGCCTCGACAGTCAAACGCACCACCGCCCCGCCAGCAGGATCGCTCAGATCAATGCGGTATCCCACCAAATCCTGCGCCCCCGATCCGGTGGCTTTGTGCTCAGGCAAGGGCAATGCGTCAGCGGGTGGTAATGGCAATGAAACGCTCCAGATGATGATCGGTGTCGCCAAACCGGTGGTCGGCCATGACGATGCGCTTGGCGATATGGGCAAGTTCATAGTCCTGCGTCATCGCAATACCGCCGTGCATCTGAATGGCATCCTCGGCCACCAGACGCCCCGCCCGACCGATCAGGTTTTTGGCCGCAGATACATATCGTTCGCGGGTCTCACGCGCGGCCTCAAGATGACCCGCCGCGTTGATCACCGCTGAGCGGGCCTGCTCCATCTCGATCATCAGGTCCGCTATGCGGTGTGCCAGTGCCTGAAATGTCCCGATCGGGCGGCCAAACTGCGTGCGGGTGCCAAGATAATCGCGGGTCAGCGCACAGGCGGTTTCCATCGCGCCCAGCGTTTCGGCGCATTGGGCAACACTCGCAGCTGCGATGCGCGCCTCGATGGCAGCGAAAGCACCGCCCGGCTTGCCGAGGCGCGCGATGTCGGGGATTATCACGTTATCAAACATGACCTCAGCGGCACGGCCTCCGGCAAGCAGAGCGTAACCTTGGATTGTGACCCCCTTTGCATCTGCTGGAACAAGAAAAAGCGAGATGCCTTTTTCAGAGTCCACCGAACCACTCTCCCGGGCCGAAACCACAAGCAGATTGGCAGCCTCACCGTTGACCACGGCAGCCTTGGCACCATTGAGGACGATACTGGCACCGTCTTTGCTTGCCGTTGTCTTAACGCGGCTCAGGTCATACCGGCTTGTCGGTTCGCCATGGGCGAATGCCATCTGCAGTGTCCCCGCGATCACCTGTTCAACCAGTTCCAGCTGATCGCCTTGGCCCAGATCGGCAACCAGACCCCCGGCCAGAATGCCGGTATCAAGCAAAGGTTCGACCACGCCGGCGCGGCCCAGTTCCTCAAACACCACCGCGATGTCAAAGCCCGCGCCGCCAAAGCCGCCCTGATCCTCACCAAAAAGCGCTCCGATAACGCCCAGCTCTGCCAGCCCGGTCCAGATTTCGTCGGAAAAGCCCGTGTCGCTTGCCAAAATCGCATTGCGGGTGGCGGTACCGTATTTGTCGCGCAAGAACCGTCGCAAGCTGTCTTGCAGCATTTGCCGCTCATCGGTCAGCTCAAAATTCATGCGCCGCCCCCCAGAACGGTCTTGGCGATGATGCTGCGCTGAATCTCGTTTGAGCCACCATAGATCGACAGTTTACGGTTGTTGAAATACTGCGCCGCCACCGGCCCGGCGGCCAGCGGATCAGGCAAGGCGGCGTTTGACCCCTCGACCGCCTCGGATGCAAAGGGCATTGCGTAAACACCCGCCGCACGCCGCGCCAGATCGTTGATTTCCTGACGGATGATCGTGCCTTTGACCTTGAGCATTGAGCTTTCCACGCCCGGGGCCTGCCCCGCTGCGGCGCGCGATACGATCCGCAGATTTGTGGTGGACATGGCCATCAGATCAATCTCGACCTGTGCGACACGTGCTGCGAAATGGGGGTTTTCGATCAACGGCTTACCCCCCGCCATTTCAGCGCGCGCGATGCGTTTCACGGCCCCCAGCCCAGCCTGCGAAAACCCGACGCCCGCAATGTTCGTGCGTTCATGGGTCAGCAGATATTTGGCATAGGTCCAACCCTTGTTTTCCTCACCCACCAGATTTTCCACCGGCACTTTCACATCCGTGAACCAGACCTCGTTCACCTCGGCTCCGCCATCGAGCAACACAATCGGGCGCACTTCGATGCCGGGGGTATCCATGTCGATCAACAGAAATGAGATGCCTTGCTGCTGCTTTACATCTTTGTCTGTGCGCACGAGGCAAAAGATCATGTTGGCGTGCTGGCCAAGGGTTGTCCACGTCTTTTGACCGTTCACGATATAATGATCCCCGTCCCGCACCGCGCGGGTCTTGAGCGACGCCAGATCAGACCCCGCGCCGGGTTCGGAATATCCCTGACACCACCAATCCGCACCGGACAAGATCCGCGGCAACCAATGGTCCTGCTGTGCCTTTGACCCAAACTTCTGCAACACCGGGGCCAGCATCGACAACCCAAAAGGCACGATGCGCGGGGCATAGGCCACCGCTGCTTCTTCTTCAAAGATGTGCTTTTGCACCGCATCCCATTGCGCACCGCCAAAGGCGCGCGGCCAATTGGGGGCCAGCCATCCTTTCGCGTTCAGGATCGCATGCCAGCGTTCATGCCCTTCCTTGCCCAGCGCCTGACCGTTTCTGACCTTGTCGCGCAGATCACCGGGCAGTTGTTCGGCCAGAAATGCGCGAACCTCGTCTCGGAATGCGTTTTCAGCGTCAGAATACCTCAGGTCCATCGCAGCCTCCTAGTAGATTTCAAACAGACCCGCAGCCCCCATGCCGCCGCCCACACACATCGTCACCACCCCCAGTTTGGCCCCGCGCCGCTTGCCTTCGCGCAGCAGATGTCCGGTCATCCGCGCACCGGTCATGCCGAACGGATGCCCAATGGCGATGGAACCGCCGTTGACGTTGTATTTTTCGGGATCAATGCCCAGCTTGTCGCGGGCGTAAAGGCACTGGGATGCAAACGCTTCGTTCAATTCCCACAGATCAATGTCATCGATTTTCAAACCATGCCGTTCGAGCAATCGTGGCACCGCAAAAATCGGCCCGATGCCCATTTCATCAGGCTCGCATCCGGCCACTGCAAACCCTTTGAAGGCCCCCATCGGCTCAAGCCCCGCCTTTTCCGCCGCGACACTGTCCATCAGTACCACCGCCGCCGCGCCATCGCTCAGCTGGCTGGCATTGCCTGCGGTAACCGATCCATCCTCGCGGACAGGGTTCAGACCTGCCAACCCCTCAAGCGTGGTCTGCGGGCGGTTGCACTCGTCGCGATCCACCGTGACGCTGCGCAGCGTGACTTCCTTGGTCTCTTTGTCCTGCACACCCATGGTGGTCTGCATGGCCACAATCTCATCATCAAATTTTCCGGCTGCCTGGGCTGCGGCGATCAATTGCTGACTGCGCAGCGCGTATTCATCCTGATACGCGCGGTCCACGCCATAGCGTTCTGCAACCACATCCGCCGTTTCAATCATGCTCATGTAGACGTCTGGATTATGCTGGCCCAACCATGCTTCCTTGACCGTCTTCGCATGTGGCTGAACCATCGAAATACTCTCGACCCCGCCTGCTACCATCGGCCCTGCGCCTTCCTGACAGATTGCGTTGGCGGCCATCGCCACGGTTTGCAGACCACTTGAACAGAAACGATTGACCGTCAAACCCGATGCCGTCACCGGCAGGCCCGCACGCAGTGCAATCTGACGCGCGATGTTTTGGCCGGTTGCATGTTCAGGGAAACCGCAGCCGATCATCACATCCTCGACAAGGCCCGGATCAATGCCCGCACGTTTCACCGCATGTTCAACCACATGACCGCCCATGGTCGCGCCATGGGTCATGTTGAATGAACCGCGAAATGATTTTGCAAGACCCGTGCGGGCCGCAGAGACGATGACAGCTTGTTTCATGATGCAGCTTCCTTGTTCAGATCATCAAAGGTGCGGCCCGTGGCCACCAGTTCTTTCAGCAAAGGTGCGGGTTGCCAGAACCACGCGTCGTCTTTGGCATAGGCCTCAATATCGGCAAGCAGCGCGGGCAGGCCTTGCAGGTCGGCCCATTTCAGCGGCCCGCCCCAAAAGCGCGGAAAGCCATAGCCAAAGAGCAAGGTCATATCGACGTCCAGTGGACGGCGCGCAATGCCCTCGCCCACAACTTTTGCCGCCTCGTTAACCATCGCGGCCATGTACCGGCGTACGATCTCTGCATCGCTGAAGGTGCGCGGTGTGATGCCAAGGGCCGCTTGTTCATCGGCAATCAGCGTTGCAATTTCAGGGTTCGGCACCCCGCCACGCTTGCCTTTTTCATAGATGTAGTACCCCCGACCGGTCTTTTGGCCAAAATGCCCCTGCTCGCACAGGCGGTCGATATAGGTCGGCACCCGTTCATCCGGGTGGCGGTCCGGCGCTTTGCGTTTGCGAGTGGCCCAGCCGATGTCGAGCCCGGCAAGATCAGCCACCGCAAAAGGCCCCATCGCAAACCCAAAATCCGTCAGGGCCGCGTCAATCTGATAGGGCGATGCGCCATCAAGAACCATGTGATCCGCCGCCGTCCGGTAACGCGCCAAGATACGGTTGCCGATGAAACCATCGCAGACGCCCGCACGCACGCTGACCTTGCCCAACGCTTTGCCCAGCGCAAAGCCGGTGGCCACCACGTCGGGCGCGGTCTGATCCGCAACGACCACTTCAAGCAGCTTCATCACATGCGCGGGCGAGAAAAAGTGCAGCCCGATCACATCGGCAGGCCGGGATGTGCTGGCCGCAATTTCGTTCACATCAAGGTACGAGGTGTTGCTCGCCAAAATCGCACCGGGTTTGCACACTGCATCGAGTTTACCGAACACCTGCTTTTTGACGTCCATATCCTCGAACACTGCCTCGACCACCAGATCAGCCTGCGCAAGGTCGTCGTAGGCCGTGGACACCCGCAGCGCGTTCGTGGTCAAGGCATCAAATTTGCCCTGGTCGATCTTGCCGCGCCTCAAGGCACCCTGCAGATTGCCCGCAATGCGGTCTTTGGCGGCGACCGCTGCGTCATCGGTCATCTCGATCAGCACAACGTCGAAACCCGCCAAGAGCGCCGCCGTGGCGATGCCCGCGCCCATGGTCCCGCCGCCAATCACCCCGATGGCTTTCAGATCACGCGGCGCGATGCCCTTAAGTTCGGGCAGATTGCTGACCGCCCGTTCCGAGAAAAATGCATGGATCATGCCTTGACGTTGATCGGTCTTCATCAGGTCCATGAACATTTGCCGCTCAGCTTTCATGCCTTGGTCAAACGGCAGTTCGGCGCTGGCCTGAACGGCGCGCACAGCCTGGGCCGGGCTGATCTGACCGCGCCCTTTCTTGAGCGTTGCAGCATAGGTCGCATCCCAGTCGATCGGGGCCGGGCCGGGCATTTCGCTGATCGGGCGGCGCGGTGCCGCATCTGCCAAAAGTGATTGCACATAAGCCAGCCCGACGGTTTCGGGATCACCTTCTTCGATCTTGTCGATGATGCCCATCTCAAGCGCCTCTGGTGCCTGAATGTGACGCCCCGTCGTGATCGCATCCAATGCCCGGTCAACCCCGATCAGCCGCGGTAAACGTTGCGTGCCGCCAGCACCGGGCAAGAGGCCAAGATGGACTTCGGGCAGGCCCACCCGCGCAGTTGGCTGGGCGATGCGGTAATGCGCGGACAGGGCAACTTCCAACCCGCCACCCAGCGATACGCCATGCATGGAGGCGACGACCAAAAGCGGTGATGCCTCGATCCTGTTGCACACATCGGGCAACCACGGTTCAAGCGGGGTCTTGCCAAATTCGGTGATGTCAGCGCCTGCAATAAACGCACGCCCCTCGCCCACGATCAGCACGGCGCGCACGCCATCGTCTGCTTCGGCGCGGTCCATCTGGGCCATCAGACCTTGCCGCACGGCGTGTGACAAAGCGTTTACCGGCGGGTTCTGAATTCTCAGAACCGCAATGTCGCCCTGCCGGTGATAGGCGATCTTGTCCTGCGTCTGACTGGCCATTTTTGTCCCCCGGATACCTGCACGTCATTCGGCGACAGCATGTGCGATCCGGTACGGAGTTAAAACCCTGCCCGCACCGTTTTACGGGAAATTTATTGTGTGCCGCAGGGTCATATTCACGCCGCCTTAATGGCCATAGATAAAACAACGCCCCGGCACCGCATCATCGGGCAGGGCAACGTCGCGCAACGTGTCAAAATACATCTTGTCGCTTGAGACCATCAACCCACCTTTGGCGAGCAGCGGTTCGACCAGCGGCGAAATCGCGCGCGCGAACGCATCGTTTTTAGCAAGGTCATGACCGCCAAGATCCGCGTGGATCAGCGATGCTGTCGGGCCAAAACGGCGCAACGCAGCAGGCAGCGTTTCGTATACATCGCCCAACATAAGCCGATCATCCGGCGGGGTGCTGTCGGGGTTCGAGGCAACTGCACGTTCAAAGACGTAAATGTCACGATCCGGCATGATCTCGACCATGTGATGATAGGTGCGCCCATTGCCCAACCCCAACTCAAAGATCGGGCCGTCCATCTGCGCGGTCAAAGCGGCAGCGTGGTTCAGGCAGGCGCGTTGTGACACCATTCGGTTGATGAAGATATCCAGTCGGCTCATGACAATGTTCCTGTCTTTTGCGGGTTACGCCCTACATGGGGGTGATGACGCGGGATTAATAGAGCAGTGGCCTAGACGCTGCGACATAAATCGGCTTCACTGAGAGTGAACAAGAAAAGTACCCTGATCGACAGGACAAAGATGAGCCCTTTGCTGGATGTAGATGCGTTGACGATTGGCTTTGGCAATGCGCCGCCTGTCGTCAGCAACGTCAGCTTTTCGGTTTCTGCCGGGCAAACGCTGGCCCTGGTCGGCGAAAGCGGGTCCGGCAAAACGCTGACCTGCCGCAGTGTGCTGCGCATCTTGCCGGGCGTGGCGCAGGTGCGCGGCGGCAGCATCTCTTTTGCGGGCCAATCAGGATCGGTCGATCTGTTGAAGGCACCCGAAAAGGTCCTGCGCCAGATCCGCGGCGACCGTATTTCGATGATTTTTCAGGAACCGATGCGGTCACTGTCGCCGCTGCACCGGCTTGGCAATCAGGTCGCAGAGGTGTTGCGCCTGCACCGCGACATGGGCCGGTCCGAGGCAAAGCAACGTGTGTTGCAGGAATTTGATCATGTGGGGTTCCCCGACCCGGAACGGACGTGGCGCAGCTACCCGTTCGAGATGTCGGGTGGCATGCGCCAGCGCGCAATGATCGCAATGGCGATGGTGGCGAAACCCGATCTGCTGATCGCTGACGAACCGACAACAGCGCTGGATGTGACCACTCAGGCGCAGGTTTTGGGGCTGATCAACACCCTGCAGGCGGATACAGGAATGGCCGTTATTCTGGTCACTCATGATCTGGGTGTGGTGGCCAATATGGCCGAGCATGTTGTTGTGATGAACAAGGGCCGGGTGATGGAAAGCGGCAGCGCAGAGGAGGTGCTGGGCGCCCCCGAACATGGCTATACCAAAAAACTGTTTGCCGCGGCACCGAAAATCCCCGAGGTGGCCACGCCTGCACGTCCGATGGCCCATGATGATGTTATTCTGGACCTCAAAAACGTCACCAAGACCTATACCATGCGGGCGGGCGGATGGCGCAAACCCCAGATCATAACGGCCTGTCGCGAAGTGAGTGTGCAGGTTGAACGCGGCAAGACCCTGGCCATCGTCGGTGAAAGCGGATCGGGCAAGTCGACCTGCGCGCGGGTGGCCTTGGGGGCAGAACGCCCTGATCCGGGCGGCGAGGTGATATTCTGCCCGTCCAAAGGGGCCAAGGGCATTCCCGTTCATGCAATGTCACCTGACCAGCGCCGCACATTTCAGCGCGAGGCGCAAATGGTCTTTCAAGACCCCTATTCTTCGCTCAGTCCGCGCATGCGGGTGCGCGACGCCCTGACAGAGCCAATGGACATTCACGCAATAGGCAGCACATCGGACCGTCGCGAAAAGGCCGCCGAAATGCTGAGATGGGTCGGTCTGGACCCTGACATGATGCGCCGCTATCCACATGCGTTTTCCGGCGGGCAACGGCAACGATTGTCGATTGCGCGGGCGCTGACACTGGACCCAAAGTTGCTGATCTGTGATGAGCCGACCTCGGCGCTGGACGTCTCTGTGCAGGACCAGATTTTGACGCTGCTTGAGGACATCCGCGACCGTGCGTCATTGAGCTATCTTTTTATCAGTCACGATCTGGCCGTGGTCGCGCGCATCGCCGATGAGGTCGCGGTGATGCGCGGTGGGCTGATCGTTGAACAGGCCCCCCCCGATACGCTGTTTTACAATCCACAGCATCCCTACACCAAAGCCCTGATCGCGGCACAACCGGAACCGGATGTGTCGCGCCCAATCGACCTTGATCTGGTGGCAAAAGGTGCCGGCGCGCCCGGCGAGTGGCCTGAGATGTTCCAGTTTGACGGGACATCCGCCCCGGCCCTGCGCGAACTTGATCCCGGCCACAGGGTGCGATGCCATGCGTAAGCTGCTGATATTCCTCATGCTTTGGTCAACCTGCGCTGTCGCACAACCCGCGTATCAGGAAACCACGTTCTGGGCGAGCGAGGTTCAGCGCGGCGACTTGCCCCCGATTGCCGAACGCCTGCCCGACATGCCACTGGTTGTCGATCTGGCCGCAAAGGGCCGAACATTGGGCAAACAGGGCGGCACCCTGCGCACCCTTGTGTCGCGGTCAAAAGACGTACGGCAGATGGTTGTCTACGGGTATGCCCGGCTGGTGGGGTACGCGCCTGATTATACGCTCTATCCCGATATTCTGCGGGATATCGAGATCGAGGAGGGCCGCAAGTTTACCATGCACCTGCGTCCGGGTCACAGGTGGTCAGATGGGGCCCTCTTTACATCGGCAGATTTTGAATACTGGTGGAAAAGCGTCGTCAACAACGACGAGGTGACCCCCTCCGGTCCGCCCGACTTCATGTTCGTGGATGGCAGCCTCGGCGAGGTGACGTTTCCCGATGCCCATACGGTCGTGTTTGAATGGCCCTACCCAAACCCGAATTTCGTGGCACTTCTGGCGCAGGCCAGCCCGCCATTCATTTACCGGCCCGCGCATTACCTCAAGCAATTCCATGTTGATTTTGCGGACCCCGAAGCGCTCAAGGCTGCGATGCGTGAGGCCCGGGTCCGGACATGGGCAGCGCTGCACAACAAACGCGACAACATGTACAAATATGACAATCCGGCTGAGCCAACCTTGCAACCGTGGATCAACGCCAGCGCAACCGGGTCATCGCGGCAATTGTTTGTCCGCAATCCCTACTACCACCGCGTGGATGCGCAGGGCTTGCAATTGCCCTATATCGACGTGGTGGAAATGACGATTGTCGGCGGCGGCCTGATCGCCGCCAAGGCAAACGCAGGCGAAGTAGACCTGCAGGCGCGCGGCCTTGATTTTCCCGACATTTCGATCCTGAAAAAGGGAGAGGCTGACGGAGGCAATTACCGCACATTGCTTTGGGCCAATGGGGCCGCCAGCCAGATTGCGATCTATCCAAACCTCAATTTCGCCGATCCCGTCTGGCGCGAAGTGATGCGCGACGTGCGGTTCCGCCGCGCGCTGAGCCTGAGCATTGACCGACGAATGATCAACCGTGCCCTGTACTTTGGCCTGGCCAAAGAAGGGGGCATGACCGCGCTGGAAACCAGCCCGTTTTATGATCTGACCAATCTTTATGCGTGGTCGGTCTACTACCCCGCCAAAGCCAATGCGTTGCTGGACGAAATGGGGCTGACAGGACGCGACCCCACAGGTATCCGCCTGTTGCCCGATGGCCGTCCGATGGAATTTGTCATCGAGACCGCAGGCGAGCGGCAGGAGGTCGAAAATGCGCTGGCCATTGTCGCCGATACCTGGCGCGAGATCGGCGTCAAACTTGTTATGCGCCCGCTTGACCGCAACATCCTGCGCAACCGCGTCTATGCCGGGGTCAGCATGGCCGCAATCTGGTATGGTTGGGACAATGGATTGCCCACCTCAGATACCTCCCCGCAATATCTGGCACCTACAAATCAGGAATTTTTTGCCTGGCCGAAATGGGGACAATACTACCAGACGGCAGGCGAGTTGGGCGAAGCACCTGACGACAATGCAGCGATCCGTCTGATGGCGATGTTAGACGGCTGGAACCATGCACATGATGACAAGACCCGCAATATCTTTTGGCGCGAAATGCTGCACATTCACGCCCAGCAGCAATATGGCATCGGCATTCTATCTCAGGCACCGCAGCCGGTTGTCGTTTCAAAAGACCTGCGCAATGTCCCTGAACAAGGCACATGGGCCTTTGATCCGGGTGCGCATTTTGGCATCCACCGCATCGACGAGTTTTACTATGATGAACCACATCAGCAGGTGACCCAATGATGTTCATCAAATATGCGGTCTACCGCTTTTTCACGATGCTGCTGACGCTGTGGGTGGTGTCGATCCTGGTCTTTATCATCATCAACCTGCCACCCGGTGATTACCTCAGCAACCAGATCGCAGAACTGCGCGCCACGGGTCAGGCCGAAGGGGTCGCCAAGGCGGAATTTCTGCGCACGGAATATGCGCTGGACCGACCCTTGTGGGAACAATACCTGATCTGGGTTGGCATGTCCCCTGGACCCAACGGTTTTTCGGGACTGTTGCAGGGCGACTTTGGCTGGTCCTTTGAATTTGACCGCCCCGTCGGTGACATCGTGGGCGATGCGCTTTGGCTGACGGTTCTGGTCAATCTGGCGGCGGTTCTGTTTGTCTATCTGATCGCGCTGCCCCTGGGGGTTCTGGCCGCGGCCAGATCGGAAACATGGGTGGATTATACCGCTGGCTTTGTCGGGTATCTTGGTCTGGCGACACCCAACTTTTTGCTGGCACTGATCCTGTTCTACTACGGCAATAAATATTTCAACCTACCCATCGGGGGCTTGATGGCCCCCGCTTTTGAGGGCGAGCCGATGTCCTGGCCCAAGGTGAAATCCATCTTGCTGCACATGATCGTGCCCACCTTTGTAATCGGCACCTCAGGGGCCGCCGCAATGATGCAACGCCTGCGCGCGAATATGCTTGATGAGCTGAGCAAACCCTATGTCGAAACCGCCATCGCCAAAGGGATGAAGCCGTCGCGGATGTTGGCCAAATACCCGCTGCGCATGGCGTTTAACCCGTTTGTCGCCGACATTGGCAACTTGTTGCCCGCGATGGTGTCCGGCTCGGTTCTGGTGTCGGTGGTCCTGGGTCTGCAGACCATTGGGCCATATTTGCTCGCCGCTCTCAAATCTCAGGATCAGTTTCTGGCGGCCTTCGTGTTGATGTTTGTGGCGCTGCTGACACTGATCGGCACGATGATCTCGGACATGTTGCTGGTCCTGCTGGATCCGCGCATCAGATACGGCGGCCGCGGCGCATGAGCACACAACCAACCAACCGCTTTGTCGATACTGAACCGTGGACGGATGAAACAGACATCAGTGCACCGGAACGGTCTGAAATGGACGCGCCCGGATGGCTGTTGACCTGGCGCAAATTTCGGCGGCACAAACTGGCGTTGGTATCGGGCATTTTTCTGCTGATCTGCTACCTGATCTTGCCGATCGCCGGGTTTGTCGCCCCCTACACCCCGAATGAGCGCAGCGCCGATTACCTTTATGCGCCACCACAAAGCATCAACCTGTGGCACGATGGCAAATGGGTTGGTCCCTATGTCTATCCGATCACCGCCAAGGCCGATCTGGAACAATATCGCTGGACCTATACAACCGATGAAACCCGCCCTGCCCCGCTTGAGTTTTTCTGCGAAGGGCAATCTTACAATCTTTTTGGGATAATCCCGTCTGACATCCACTTTGTCTGTGCACCCAAGGGGGCGACGATATTTCTTTGGGGGTCTGACCGTCTGGGCCGCGATGTATTCAGCCGGATTCTGTATGGTGCCCAACTGTCGCTGACCGTCGGGATCATCGGGATTACGGTATCATTCTTGCTGGGCATCACCTTTGGCGCAATGGCGGGATATTTCGGGGGCAAGACCGATTGGATCATCAACCGCGCGATTGAGATTTTACGCTCCCTCCCTGAATTGCCGCTCTGGCTTGCGCTGTCAGCGGCGGTGCCGTCAAACTGGGGGCCTGTGGCGGTGTTCTTTATCATCTCGATTATTCTGGGCATTCTCGACTGGCCCGGACTTGCCCGCGCCGTGCGCTCTAAATTCCTGTCACTGCGCGAAGAGGAATACGTCAAAGCCGCCGAGATGATGGGGGCAAAACCAGCGCGTGTCATCCGCAAGCACCTGTTGCCCAACTTCATGTCGCACCTTATTGCCAGCGCGACGCTGTCAATACCGGCAATGATATTGGGAGAAACGGCGCTGTCGTTCCTGGGTCTGGGTCTGCGTGCGCCGGCGGTGTCCTGGGGTGTGATGCTGAACGACGCGCAAAACCTTGCGAGCATCGAGATTTATTGGTGGACCGCCATCCCGATGCTGCCGATCATCGTTGTCGTGCTGGCGTTCAATTTCCTTGGGGACGGTTTGCGCGCCTCGCTTGACCCTTACAAGAATTAACAGCGTCACGCCTTTTTGCGACCCAGAGTATCCAGGGTGTTTCATGGGGGGTCACGCCCCCCATGAGATCACATGGATCAGCTGTACCAGTCGCCCATGCGCACTTCGGTATCGCCGCTTAGCATCTTGGCAAAATCTGCCGGATCCTGCGTCCCGCCATCCCGCCCGCGGTAGTGATAGGGATAGACATATGTCGGTGCAAATTCAGACACGGCTGAGGCGGCGGCGTTGGCGTCCATGGTGAACGGCAGGTTCATACAGACAAACGCCAGGTCAATATCCGTCAAGGCACGCATTTCCGGCACGTCTTCGGTATCGCCCGAGATATAGACACGGAACCCGTCAAAGTTCAGCACATAGCCATTGTCGCGGCCCTGCGGGTGAAAATTCTTGCGCTCTTCGGTGATGTTATACGCCGGGATCGCGTCGACCTTCAGTTCTTTGAAACTTGCCGATGCGCCGTTGGCCACTGCGTTTGCATTTGCTTTGACGCCCTCTGCGAGCATGTCAAACACCGCGGGGTTGGTGATGATCTGCGTGTTCTCTTTCACAAGAGCTGCCAACGTATCAGCGTTATAGTGGTCCCCGTGTTCGTGGGTGATCAGGATCAGATCGGCGTCTGGAAAATCAGCGTATTGCGCCGCCTCACCCACCGGATCGGCATAGATGGTGCCAACTGGCGTTTCCATCACAAACGAAGCATGAGCCACAGGATGCACCTTGATCGGTCCTGCGGCTGTTTCAAACATATCGCTGGCATGGGCCGCGGCGCGCGCGGCATAGGGCAGAATGGTGATTGCCCCGGCTGCGGCGGCAGAGGTGGCAAGGAAATGGCGGCGTGTCTGGGTCATGTGATGCTCCTGTGTTAAGGTACACAGAAACCTAGCGTTGAGGACCAACAATTCAATGCGCTACCGGTCATCACCGGTGTCTTGATCCTCATCGGCCAATTCTTGCTCCATCGATGCTTGTGCGGCCGCGGCAACCGCCTGTTTTTCATCCGCATTGAGGTCGGCCACCTTTGCATCGGCCAGACGCACAGTCACTTCGCGGTGTGCAAAGCGAATATTCTCGCGTTCAAAAAGCGACCGGATTTCTTCGAACACGCGTTTGCGCACCAGCCATTGATCGCCGGGTTTGGTCATGAACTTGACCCGGATGATCATCGCACTGTCCTGCATTTCAATCACACCCTGGGATTTGAGCGGCTGGATAAAATTCTCACCGATCACCGGATCATCCAGAAGTTCGATACCAAGGTTCTTGATCAGCTTGCGAACCCGTTCGACATCGGTGTCATAGGTCACGCGCAGGGGCAGTTTCATGATCACCCAGTCACGTGAATAATTGGTCATGACCTGCAATTCACCAAACGGAATGGTGTGCAGATAGCCAAGGTGATGGCGCAATTGGAACGACCGCACCGATATCTTTTCAACCGTTCCCTTGACCCCGCCAACGTCCAGATATTCGCCCTTGCGAAACGCATCGTCGAACAAGAAGAAAGCCCCGGCAAACACATCGCGCACCAGCGCCTGTGACCCGAAACCAATGGCGATACCCACGATCCCCGCACCCGCAAAAAGCGGCCCGACGTTGACGCCAACCTCCATCAGGATGATCAGCAACACCGAAACGATGACCAAAATCAGTGTGAAATTCCGAAACAGCGGCAGCAGAGTTGCAAGTCTGGTGGCAGAGGATCCGCCGCCCTCGGCACCCAATTCGACCTCTTCTTCTTCCCCGACCTCTTCCTCGATCTTGGTGTCGATCCAGATGCGAAATGCGTGATAGATCACATAGCCGATAAAGATGATCACCATGATGTCCAAAAGCCGGTCAGCATAGCTTTCGACCATTTCGGCCCCGTCGCTGTCCCAGATGTAGAAAAACGCGTTTATGCCCGCGACAAACGCCAGAATACCGGCCACCCGGCGCGCCAATGCTTCAAAGGAATTCAAGGTGCGACGCGGTGCGATGGCGGCGCGCGCCTCTTCTTCCGCGGCGACAAGACGGGCGTGCTCCCTTTCGGCGGCAAGGTCTTGCTCCGTGTCGCCCGGCTGGTCCGGTGCCGCTGCATCTGCGTCAGCCATCACAGCGGCCTGTGCCTGTTCTTCGGCGCGGATGGCGTTGAGACGACGGATCGCGCGGGCGCGCGAAAACCCACGCTCAATCACATAGTTGATGACGCCGTAAACCACGATAATGGAAATCAGGATGCCATAGGCCCCGGCAATCAGCGGGATCGAACTTGGGTTCGCCAGCACCAGATCATAGGTCAGTGCGAACCATGCAAAGAGCACATAAAGAACAACAGCCGGTGCCCAGATATAGCACAAAATGCGGATCACCAGACTGCATTCATTCAACGGTTTGCCGTGGCGCAGTGCCGTGTCGATGGCCTTGCGGTTCACCAAAACCAACAGGATGTTCATCAAGACGACAAAGGCCGACATGAAGGACGCCAGAAAGGCATAGACATCATAATTCAGCCCCAGCTCTGCAATCCAAAGGCCAAACAGAATGGCGCAAATATCAAGAGATGCCAAAGCCCATAACCATCGGTGCAACCGCTTTGCATCGTGATCGTTCAATGCCGGAATGCGGTATTGCGGCAGATAAGGCGACAGGATCATCCGCCACAAACCCGCAACAAAACGGCAGGCAAAATAGCCGATATTGATCAGGGTAACAGTGAACTGCATCGCGGTATCGTTGAGCGATCCAAAGATGGCAAACCCCAAGACGTAAGCAACGGCCATCGATACCAATATCCCGACGACCCCCAGGACAAATCGGTAAATCAGAAACGGCATTTTCTCGGAATAGCCCTGCGGATCATCCATGATGCGCGCCGTCACAAACGGCTTTACAAGACGTTTCCCGTAGATCTCGCGTTCCACAAGAATACCTGCGGCAAACATCAGCAGGCTGTAGAACAACGCCTTGCCAAAAGCCCACAAGGTCCCGTCCGGGCTTGCTGCGCGCAGAATATACAAGACTTCCCGAAATGCGTCCGGCAATTGCAGCAAACGCTCCACCAGCGCGCCCCGGAACCTGATCGCGCTGTCTTGCATTTTCATCAGCGCGGAATGCTCCGGCTCGCTCTCAACAACTGCGATATCTTCAACCAAGGGTGCCTGGGACCGCAGATTGCCGTCGCTGTCGATCACGACAACACCAATGCCGCTTTCCTTGGCCTGACGCATGATTTCTTCGATGGTCTGCGCCGGGGTATTCGCCGTTTCGACCGTCGATCCGCCCGGAAAAATGGCCCCCATGCTTTGCGCTGCAACGCTGGTCGGCAGATGTGACAACGACATCAACAAGGCAAAGAAACAAAAAATAAGCGCGCGCATGTATATTCCCAAAAGCGGCCCGATAGACCTCGCAACACGGTATGTCAGCCCCAGAAGCTTTGCAATTGCCGCGAAACGACCACAAGGTACCAAACGATCACCATTGCGTGCAGTGTTTTGCAAGCCGCAACGATCTGTGCCATAGCGAAAAGCACCCCATTTGGGCCGCCTTAGACATCGCAAACCAAGGATCCGATATTGGCCAAGCACGCCCTGAATTCTCAGCCAAAACAGCGCATCGCCATGCTGGGTCGGGGCTATGTCGGTCTGCCACTGGAGCTTGCCGCGGACCGCACTGGTTTTGAGGTGTCCGACACCTCCGTTGCAACAAGCGCGGCGCGTTTTATCAGTGGCCCCGAACGGGTAAATCCCGGTGATGCCGACCAATCGATCTCAGTCGATGCGCATGATCCATGGGTTGGCCCGGCCCGCCTGACCAACGAACACGGTGTCAACGCTGTCGGTCCACCGCAAAACGGCAGCTACGGTGCCGGGATCGTTGCCGTCGGGCATCGCCAATATGTCGAGATGGGCAATGATGCGATCCGTGCCTTGGGAAAACCCGGTGCGGTGCTATACGATATTAAAGGATTATTTGGGAAATCAGGCAGCGACCTGAGGCTCTAGGCCGACCCGGGAATAGGTGAAATTTATGCGGCAGACCGGGACACGGAAATACAGGGCAGGATCAGCATCGCGCCGGATCATGTTCTATAGCCACGACACGTTTGGGCTGGGCCATTTGCGCCGTTCGCGCGCCCTGGCAACGGCATTGACGGAAGACAACGACGACACCTCAGCGATCATTCTTACAGGCTCACCAGTTGCGGGGCGGTTTACCTTTCCCGAACGGGTCGATCACATTCGTCTGCCCGGTGTCACCAAACTGCCCGACGGCAGCTATGTAAGCCAGACGCTTGGCCTTGATATCGACGACACCACGTCGCTGCGGGCCGGGCTGATCCAGACCGCCATCGAACAATACGAACCCGACCTTTTGATCGTCGACAAGGAACCCACCGGATTTCGGGGCGAGCTGTTGCCAACCCTTGAGTGGCTGCGTCTGCGTGGGCGCACCCGCACCGTTCTGGGCCTGCGTGATGTGCTGGATGAACCCGAAGTACTGACCGCCGAATGGGAACGCAAAGGGGCCCTGCAAGCGGCCGAGAACCTCTATGACGAAATATGGGTCTATGGCGTGCGCGATATCTATGACCCGACCGAGGGTTTGCCAATGTCGGATGAACTGCGCAACCGCATCCACTGGACAGGGTATTTGCGCCGCGAGGTCACGGATGAGGCCGATGCACCAACTGATCCTTATGTGCTGATCACGCCGGGCGGCGGCGGCGATGGTGCAACGATGGTTTCGCTGGTTCTGTCAGCTTATGAACAGGATCCGGATTTATCGCCGAACGCCTTGTTGGTCTATGGGCCGTTCCTGTCCGGTGACGTGCGCGATGCGTTTGACGCCCGGGTGGCCAAGTTGAACGGCAGGGTCACCGCCGTGGGGTTTGACAGTCGCATTGAATCGCTTTTTGCCGGGGCCGAAGGTGTCGTGTCGATGGGCGGCTACAACACGTTTTGCGAGGTTCTGTCGTTTGACAAGCGCGCGGTGATCGTGCCGCGCATCGTGCCGCGGTTGGAACAGTGGATCAGGGCCAGCCGTGCCGAACAATTGGGGTTGGTGCGGATGCTGGATGAAACCCGCGATGGCCTGACCACCGACGCGATGATTGACGCGATCCGCAATTTGCCCAACCAGAGCAAACCATCCCAAGCAGGGGCAAACGGCCTGCTTGATGGATTGGAGGTTGTGAAAAAGCGGGCAGAGATGTTGATGAACGGGGCCGAGGGTCAATGACCGCAGGGACGCTTGCCGTGGTCGTCAAAGGCTGGCCGCGTCTTTCTGAGACATTCATCGCGCAGGAACTCGTCGCCCTCCAGCAAGCCGGTCTGAACTTTGACATCTGGTCCCTGCGTCACCCGACCGACACCAAGACACATCCCCTGCATGACCGCCTGACAGCAAAGGTGCGTTACCTGCCAGAATATCTGCGCGATGAACCGCGACGGGTGGCGCAGGCGATGGGCATGGCCGTTGATCTGCCGGGGTTTGATGCGGCTGCGGCGGCCTATAGGGCCGATGTGGCACGCGACGATACCCCCAACCGGCGGCGGCGTTGGGGGCAGGCCTGTGTAATGGCCGCAGAACTGCCCGCTGATGTGGCGGGGATCTATGCGCATTTTCTGCACACGCCTTCCTCTGTCGCGCGATATGCCTCGATCCTGCGCGGTCTGCCCTGGTCCTTTTCGGCGCACGCCAAAGACATCTGGACGTCACCCGAATGGGAGCTGCGCGAAAAGCTGTCTGCGGCCAGCCATGGTGCGGCGTTCGGGGTCACCTGCACCGGATTTGGCGCTGCACATCTAAAGAAACTTGCGGATGATCCGGCCCGCGTTGATCTGGTTTATCACGGGCTAGATCTGGACCGGTTTCCAGCACCGCCTTCACGAGAATTGCGTGCCAAAGACAGCCCGTTCAGGATGATGTCAGTCGGACGGCTGGTCGAAAAGAAGGGGTTTGATAACCTGATCGACGCACTGGCGCTCTTGCCCGAAACCCTCGACTGGCACTGGACACATATCGGCGGCGGCACGTTGGATGCGCAGATGCGCGCCCGCGCGGATGCCGCCGGGGTAAATGCCCGCATCACCTGGCGCGGGGCCTGTGATCAGCCCGAGGTGATCGCACAAATGCGCGACAGTGATCTTTTCGTGCTGCCCTCTCGGGTGGCGCAAGATGGTGACCGCGACGGGTTGCCCAATGTGTTGATGGAATCCGCCAGCCAAAAGCTCCCGATCCTGAGCACGCCGGTTTCCGCAATTCCGGAATTTATAAAGAGCGGCACGAACGGGATGCTCAGCGACGATGCCCCTGATGCTTTGGCCATGGCGATGATGCAATTTGCAGATGACCCTGCCCTTGGTCCCGCGATGGCGGACAAGGCTTATGCACGGCTCTCGTCCGAATTCACCATGGCACCGGGGATCGCACGCCTCTCTCGTCGGCTTACGCAAATGCTCAACGGGGCAGGCTGATGCGGCTTGCCTTTTACGCGCCGCTCAAACCACCCGTTCATGATACGCCGTCGGGCGACCGCGCCATGGGCCGCGCATTGATCCATGCGCTTGAACACATTGGTGCCGAGGTGACGCTGGCCAGCACGTTGCGGACCCGTGATGGGACAGGCGATGCGCAGGTGCAGCACGGGCTGATGCAAAAGGCGTCGCTCGAAATTACGCGGCTGATTGCACAGGGACGCGCGGCGGGGTGGCACGCCTGGGTCAGCTATCACAACTACTACAAGGCCCCGGACCTGATCGGGCCAGCGGTCGCGCGGGGCCTGAACATTCCCTATTTGCAAGTTGAGACCAGCCGCGCGCGCAAGCGTCTGCAAGGCCCGTGGGCCACGTTTGCCAAAGCGGCAGAGGCGGCGGCAAATGCAGCAGATGTGATTTTCTACCTCACGGAACGAGACGCCGAAACGCTGCGCCGGGATGCACCAGAGGGCCAGCGGCTGATCCATTTGCACCCGTTTCTGGACCGCGATGACCTGCCGCCGAGATCAACACTGCAAGGTCCCATATTGGTTGCCGCGATGATGCGTCCCGGTGACAAGCTGGCCTCGTACCAGATCATTGCAGAGACTTTGGCCCTGATACCAAAGGACAGATGGCGGCTGCAAATCGCCGGGGACGGGGCAATGCGTGCGCAAGTGGAAGCGCTCATGGCTCCCTTTGGGCAGGCCATCACATTTTTGGGCGCACTCGATGCCGATGCAATGCAACACGCCTTTCAATCGGCGTCCCTGTTGTTCTGGCCTGGCGTGAACGAAGCCTTTGGCCTGACCTATCTTGAGGCACAGGCAGCCGGTGTGCCGGTGGTCGCCCAAGACCGCCCCGGCGTGCGCGAGGTGTTGGCACCGGGGGATTATCCCCCGCCAGATGCGGGTGCCCCTGCCCTTGCAAAACGGCTGATGGCGTTCATTGATGCGCCAGAGGAAAGCAAGGCCGCAGGTCAACGCGCCCGTAATCACGTCGCGGCACATCATCTTTTGAACGCCGCCGCCGAAACCCTGCGACAGGGGTTGGCCCTGACTGGAGTTGCCCGATGATCCACCTTGCCCTCTTGCGCCATGGCCATACCCCCTGGAACAGGGCGGGCCGCATTCAGGGTCGCACTGATGTTGATCTGGACACCGATGCGCGCGCAGAATTGTCTGAATTTCGATTGCCTTCCCCATGGGATCAGGCCGATCTGTGGTCCAGCCCGCTGTTGCGCGCCGCTGAAACGGCGAAACTGGTCAGTGGCCGCGCCCCAAAAACCGATCCCGCCCTGATCGAGATGAACTGGGGTGATTGGGAGGGGGAACAGGGTACCATCCTGCGCGCCGACCCTGCATCGGGGTTTCGCGATATCGAGGAGTGGGGGTGGGATTATACCCCGCCGAACGGGGAAAGCCCTGCCGCCTTGCGGCACCGGTTGATCCCCTGGGCCGAAGAATTGACAAAGGATGCGGTCGCCGTCTGCCATATTGGTGTTATGCGGGTGCTGATGGCGCAGGCGATGGGGTGGGATTTCGCCGGGCCCGCGCCATTTCAGATCAAGCGCAATCGGCTGTTCATCTTGCATATTGGCGCGGATGGATGGTCTGCCGATCCAGAACCCGTGCGTTTGATAAAGACCACACCATGAGGGTACTGCCATGAACGTCATGATCGTGGTCACGCATCTTTTGGGCACCGGGCATCTGGCCCGTGCGCTGACGCTGGCACGCGCCTACAAAACGTCTGGACATAACGTGACCATTGCATCGGGCGGCATGCCTGCACCGCAGCTTGATCGCGGCGATGTCCAAATTCTGCAACTGCCGCCTCTGCGCTCTGACGGGGTCAACTTCACCGTTCTGCTTGATGATCAGGGCGCGCCAGCCTCGGACGCGATGATGGGTGACCGCATCGCCGCTCTGTTGGGTCAGCTTACCAGTCAGGCTCCCGATGTTCTTATCACCGAACTTTTTCCCTTTGGCCGCCGAATATTACGCGCTGAATTTGAGGCGCTGTTACAGGCCGCCCACAACCTGCCCCGCCGCCCGCTGATCTGTGCGTCCATCCGCGATATTCTGGCACCGCCATCGAAACCCAAAAAGGCGGTTCTGGCAGATCAATTGATCGACACCTTCTATGACATGGTCTTGGTCCATTCCGACCGCGATGTGACACCGCTCGAACTAAGCTGGCCCGTGTCAGAAACCCTTGCGCCGAAACTGCATTACACCGGCTTTGTGGCCCCCCCGGCACCGTCGCCGCACCCCCGGGGCAGCGGCACAAATGAGGTGGTCGTCAGCGCCGGCGGAGGAGATGTCGGCGCACATATTTTCGCAGCTGCAGTCGGAGCCGCGCGCCAGGACCCCGACCGCCATTGGCGTATTCTGGTCGGCGGTGCTGATGCTGCCGAACGCGGTGTGGTTCTGGCGCGGGCTGCCCCTCCCAATGTAACCGTTGAACCTGCGCGCCCTGACTTTCGGCAGATGCTGCACCACGCCGCCGCATCCGTTTCGATGTGTGGCTACAACACCGCGCTCGACATATTGCAAACCGGATGTCCGGCGGTGTTCATCCCCTTTGATGCAGGCAGCGAGGTTGAACAGGGTCTGCGGGCCGACGCCTTGGCAAAATTGCCGGGCATCGCAGTGCTGCGCAGCGCGGATTTGTCGCCCGATCGTTTGACACAGGCGCTATTGGAGGTGACGCAAGCCGTCCGCCGTGCCCCGCGACAAACCGGGTTTAACGGGGCACGGGAGACGGTCAAGCTCACCGCGCGTCACCGTGAGGCGATGGAATGAACACAGACTGGTCCCCCCTGACGTCCGAACTGGCGCGTTGGCGCGATGAAGGCCGCAGCTTGCCTTTATGGTGGCGCGATGATGATGCGGTTGAAAACACACCCGCGTTGCAAACCTTGCTGAACATCGCGCAAGATTTGACACTGCCGGTGCATGTTGCGGTGATCCCGAAACCAGCAAAACAAACATTGGCTGATGCCTGTGCCGCCACGCCCTGGGCCATTCCGGTGGTCCACGGATGGGCACATCAAAATCACGCCCCGGACGGACAAAAGAAAGCCGAGTTTGGTCACCCGCGGGCGCAAGCGCAAACGGAGACTGCCGCGGGCCTGACCCGTTTGCGCGGGCTTTTTGGCAACGCCCTATTGCCAATGTTTGTGCCACCCTGGAACCGGATTGATGCGGGCATTGTCGCGCAGTTGCCTCTGCAAGGCTATGTCGCCCTGTCCACCTATACACCGCGCGTCACTCGGCTTGCAGCGCCCGGATTGGTCCAGATCAACACGCATATGGACCCGGTCCATTGGCGCGCTGGCGGGGGGCTGGTGTCACCTGAGCTGCAGATAGCGGCCCTCGTTCAAGTGCTGACCGACCGCCGCGAGGGGCGGGCCGACGCCACCGAACCGCTTGGGTTTCTCACCCATCATCTGGTGCATGATGCCGCGATATGGGAGTTCACCCGCGCATGTTTGTCGATCTTGCTGGAAGGTGGTGCTTTGCCATGCGATCTGCGCGCTGCACTGCCTTAGCCAGGCCGCAGCCCCAGAATTTCACGCGCCTGTGCGGGCGTCGCAACGGGGCGTTCGTAGACCTCGCAAAGGTCCGCCGCCCGTTTGATCAGGGCCGCATTTGACGGCGCAAGGGTGTCTTTGTTTATCCGCACGTTGTCTTCCAGACCCGCACGCGCATGCCCCCCTGCGGCAATTGCCCAGTCGTTCAGCACGATCTGATTGGGACCAACACCAGCAGCACACCATTGCGCATCAGGTGCCAGACGATTGACCGTTTTGATATAGAAATCAAAGGTTTCGCGGTCGGCGGGCATGGCATTTTTCACGCCCATCACAAACTGAATATACAATTGCCCCGGAATGCGTCCATCGCGGTTCATTTCGGCCGCTTTGTGGATGTGGGACAGATCAAACGCCTCAATCTCGGGCTTTACCTCATACTGACGCATCTCGGACGCCAGCCAATCCACCAGCTGTGGCGGGTTCTCATAAACCCGCGTGGGAAAGTTGTTGGAGCCGACAGAGAGCGACGCCATGTCTGGCCGCAAGGACAACATACCACCCCGTTCCTGCCCGGCACCAGACCTGCCCCCGGTGGAGAATTGGATGATCATACCCGGACAATGTTTGCTGACCCCCTCTTGCAAGGCTGCAAATTTTTCGGGGTCCGACGACGGCGTTTCATCAGCGTTGCGCACATGGGCGTGGCAGATGGAGGCACCTGCTTCAAACGCCTCATGGGTCGATTCAATCTGTTCCGCGATGCTGATCGGCACCGCCGGATTGGCGGCTTTGGTCGGCACGGAACCGGTGATGGCGACGCAAAGAATACAAGGGTTTGGCATATCGGTACTCCGTCGGTATCTTGTCGGTATCCCGTCAGTTTGCGGGACCAATGGGGATGTGCGGCAAGTGTCCCACATCAGCACCCCGGCTGTCGATGGGGCTACCGCTTTTTCACGAATTCGGTCAGGATCACAATCCGCTGGCCCTCGACGCGCCCCTCGATATGGGCGGGGTTGTCCTGAACAAGGCTGATCTTGTGCACCGCGGTGCCGCGCTTGGCGGTAAAGCCTGCGCCTTTCACGGGCAGGTCCTTGATCAACACCACAGTATCGCCACTGACCAGCGGCTGGCCGTTACTGTCTTTGTGCTCGGTCTGATCCGGGACATTTTCGGCCCACGTGCGGGTGTCATCATCAAGGTACAGCTGATCGGCAAGGTCATTGGCCCAGGGCTCAGCAATCTGGGCCAGCGTGCGCGCGGCAAGCACCTGAATGGCCGGGTCTTCGGACCACATGGTGCTGGCAAGGGCGCGGAAATGGTCAGGATTTGGATTGCCGAGTAGATCGGCGCAGATGCCGCAGATGTCGGCGGAGGCATCCGCAGGACCACCGGGCACGGCAGTGGTGATCAGCGGTGTGTCGGGTGTGGCGCAGAGGGGGCATGTCATGGGATCGGTGTAGGGCGGGTACCGGCGATCTGCAATTGCTTTGTCGCGCAGGCGGCACACCAAAAGCGGCCTGCCCCCATGCATAAGGAAATGCCGCTCTGAAACGGGAAAAGGCGCCAGGGGTTTGGACCGAAATCCTCTCCAACCTGACGCCTTCTTGAACCTATCATCCCCCCAGAGGGCGATATTTCGGCCCAGCTTGATCGGGGCGTTGCCACCCGTCTCCGAGACTGCTGATCCGAAAACCAACTGTCCCCCACGCCAACCCTGTTGATACCGCCCTTTCGCCATGATCCTTTCAGACCCACACGATCCGACCTGCATCCTGAGAGAGTTTGCGAACCGAGCCTGACCCCGAAGAGCCTATCCCGAAACGCCACCACCCTTAGGGGCCTTTGCGTCCACTCCTTTGTTCTAAGAACGCTGGAACGGTGAGATCAGATTGCGCACGGCAGGTGAGTCGCGCAACAGAAAAATCGCAGGTAAGCGAAATTTCTTGTGGATAAGGTGTTGAATTTACTGGGGTTTCCCCTGTGGGTAACTGGTGGATAAAAGGGAAAATGCGTTTAGGTGGGGCGGGTTATGGGGGGAAGAATTTGCGCGGGTTGGGGCAGACTGCGGTGGCCACCTTTTTGCATCAGATCACGCAAGGGCGGCACCCTTGCGGCAGGTGCAGGCAGCGGAACCGGTGAGATGTCCCCGTTGCCTCGACCCACCCTTAGCGCAGAATGCGCTTGGCCACCAAGAACGCCACAGGCAGCGCGACGACCGCCCCAACGGCTGCGGCCCCAAGGATCGGGATCAGACTGACGTGTCCCATGGTCAACACGGCAATCACCCCCGCCCCGGCAAGCGAGGTGGCGATGATGGAATAGAGCATGGAGGCAAGGCGGAACATGGCTTCGGTCCTTTCGGCGGTGGAGGGTTTGAAAGGACGGATAGCAGGCGGTGTGGGGGGTGGACTTTGATTTGGGTCAAGTGGGGTGGGTGGGTGAAATCCACGATACAATTAATTAACCATATTCCCGCAATTTCGATGTATGAGCCGATATCGCCGCATGTACGTGCCCGGAGGCACCTATTTCTTCACAGTGAATCTGGCCGCCCGCGGCACAGATTTGTTGACCCGCGAGATTGATTTGCTCCGATCCGCCTATGCGTCCGTAGTCGCAGAACATCCTTTGACGTGTCACGCGATGGTCGTATTGCCCGATCACCTTCATGCGGTATGGACTTTACCTGAAGGTGATGCGGATTTCTCAGTGCGATGGAAGAAGATCAAGGCGACGTTTTCGCGTCATTGCCCGCAGGTTGACGACGTAAGCCAGAGCAAAGCCCGCAAAGGCGAACGCGGTATTTGGCAACGGCGGTTTTGGGAGCATTGCATTCGCGACGAGGCGGATTTCGCGGCACATGTTCAATATTGCCATTGGAACCCAGTGAAACATGGGTTCGTCGCGCGCGCAATTGATTGGCCATATTCGACGGTGCATCGAGAGGTGAAGCTGGGACGGTTTGAGGCGTAGGGTGGGTGAAACCCACGTGGCGCGGCGGTTAAGGTTGTGAGTGCGCGTGGGTTTCACCCACCCTACGCTCGCTATTCAACGAAAAACTTTCGTCCCGCCTCCCCGTGCGGGAACGCGCATTGCTTTGCAATACGCTGCCTCCCGCCGTCTTTCATCTCAGCCCGAATTGAACAGCTTTTAGCTGTCCATTTTGAGGGCTGATATGAAAGCTTCCTGCGGAATATCCACCTTACCAAACTGGCGCATTTTCTTCTTACCGGCTTTCTGCTTTTCCAGCAGCTTCTTCTTACGTGTGGCGTCGCCACCGTAGCACTTCGCAGTCACGTCTTTGCGCATCGCGGACAATGTTTCGCGCGCGATCACCTTGCCGCCAATTGCCGCTTGGATCGGGATTTTGAACATGTGACGTGGGATCAGGTCTTTTAGCTTTTCAACCATCGCACGGCCCCGCGCCTCAGCCCGGTCGCGGTGCACCATGGTGGACAGCGCATCGACGGGTTCATCGTTCACCAGAATCGACATTTTCACCAGATGGTCCTGACGGTAACCAATCATCTGATAATCGAATGACGCATACCCTTTGGTAACACTTTTCAGCCTATCGTAGAAATCGAACACAACTTCATTCAAAGGAAGATCATACACCACCATCGCGCGCGACCCGGCATAGGTCAGGTCCATTTGGATACCGCGACGGTCTTGGCAAAGTTTCAGCACGACACCAAGATAGTCATCAGGCACCAAAATCGTCGCCTTGATGCGCGGCTCTTCGATGTGCTCAACGAACGTCAGGTCGGGCATGTCGGCGGGGTTGTGCAATTGCTCAACCGTGCCGTCCTTCATGTGGATGTCATAGATAACAGACGGGGCCGTGGTGATCAGGTTGATGTCATATTCCCGCTCAATCCGGTCGCGGATCACCTCAAGGTGCAGCAGGCCAAGGAAACCGCAGCGAAAGCCAAAGCCAAGGGCGGCGGAGGTTTCCATTTCAAAGCTGAACGAGGCGTCGTTGAGCGCCAGCTTTTCGATGCTGTCGCGCAGGTCTTCGAATTCGGCGGCGTCCACGGGAAAGAGGCCACAGAACACCACGGGTTGCGCAGGCTTGAAGCCGGGCAATGCCTTGTCGCAGCCGCGTTTCTCATGGGTGATGGTGTCGCCGACGCGGGTGTCGCGGACCTGTTTGATCGAGGCGGTGAGGAAGCCCATTTCGCCGGGGCCAAGCACGTCAATTTCGGTCATTGCCGGGCGGAACACACCGATGCGGTCGACATGGTGGACCGATCCGTTCTGCATCATCCGCACCTTGTCGCCTTTTTTCAGCTGACCGTCGATGATGCGGACCAGAACGATCACGCCGAGATAGCTGTCGTACCACGAATCCACCAGCATCGCCTTCAGAGGCGCATCAAGCGTGCCCTTGGGCGCGGGCAAACGGTGCACCACAGCCTCAAGCGTTTCGTGGATGCCCACACCGGTTTTCGCCGACACGCGGATAGCCTCGGATGCGTCAATGCCGATCACATCTTCGATCTGTTCGGCCACGCGGTCACACTCGGACGCGGGCAGGTCGATCTTGTTCAGCACCGGCACGATCTCGTGATCCGCATCCAGCGCGTGATAGACATTGGCCAATGTCTGCGCCTCGACGCCCTGGGTGCTGTCAACAACCAGCAGTGACCCTTCGACGGCGCGCATCGACCGGCTGACTTCATAGGCGAAATCGACGTGACCGGGGGTGTCGATCAGGTTGAGGACATAATCCTCGCCATTGTCGGCGGTATAATTGATCCGCACGGTCTGGGCTTTGATGGTGATGCCGCGCTCGCGTTCGATGTCCATGGAATCGAGCATCTGCTCCTTCATGTCGCGGTCGGCCACGGTATTGGTCGACTGGATCAAGCGGTCAGCAAGCGTGGATTTCCCGTGGTCGATATGGGCGACGATGGAGAAATTGCGGATGTGTGAAAGTGGTGTCATGAAGGGGATATGATGCGGTTTGGGGGGTTGGTCAAGGTGGTTGATGGCCAGTGGTGCAAGACCTGCAATCGGGACCGGTTTCATAAGACGCGTCTTGAAAAGCTCACGCTTTCGTGGGGCCGGTTTGGAATACGCACTGTGCGCAGATGCACGGACCTCAAGCGAATGTGCAATTCAAAGTGAACCAATTGGTTCCTATCTTGCTTACATAGCCTGCACCGACGGGGTGCGGGATCATTGAGAGGATATGACCTTGGCCCGAACCACTATATTCCCCGCAGTTGCAGGCACCGTCATCGCAGCGAGCCTGCCCTTCGCAGTACAATCCCAGGAAACGGGCGTGAGCATCGATTTTTACGGTCAGTTGAACCTGGGCATCATCAGTGTCGATGACGGCTTTGGCTCAGAAAGCGCCTTCACGGACAACGACAATTCAAACAGCCGCGTCGGAGTGATCTACAAACAAGGTCTCTCCAACGGTGGCGAATTCAGGCTGCACTTTGAATCCGCACTGGGATTGACCGGATCCAGCAGCATCAGCCGCGGAAACGACGATTTCAAAGAGAACTTTCGCCGCACCGACCTTCGCAAATTCGAACTCATCTATCAGACGCCCAATATCGGGACATTTTCAATCGGTCAGGGCAGCATCGCCACGGACGGTTCAGCAGAAGCCGATTTTTCAGGTACCAGTGTGATCGCCTATTCTTCGTTGCAAGATCAGGCAGGGTCACAGCAGTTTCGCCTGTCCACTGGTGCCAATGCGGGCACAACAGTTGGCAATGCGTTTAGTGCATTTGATGGATCACGGCGTTTCCGCGTTCGCTATGACACCCCAACCTACAATGGTTTTGGATTGGCCGTTTCCGCAGGTGAGGAAGTCCTTGCACGCGGCAATGATGGCGAATTTTACGACCTCGGACTGAAGTACGACAAAGACTATGGCGCGTATAAAGTTGCTGGCAGGCTCGGCTATTCAATTCGTGACAGCGCAGAGGAATTGCTGCTGGGGTCGGTGGCGATCCTGCATGAGCCAACGGGCCTCAATCTGGCGGTTGCGGGCGGACGTCAACAACAGGGCGACGACAATTACGTCTATGTCAAAGGTGGCCTAAAGCGCGATTGGTTCGCCTTCGGAGAAACCGCCGTATCCTTGGACTATTATCAAGGCGATGATTTCCAGACCTCGGGTTCGGAATCGACCTCTTATGGCATTGCAGCGGTACAAAAGCTGGATGCCTATGGGGTGGAACTTTATGCCAGTTATCGCCGCTTTGAATTTGAAAACGCAGGGCCACAGATCGAAGATATCGACGTTGCCTTTGTCGGGGCACGCTGGAAATTCTGATCCCTGCCATCCGGGGGTGCGCGAGACGTGCCCCCGAATGCAAACGTGAATTGCCCCCTGCCCGCAAATCCGGCATACTCCCGCACAAGCAGAACCGGACCACCAAGGGGCAAACCCCATAGGTCCACGTGACACGAGGCAGTAAAATGATACGAATTATTGTGGCATCTGTGGCGCTGGTCAGTCTGGCGTCCTGTGGGGGCGGATCGCGCTATTCCAGCGGCAACGCAAATCGCGGCTATTACCCGCAACCGGTGCTGTTTGCGACAGGGCCCATTCACCGGGCCTGTGTGTCCGCCAATCGAAAGGCGGCGACGCCCGCGCGCTGCGGCTGTGTGCAGGCCGTGGCAGACCAGTCCCTGGATGCCGGGGATCAGCGGCGCGGTGTCCAGTTATTCAAAGACCCGCATAAGGCGCAGGAAATTCGGCAATCCAAAAATGCCAGCAATGAACGCTTTTGGCTGGCGTGGAAAGAATTTGGACAAAATGCGGCGGCATCCTGCGGCAACGTCTGAGTATTAAGCGCAGTCCCTGTCAGCCCGTCTCAAGCGGCGGGCCGAACCGTTCGATCAACCGGCCGGCGATCTGATCACGCGCGGCCCTGAACTGGACCAGTTTGGCCTCGCGGTTGTCACCAAGGCCAGTGGGGTCGAGGATCGGCCAATACTCGACGGTCAGGTGAAAAAACCGGGTCAGTTCCAACGCCCGGCGCTGGCTGGCAGGGCTGAGCGCAATCACCAGATCAAAGGATGACAGGTCGTCGCCCCATTGCTCCATCTCGTCAAAACTGCGCGATCGGTGACGGCTGAGTTCGACATTCATTTCGGCGCAGACAGCGATGGAAAACCCATCAATCTCCAGATCATTCTTGACCCCGACCGATTGCACATAGGTATCGGTGCCATAGAATTTCTTCATGATCCCTTCGGCCATGGGGGACCGGACAGCGTTGTAATCGCAACAAAAAAGTACCGATTGAGGTAATTCTTGCGTCACGCTTAGCCCCCGAAGTGTAGAACGCAGATCAGGGTGAACAGGCGGCGTGCGGTGTCTGCGTCAATTTCGGCCTTGCCTTCAAGGCGTTCCTGCAGGACCCGGCTGCCTTCGTTGTGGATGCCGCGCCGGGCCATGTCGATGGTTTCAATCTGGCTGGGTGGCAGTTTCTTGACCGCGTCGAAATAGCTTTCGCAGATCTGAAAATAGTCTTTCACAACCTGCCGGAAGGGCCCGAGCGACAGATGGAATTCCGCCGCCTTTTCCGCGTCTTCGGTGTTCACATCAAACACCAGACGTTTGTCGCGGATCGACAGGCCAAGGTGATATGGGCCTTGCAGCGGCGCGCGGTCGTCACGTGAGGGCAGGACAAATGTATTGTCTTCCAGCAGGTCAAACATGGCCACCTTGCGCTCCTGCTCGATCTCGGGCGTGGGCGGCGGAAGGTTCGCGTCATCTAGGGCGATATGGGTGATGCGGGACATAGGGCGACACTCTTGAACACGTGAGGCAGTTGGTTGTAGTTCCGGGTTGTCTAGCCTAGCCGCTCTCTTTGATCAATCGCGGTACTGCCCTGAGCAAAGTCAGGCCGTCATTGTCTCATTCAGGCTGCACATGTGGATGCGCCACGGGCATGACGCCGTCAATTGAGCTTATCAAGGCGGGCAGTGACGCTTAGCCCATGCGCCTCAAGGCTTTCAGATGTGGCCAGTCGCGCAGCAGCAGGGCCAATGGCCCGCAGCGCATCAGGTGTCATCCGGGCCAGTGTCGTGCGTTTCATAAAGTCCAGCACCGACAGGCCAGACGAGAACCGGGCCGAGCGCGCGGTTGGCAACACGTGGTTCGGGCCGCCGATATAATCGCCAATGGCCTCGGGCGTCCATTGACCAAGGAATATCGCGCCCGCATGGGTGATTTGGCCGCTCAGCGCCTCTGGATCCGCCACACACAGTTCAAGGTGTTCGGGGGCGATCCGATTTGACAGAGCGGCGGCAGTGGCGAGGTCAGGCACGGTGATGATCGCCCCATTGTCGCGCCAGCTGACCCCGGCAATCGCGCGGCGTTCAAGGGTTTTCAGCCGCTCTTCAACCGCATGGGCGACCTTTTGGCCAAAGCCCGCATCGGTGGTGATCAGAATGGATTGCGCGCTTTCGTCGTGTTCGGCCTGAGAGAGCAGATCAAGGGCGATCCAATCGGGATCATTGTCCGCATCCGCGATCACCAGAATTTCGGACGGCCCAGCAATCATGTCGATGCCGACCTTGCCAAAGACACGGCGCTTGGCGGCGGCGACAAAGGCGTTTCCGGGGCCGGTGATCTTGTCCACGGGCGCAATCGTGTCGGTGCCATAGGCAAGTGCCGCGACGGCCTGTGCGCCGCCGATGCGATAAATCTCGTCCACACCGGAAATATGTGCGGCCATCAGGACGAGCGGGTTCAGCACCCCATCCGGCGTCGGCACCACCATCGCCAAACGCGGCACGCCCGCGACCTTGGCCGGAATCGCGTTCATCAGCACGGACGAAGGATAACTTGCCAAGCCACCCGGCACATAAAGCCCCGCAGCCGACACCGGGGTCCAGCGCCAACCAAGCGTGGCCCCGGCGTCATCGGTCCATTCCGCATCTTCAGGCAGTTGTCGGGCATGGTATGAGCGGATGCGGGCGGCAGCCAATTCAAGGGCGGTTCGGTCGTCGGACGTGACTACATTGATGGCGTCGGCGATTTCTTTACCCGTGATGCGCAGGGTGTCTGAGGTCAAGGTGATCCGGTCAAACCTGGCGGTCAGATCAATAACAGCCGCATCACCGCGCGCCCGGACATCTGCAATGATATCTGCCACGACGGCATCCACATCGGGGCTATCCTCGCGTTTGGCGTTCAGCAGGGTGGTAAAGGCGGCTTCAAAATCCGTCGCTGTGGCGTCGAGAGTTACGGGCATGGGGCGGGATGCTCCAGAAAAAGAGACAAAGGTCAGGACAGGATCATTCGGGGTGATGCGGCAGCTTTTTCGAGGGGGCGACATAGGGTTTGGTGACATCCTTTAACGTCACCTCAACCGCCTCAACCTCCAGCCGGATCGCACCGTCCCCTGCCAGTGTCAGGATAAGATGGCCGGACGGTGCATCGGTCTGCTCAAAGGTGATGCTGAGCAGGGACAGAATGGTGTCGGCATCGCCCTTTGGCACGCCCTGACTGGCGACGGCGCGCACATTGTTGAACATCAGCACCGATTGCACACGTTCCGGGCCATGACGGGTTTTGCCATCATCCTCCCAGCGGACCCGGTTGAGCAGCAGCGCAAACCGCGCGCCCTTTCGGTGCCAGCGCATCTCGGAGGCCGGAAAAACCGCATCCTGGGAGAGCGAGGAAATCACCGCAAGATCATCGCTATCCAGCGCACCCAGGTTAAGCGGTGCCTCGCGGCCATCTTCGAAACGTGCATCATCGGTCATTTTTCGGATATCCGTTCAATATTGGCACCCACGCCGCGCAACTTGGCCACGACATGCTCATAGCCCCGATCAAGGTGATAGACGCGCGCCACTTTGGTTTCGCCCTCTGCCGCCAGACCCGCAAGGATCAGAGACACAGAGGCGCGCAGGTCGGTCGCCATCACCGGCGCACCTTTGAGTTTTTTGACGCCTTTGACCGTTGCCGTACCGCCGTGGACCTCAATATCAGCCCCCATGCGTTCCAGTTCGGGGGCGTGCATAAAGCGGTTCTCGAAAATCTTTTCTTCCAGCACCGACGTGCCCTCAGCCGTGCACAGCAGCGCCATCATCTGGGCCTGCAAATCAGTCGGAAAACCCGGGAACGGTTCGGTGGTGACATCAACCGCCCGAATGCGGCCATTCTTGCGCGCGACGCTCAGACCGCTTTTGGTCTCTGTCACAGAAATACCCGCCGCATCGAGTTTTTCACAGAACGCCTCAACAAGGCTTAGTTTGCCACCCAGCAGCTCCACTTCGCCGCCGCAGATCGCCGGGGCTAGCATATAGGTGCCCAGTTCGATCCGGTCCGTGACAACACGGTGGGTGGCACCGTGCAAACTGTCCACGCCCTGAATGGTGATGCTCTGGGTCCCATCGCCGTCGATCTGTGCGCCCATGGCGCGCAGACAGGTTGCCAGATCGACAATCTCAGGTTCGCGGGCTGCGTTGTTGATCACTGTCGTGCCCTTGGCAAGGGTCGCGGCCATCATGATATTCTCGGTCGCACCGACACTCGCAAAGGGAAAGTCGACAACCGCCCCCTGCAGCTTGCCGCCCTTGGCCTTGGCATGCAGATAGCCATCCCGCAGTTCAATCTCTGCACCCATTTTCGCAAGGCCATCGGTGTGAATGTCCATCGGGCGTGCCCCAATCGCACACCCACCGGGCAGCGACACCTCGGCATGGCCTTCGCGAGCCAAAAGCGGACCCAGCACCAGATTGGAGGCGCGCATCTTACGCACGATATCATAATCCGCATGGGTATTGACCGCACCATGGCTGGACAGGGCGATCACCTGACCCCCTTGCAGCGACGTGACCTCTGCACCCAGGGATCTGAGCAATTCGGTCATCGTGCGGATGTCACTAAGGCGCGGCGCATTGGTCAGTGTCAGCGGTTCTTCACTGAGCAATGTTGCGGGCATCAGGGTCAGGCAGGCGTTTTTCGCCCCTGCAATTGGGATTTGACCGCGCAGTTCGCCGCCACCTTTGACCAGAATAGAATCCATTAACTTTAGCTTTCCTGTTCGGACCCATCCGGCCCATTGCCTGTGTTCCCCTGCCCCTTGTCGCCTTTACGCGCACGGCTTTGTGCCTTGCGCCGCGCCATGTTGGCTTTTAATGCCGCTTTCAGCCGATCCTCACGGATTTCAGCCTGGGTTCGGGGCTTTTGAGGGGCCGTATCTTTTGCCATGCCGCTTGTCTAGCGCAGGGGTGCAGCAGCGTCCAGATTAGGGTTGCACCATAAAAGGTTTGCCGCTAATCACCCGCTCACGATGCTGTGGTAGCTCAGTGGTAGAGCACACCCTTGGTAAGGGTGAGGTCGAGAGTTCGATCCTCTCTCACAGCACCATACATACCGATTAAGTGCCTTTGCTTCAGTCGCTTAACGAAAAACGCCATTTCAAAGCCATCCCGCAATCTTTTCATTGTATGCTATTAGAGATGCTCGTCAGCGGGCAGTTTCGACCTGACGATCAATTGAATAGCGCGCGCGCCCAAGGCAGCAAACTATGAATAACTGGCCCGCCTCGGCAAAGCGAACGGTTCGGATCATCGATTCCCCCTCCCCGCCCAGTTGAAGGACAGGATCGTTTCGGACAAGCCAGCATTCCCCCATGCGTGACACTGATCGCAACCCCAGGAACGTCAGGTTGAATCGCCGATAGATGCGGATACTCCAAATTGCAGTCTTGATGCAGCGTGACGCAACATCTAGTGTTGAACACATGTACCGTGGAACTGGAACAAATCGCTGATGTTCACCTTACTGTTCGGAAAATCAAAGCCTCAGGAAAAGGTGTTTTGCCGATCCCATGAGCCAAAGGTCTTTTCGCGGTTTCCGCATAATCATACGCGCGGTGAGGTTGCGGAAGCTCCGGCTGAAACGGTGCCGCCATTCCAGTCAGACTTTCCTGAGGACCACGCCGACCCGGTGATCAATCCGGTTGCCCATTTACATTCTGATGCGCCGATACCGCTTGATCTTTTTCGTCGGGCCCTGCCCCAGAGGTTTCGCGAGATCGACGCAAAGGTAGGTAAATAACTTTTACCGAGGTCCGGACGGTTGCAGAGCAGATGGCATTTGACCAACACGAAGTGATCCCCGCCAGCAAGGCCGAAACACTGCCCTCAACCCAACCGGCGCAGCAGGTCCAAAGACGGATCGCCCGTTGCCGGCAGGCCGACACTGCTTTGATAGGCGGAAATGGCCTTGCGGCTGTTGGGGCCGATCACGCCGTCAGTGCCGTCCGTGTCGAAACCTCTGGCCGTCAGCTTGGTTTGCAGGGACACCCGGTCGGCTTTGGTTAATCCGTCGGCATCGGGCGGGAAACTGCCCCGGATCGGGCCTGCACCGCCGATACGGTCGGCAAGATGGCCGACGCCAATCGCATAGTTGTCGGAATTGTTGTAGCGCTTGATGGCGCGAAAGTTGCTGGTCACGTTGAATGTGGGTCCGCCGGGCTGAGGTTGGATCGCGGTCCCGGCAGGTGCGCCATTGCCAACCTCGCCCCCCCATTTCAAGCCCCGCGTCCAGCCGTTGCGCGACAGGTACGCCGCCGTAGAGGCCAGAGCATCAGAAGGGTCCGCAGACCAGATATCGCGCCGGCCATCGCCGGTAAAATCCACGGCAAAGGCTTGATAAGACGTCGGAATAAATTGCGTGTGGCCCATGGCACCGGCCCATGATCCGGTCATGTTCGCCGCTGATACATCACCATTTTGCAAAATCTTGAGCGCCGCGATCAGCTGTTTTTCAAAGAAAACCCCGCGCCGCCCGTCAAAGGCGAGCGTTGAGGTCGAGGAGATTACCGGCACATCGCCGCGCCGTTCGCCATAAAAGCTTTCCAGGCCCCAGACGGCGGCAACGATTTCGGCGGAAACGCCATATTTCGCCTCAATCGCGGATAGGGTGTTGCGATGGCGCGCGAATGCGGCGCGGCCTTTGCTGACCCGTTCATCTGAGGCGGCGATGGCAAGGTAATCCTCAAGCGTGCGGCTGAATTCGGTCTGGTTGCGGTCGCGCTTTACGACACCGGGCAGATACCCCGCGCCGCGAAACGCAGCACTTAATGTACCGGAGGAAATCCCCTGCCCGGCGGCCCGTGCCTTGAACGCTGCGACCCAGGCATCATAGCCTGCATTGGGCACCGGTTGCAGATCTGAGGGCGTACTGCTGATCCGGGGGCCCAGCGTGCCGCCACCCCCTGTTGTGCAGGCAAAGAGGCCAATTGCGCCCAATCCAAATACGAAAATTCTGCGTGAAGTGTTCATGATGCCTGCCCTCGTTTGTTTTCTGGCAACATACGCGATCGAAATCGCCGCGCAAAGCGACGTTTCACTGGCTTGGCAATCACTCGCTTGCGTCAGTCGCCGGGCGCATAAAGCGGGACGGTCGACATCGACATCTTCGCCGAACCGTCCTGAACATCGCGCGCATGGCTGATGTAGATCAGCGTGTTGTTTTCTGCGTCGAAAATGCGTTTGATTCTGAGACTTTTGAAAATGATCGAACGGCGCTCGCTGAACACATCCTCACCCTCATCATCACGCTCGATATCGCCCATTTCAATCGGCCCGGTCTGGCGACACGAGATCGACGAATTTGACGGATCTTCAAACCAATTGCCCTTTTGCAACCGGTCAATCAGACCACGGTCAAAATAAGCGACGTGGCACGTCACCCCTTTGACCTTCGGATCAGGGATTGCTTCGATCACAATGTCATTGCCCAGCCAGTCCACATCGACATTCCCCACAACCTCGGCAAGAAGCGGCGTTGCGCACAAGGCAGTTGCCGTGAGGAAAACAGCGAAACGGGTCGGAATAATTTTATCTTTCATTTTGGCTAACGCACTCCGGAGGTGATGGTTCCGGCAAATCTAGCCGGTTTGTCGTGTCCTTGTAAGATGCGTTTCGCCCATCAATGGACCAATGCGAATAAGTCGCTTCATCAGCATTGTTCAGGGCAACCTGTCGCGCGTCTTAGACTCGATGCAGCGGATATTCTGAAACGTATCAACGAGTTGCGTCTTTCACTATTTACCGAAACGTCAAGCACTTCTGACCCAGACCGGACTATTCCGCAAGATGTAGCAATATCAGCTGCGCGGACTTTTGAGACATTCGCTCCTTTGGCACCAATGGCCGGTGTTGGCGCATCGCGACGTTGATCATTGTCATGTGCATTTCGTCGTTGGTAACCGGACTAGCTGAATATACCGGGATGCAGCGGGCAAAGTGGTCGTTCAAGTCGGAGCGCAGCAAAAACTTGGGGCTAGAGATCTGAGTTGCGGGACCAAGCTGAGTTTTTTCTATGCAGCATCAACGATCGCTCATTGCAGTTCGCGACCGCGACGAAAAACAAGCCGGAAGGATTTGATGCATCCGCTACTGGGATATAGAATTCATTGACAGATTGAAGGGCGGACATCGGACTGAGAAACTACCGGCCCCTATCCGAACATGTTTATCCAGCGGATAACCATTGGGGATAGGCAGATCAATAACAACACGGGCATCATGCAAAGTGCCATGACAGCGGACATTTGGACTGGCAGACGGTTTGCTTTTTCCTGAGCGCGCAGTTCGCGATCAAGGCGCATGTCAGCTGAAAATTGGTTCAACGCGGTTGAAACGCTGGTGCCAAATTGATTGGACTGCAATATCACATTGGCAAAAGAAGTGAGTTCTTCAACATCGACATGTTCAGCCATGTCCAACAAGGCGGCCTGGCGTTCTTTGCCGGCCTGGACTTCGAGTTGAAGGATCATAAATTCCTGTGAAATTTCAGGGGCAGCATGCGCCAATTCGTGGGATACCCGCGTCATGGCGGCATCAAATCCTAACCCCGCCTCAATGGCGACCTGCAACAGATCAAGTGCGTTTGGCAGGCTGAATTCGATTTCTTGGCGTCGTTTCTTGATCCGCGAGCGCAACCATATTGCTGGAGCATAGAAGCCCACAACCATCAAGGCCGTCACGATTTGCACTGCATTGAGCCAGGTCACCTCCTGCAGCAAATCAGCGACCTTCAGCTTGTACTGAAGTTCTGAAGGGAGGGCCATGACAATCAGGAAGAGCGCGGGCAGGATAACGCCCATAATTGTGCGAAACGCATAGAAGGTACGCACAGAGTGCTTGCGCCGGATCCCGGCGCGACGCAATTGCCTGCCTATTTTGGAACGCTCTTTTCGGGAGGATGGGACAAAGGCCTTCAATAGCCCGTGGGGATCGCTGTCGTCGCCCTGAAGAAGATCAAAATCAGTCCCATGCGCTGGTTTGATGGAGCCGGCATGCATGCGGCGGGTTGCCGGTGCTTCCCCAGCCAACATACCCGAAAGGCCCTGAACAATGAAATAGACGCTGATCGCGACAGCAGACAGAGTAATATATTCGGGATTGGCGAGTAGAATGTTCAGTTTGTCAGCAATATTGTCCATTTCACCGCTCTCCAATTAGAATTTGAAACTGACTAATTTATAAAGAATGAGCCCTTGTACTAGAATCAGTCCAAATACGGCGGAGGCAAAGTACACAAACCTGGGGTCAGTTCGCACATCGCCGTAGAAGGAGGGTGAAGAAAGCTCAATCGTCACGTAGATAAACAAGGGCAGCGCCGTCAGGATCATCGCACTCAGGCGACCTTCTGCAGAAATGGCTTTGATCTTTTTGCGCATTGTACGGCGGTCTCGTATCACCTTTGAAAGAACAGTCAGGATCCGGGATAGATTGCCACCGGTGCCATGTTGAATGCCGATGCTGACGGCTAGGTAATTCGCGTCTTCGGTTTTTACCCGTTTGGCAAAATCGTGAAATGCTGTGGCGACGTCCTCACCGTAGTTGATCTGGTCCTGAATAATGCCAAATTCTGTCCCGATCGGGTCTGGCATGTCTGCTGCCACGTTGCCGACAGTCACTGCAATCGGATGACCAACTTTGAGGCCACGTGCCATCAGATCAAGGGAATCCGGCAACTGACTGGTGAGTTTTTTCAGCCGTGCCTCTTTCATGGCAAGGAGAACCACCAACGGAGTTATCAATCCAACGACCACACCGCCCGACAGGGCCAGGTCTTGATGAACAAACTGCTGTGCGACGACAAATACCAGAGCGGCCAAAACAAAAACAGCAACCAACATCCAAGCCGGATTAAATGTCAGCCCCGCCTGGACCAAAAGGCGCCGAACCCAAGTGATGGGTCCCACTCTACCTTCGCCCCCCACCATGACCGGATCACGCAGAAGTTTCAGCACATCATCCGTCGAGGCACCATTTTGTATCATTTTCATGCGCCTATTTCGCGCCTCGCCTTGTGTCTCACGACGAAACAGAAGTTGCACCAGCCCCTCGTAGGCCACGAGGACGCCAATGAAGATGACAACATATAGACCCAGAGTAGGGTCAATCGCTTGCATTTCACTCATGGTCTGACCTCCTTGCGCATGAACATCTTCGGATCAATATCGATGCCAGCCACGACCAATTGATCAAAGCATTTCGGACGAATACCCGTTGGCAGAAAGTCTCCGAGAATAGTGCCGTCGGAAGATTTGCCGCGGCGCTTGTAGACAAAGATGTCCTGAAGCGTAATTGTGTCGTCTTCCATTCCCGTGATTTCTGAGACACTGATCACGCGGCGCGAGCCATCGCTGAGGCGGCTCAGCTGAATGACAATATGAATGGCAGATGAAATCTGAGACCGAATTGTTTTGATTGGCAGATCGACACCAAGCATCGTCACCATCTGTTCAACCCGACTCAGCGCATCGCGTGCCGTATTGGCGTGCACGGTTGTCATCGATCCATCATGGCCTGTGTTCATGGCCTGCAACATGTCGAAACACTCTGCTCCCCTGACTTCACCCACGATGATGCGGTCAGGCCGCATCCGCAACGCATTGCGTACGAGGTCACGTTGCGAAATGACGCCTTGGCCTTCAGCGTTAGGGGGTCTGGTTTCCAGCCGGACAACATGTTCCTGCTGAAGCTGCAATTCTGCGGCATCCTCAATTGTTACGATGCGCTGACTTTCGTCGATAAAGGAGGACACGGCGTTAAGCATCGTGGTTTTGCCAGAACCCGTGCCGCCAGAAATCAAGATGTTCAGCCGTGCTTCGACAAGCGCCTTTAAAAGTGAGGCCGCTTGGTCATCCAGCGCGTTTTGATCGACAAGCCGCTTCATTGTCAAAGGGTTGCGGGAAAATTTCCGGATCGACAGGGCAGGCCCGTCGACCGAACATGGCCGAATGATTGCATTCACACGGCTGCCATCTTCGAGCCGCGCGTCCACCCATGGTTGGGATTCATCAATGCGCCGACCAACTTTAGTTACGATCTTATCGATAATGCGTAGCAGATGCCGCTCATCGCGAAAGCGCGCCTTGGTGCGTTCTAGCAGTCCAAATCGTTCGACAAATACCTGATCGTAGGAATTGACAAGAATATCGTTGATGGAGGGGTCCGCCAGAAGGGGTTCCAATGGTCCCAATCCCATAACTTCATGCATCAATTCCTCAACCAGAGTGGAAAAGGCATCGGATCTCATATGGACGCCTTCGACCTCAATCAGGTTCGATGCGAGAGCGGCAATCTGGCGTTTGAGTTCTGAGCGCTCCACCTTGTCAATAACAGAGAGATTAAGTCGATCCAGAAGTGCTCCGTGGAGGCGACTTTTGAGTTCTAGGTGCCCCTGCAGATCGACATCAATCGGGTCTGTCTGCGCCCCGGCAACTTTTGGCGGTTCCACCTGGGAATGCCGCTCCAGCTTGAGAACATTCGAATGTTTTTTCGATTGGCGCGATTTGTATTCGTTAAACATGGCGATCCCCCTGGATTTCTTTTCTTTGGGATAGTTGGTCTGCAACCGACAGTGCTGATGCCAATTTCGATAGAGATTTACCCAAATCCGACTTTGGCTTGGCCCGTACAATTGGCTGCCCCAAATCCACGGCATTGCGGGCCAATTTTGGATTGTCAGGCAACCAATGTGCAAATTTGGTTTTGAGAATTTTTTCCGCCTCGCGAATATGTTCCGACTTGAGTAGGGGCTTGCGCTCGCGATTGATCACGATTTCGACCGGCAGGCCCATGTTTCCCTCTTGGTAAAGGTCGATCAGGCGGCGTGCCTGCCGCACGCAAGGCACACTGGTATCGGTCGCCAAAACAAGGTGAGAGGCGCGTTTGATAACTGGTTCGATCCAGTCAACAACCGCCCGGGGCAAATCGACGATGATATAATCGTACTGCCGCTGTAAAATGTTGAGCATGTTCTCAACCAAATCAGGACGAACAGATTGCAAAGGAAGCACCGGCGCAGGTGCGCAAAGGACATCAAAACCCAACGAGTGGCTTTGCAATGCTGATGCAACAAATCGATCGTCTGGCTGTTCAACTGCTTCAATAAGCTGCAAAAAACCGCCGTTGTCCTCGAGATCAAGAAACACGTTTACGTCGCCAAACTGAAGATCGAAGTCCAGGAGGACAACACGGCTATTGGTGGCTTTGCGAAACATCGTCTTTTGTCCGCCGGCAAGAGTGCTGGCGAGGTTTGCAGCTATGGTTGTCGCACCCGCCCCGCCGCGGGCCTGCGTGACCGAGATCACTTTTCCCAGCGCCGCCGGACCATCATGCAAGATTTTCTCAGGTGTACGTCTGGCAATAATTTTTTCGTCGACAACCAATTTGATGCTTTCGCCATCAATTGAAAGCGGCAGGACTTCGTCAATTCCGATTTGCTGAAGCTGCCGGGCTTTTCCGATTGAGACGTCATTGCCAGTCAACGCCAGAAAGATCGTGTCTCCCTTGCCCTTCTTCAGCAATTCTTCCAGCGCGTGCACTTCGTTTACGTCATCCGGATCAGTCTCGAAAATGACCACGTCATGATCAAACACAAGGCTGCTTGCACGGCCGTTCATGGATGTGAACGTCTCATTTTCGCGGGTGACCGTGTTGTAGTCATCTGGCGCGAATACATCGCTGATTACTTGCGAAAAGGAGTCCCGATCCGACACGATCATGATTGATCGGGAGTGCTGGGTGATGTGATGGCTGTTCATTATCCTGAGTCTCCTGCTGCAAGGTCTTCTGCCGGAAGCGAGACGCTGAAGTTGGAATAGCTGGCAGTTGAGGGTAGTGTGCTGTTTGTTGCGCCAGCGGCGTTGGCAAGGGCAGCCAGCGGCGAGGCGAACTGAAAATCATTCAAGGTCAACTCAATAGTGACCATGGGCGTATAGGGTCCACCGAGAAACCCGAGATTTGAATCAAAGCTGTAGGAAAACTGCAGCATGTCGATGGTCGCGTTTGGCGGCAAAAGCGGGTTGACGCGGCCCCAGATTTCTGACGCTGTGGCGTTTGATGCGACACCAGAACACGACACCGTGGCGACACTGGCACAGGTACCTGCCACTGCGCTGCAAGATGTGCCAAAACTAGGTAGCGTATTGCCCCCCCTCTGATGGGTCTGGGGAACGCCAGTGCAAGCCGGTGGCCGCACGATGGCGGTCCGTGCCGCCAACTGAGCGGCGCTTTGCGCCATCACGCCGCTGTAAGACAACCGACCGAAGTCCAAGAGTGCGGCAAACAGGAACATGAACAGGGACACAACAATCGCAAATTCCACCAGGACTCCGCCTGTTTCGTCGTACAGAAACCTACGAAAGATCCCCACAGGGGTGCGCATATGATGCTGCACCGCCGTCACTGGCCGAATATCCGCGAATTGTCAGCAACATCCGTCGTCACCGACGAAAGGCCATTGCCGAACAAGGCCATCACACCGCCCAATGGCAGTTGAATGGTGACATTGGCAGTGACATTTGCCACCGCTGCCGGGCTCACCCGGTAGGTGCCAGAGACGCAAGAATAGCTTGGGGTGACACTGTTGACAGTCACGCTTGAAGGGAACAAAGCGTTCCCGCCGATGTCTTCTACCACGATTTTGCGCAGCTTTGTGCCAAGGTGCGCGACGCTCGCTCCGCTGCTACAAATTGACGAAGGGGTGACGCGCGCCATGTACCGTCCGGCGTCGCGGACCCCAGCAATCACAGACTGATAAGACCACATCAAACGCGAGGCTTCGACGGTAAGCGCCAAAAGCAGCAGCATGATTGGCAGGACAATGCCAAACTCGACAATGATCGCGCCATCCTGGTCATCGGCAAAGCGTCTGGCTGACTTGAACGAAAAAAGCTGCATGAGTTTGCCCTTCGTCATCGGTACAACTGAACGACATCACGGAAGATGCCGCCAAAGCCGCCCGCACCGCCGCCCGCAACGTCAGGAAACCCCACAACTTCGCCGTAAATGTCGAAGCTGGGAGGTGAAGATGTGTCTGACCCGACCGGCTCCGTCAAGAAGACCGAAACGAACTGCGTCACAGGGACATTGCTGGTGGATCCCTTGATTGTGGTGGTTGAGCAATCAACACCCGCAGCATTGATCACACGACGCGCAGGATTGGTCGACATCTGGGAGGAGCACATCGGCCGCCCTGTTTCAGGCAGTGACGGATCCAGAATTGCGTCAGAGTTTGGTGGGGAAAATGGGCTGGTGTTGCCGTAAGCAATCTCACGCAGGTACATGCCATATCGTGTGCCCGCATATAGAACATTTGATCCAGTCAATGCGGGAAGATGCGCGTCAGTGCCGATGCCATCCGCGATACCGTCGGCCAGATCATGATTTGTATCGAGGTACCCGGGCCGGTCCCAGACGCCATTGCCAAACCGATTGCTCCCGCCGCAGGTGCCAGCGTCGATGCAAAGATCACGGCCAAGTGCCATTGTGGCAACGGTCGGTTCTTCGCTGCCCTGAATGCAGGCACTGCCTCCGTTAGGTTTGATCCCTTTGATCACATTGGGGGCCGGAGCAAAATCTGGGTTATTCTTCTCGCCATTCAGAACGGCGCGGAATATGTCGAACCGCACGTTGAACGCAGCATCGGTAATACCTACCTTTTGGCCCGGCTCTGTGGTTAATCCGTTGGTCAGGACGCATTGGGTGATATTGCTTTGCGCGGCGATCAGACAAGCGAGCTTGTTACCGCCTTCGTCCGCGCAGACACCGGACGTATCTTGAAACGTCGCAAGATCGATGAACCCAAAGTTCCCGGGACCCCATGCAGACGAACCACCGCCACCACTACGTAGCAGAATCTGATCGCCGACGCCCAGCGTGTTTTCCCAATTTGGCGGCAGGCAAAACATAAGTGGAGAAATATCGCAGGCCGCCTGAGTATACCCGGCTGTGGCCTCGGCGCGCACATCGGTGGTGCCGAACCCATTGCCGCCCAACATCTTATTGAACGCTGATGCGAGGCTCATGTTCAGTGACTTCGGTGTAAGAACAACCTGAACAAACCTGGCTCTGTTGCTCACGGTGGTCACATCAGCGCCAAGGGCTGCCAGATCGGAGGCAGGAAGCGCTGAGTGAAATATGAGCGAATAGTCCGTCGATCCCGAAAGCGTGCTTGAACCATTGGCGAATGTCTGGCTGTCGCTGATCATACTAGCGGCCGCATTGGTCGCACGGATGATTGCGTCATTCTTTCCGTCAAGCTCCCCTGCCGCGGCCAGTGCGACGTTGTCAGCGAATGCCTGAAGTTCGGACTGGGTGGAGCTTAGTCGCCCAACATCCAACGTAATGGCAAGAAAACCCAAAAGAACAGCCATTGACGAGCCCCAGAGGATGGCAACGGTGCCAGCCTCTTCTTTGCAGAATTGCGTTATGTAGGACCTGATGCGCATATCTGCCCTTATTGTTCGATGGTTTGAGTGACGGTGATCGGCCGGATCGAAGGCACAGGCCGTGGCCGGGCAAGCGGCTTGAGATTGATCTCCACTTGGCGTGTGATCCCTTCCGCGGCGGGTTTGATTTGTTCTGTCAGTGCTGGCCAAGCCGAGCGATCTGGGTTTGCAAGCGGTTGATCGTCGGCCAATGTTTCTGGCAAAAGCACTGGGTCAATATCTGGAACTGTCCGTCTTATGCTGACCACTTCGGAGGCCGTTCCACGGCGAACTGTTATCGTGGGCTGAACCGAAACTTTTTCAACTGGCCCCTCCTCCTGCAGCAAATCGCGCAGGCGCACCATTTCCATCGGCTTGTCTTCAACCCCTTCAAGCGTTCTTAGGGTTAGGCTCAGGATTCCGGCTCTTTGGGCAAGCGCCAGACGCTGACCTTGATCAGCAGAGATTTCAACTGTAATTGTGCGGGCGACTTCGGGCTCGTCTGTCAGTTCTTCAGATTGCTGATCGACGCCAATGACACGAATGTTCTGCAAGATAGTGACCGCGCGCAAATCGAGAGATGCACCCTGAGTGAGCACAATATCAACGTAGTCACCCGGCGTGACGAAGCCACCAACAGCAGTGACCGCATCAACTTTGATCGACATGGCGCGGGTGTTCTCACCCAATCTTTGCACCAGAGTAACTTTCTCACCGAATTGAGAAACTTTTGACGCAATCATAACCTCACCCGGAAAAAAGCGTCCTTTGGCCCTGCGGCGATCCACTTCTTGCGCCGGCACAAGTTGGGCGATGGTGGTGAACGCGCCAGGCGGAAGCGCATCGCGTGGCCAAGCGTGCTTGGTGACGTGATGGGGCTCGATTATCTGACCAAATGCAATTTCGGTATGCGCGAGATAGATATCCACAAGGTCCGTTTTTGCCCCTTGGGCGGCAGAATTTGGTGCGTCCAGAAGATATTCTTTTATGAAGAACACGGAACCAGCAGCAATCGCAATTCCGAAAACCGTTGTAATGATCGGCTTAACGCGCATCTCAGTCTCCAATGGTCGTTGTTCAAATATGAGTGCCCCGTTGGCACCTTATCGGCGGCAAAAATGCGGGGCGGGATTTCCTGCGCCGTGTGTATGGATCGCGGCGCAGGATTAGTTCGAAAAGGCCAAAGCCAACTGCATTAGCAGGTTGCGCTACCCAAAGCAGTGCAGGCGCTAGTTACGTTGGAGTTTGTCGTTGTGCCAAGGTAGGTGAACGCACCCACCGCGATCGACGCAACAACCAGCAGTGCGAGGCCGTATTCAACAATGGCCGCACCGCTTTCGTCCTTCGCGAACATTTTCAAGAAATTTGTCATAATTTTACTCCCTTAAGGATTTGTTTACATATTTTGCGTTGGATCGGTTCCGCAGCTTGAGTCTGACGATCCTACGTCTGAGCTCACAAATGAGGTTAAGGCACTGCACCGCACTCACACATCCGTCAGATGTAGCGAACTTTCACCTTTAGATTGATTCCGGAGCAATATTTATTAGTAATTCGGGAATAAATTGAGAAATTAAAATAGAAATGGTCTATAAAACGAATCACTTTATCAGATGAATTTTGTCTTATTTGTGTCGTTACTGAGATAAAATTGAGGTTCTGCCAAATAGTTGAATTCTTCATTCCGAAATCACTTAATGAGTTCGAAACCTCAATAAACGCGCAAAATAGTTACCACTTGGGATAGAAATTCGCGCAGCAGCGCAAACTTCTATTCTCCGGAACTGCCACAATTCGGAAAAAAAAGTTGCAAACTCAGATTTGTCCACAGACAGTTACTGTCACGGCGGGGGCTGTACCTTTGGCTATTATTTGAGAGCCAGAGTTGTGAAAGAGTTTGTTATGAGTACCAGGTTGTTAAGGAATCAGATTGATTCCAAGAGTTTTTCGATTATCGCAGACTGGGCGTATGCCTTGAATGAAAATGGCGAAATTACAGATGTTCTCGGCCGCATCGCAATGTTGGTTCATGCAGAGGCGGTGATGATTGTTCGCATTTCCAACGTTGAACAAAGATCACGGATCGTTGGGCATTTTGGAATGCAAACCGGAAAAATTTGGCCGCCCACGCCCCGAACATTCGCTGGTTTGGTTATTGGCGCGTTTATCAACACTGCCAAAGTTGGATCGATCTGGAAACTGACAGAGTCCAATCCGTTCGAATTTGCGGGAACTTCCGCTGACGCCGTGGACATTCCTGCTGGGATTGCCGAGGTCATCGCAAGCCCGCTAGAATCGGTGCGCGGGCATATTGATCTCATCGAATTTCATTTCAAGCATCGCCCTGCTGAGCATAATCTAAATCTGCTCATCATGCTGTTGGGCACGCTTGCTGTTGCTTGGGGCAGGCGGACACCTGCCTTGGTGGCAAAGAAACTCTCGCAAAGCCAGAGGGCTTCTATTAGCAGAGTTACGGATGACAGCCGATGCACTATCCTTGATTGTGATAACCCAGCACGGCTTAGCAGATCTGAATTTCGGGTATGTTCATTGCTGAAAGAGGGGATGACGGTCAGCGTGATATCTGAATCACTCTCAGTCAGACCTGCAACCGTACGCTCCCACCTGAGTTCCGTTTTTTCAAAAACCGGCATGTCTGGCCAGGTTGAGCTGTTGCATGAGTTGAACAGAACGCCTAAGCGGACCATGAATTAGGCTGATAGCTCCTGCCGCCCCGATCAGGGTCGAGGTTCGGCTTGTCACGTGCTTCTGACCTTGCTCATAATCATGCGGCACCGTAGATGAATGGCCGCTCTGAAGAAGCTGCGCTGTGGAGACGGGCGCAACGGTGGATGTCTCATTTTGGCGAATTTTAGACAATCCAATAACCGGTATGAGCAGTTAGCGGTCACCCGTGCGTCGTGAAGCATAGTGCAGATTAGGCTCAGAGCGGACTTGAGGCGGTGCGGCACTTGCCTTTGTGCCCGGTGGTGTAAGTCGACGTGGCGACCGGCCCAAAGGAGACATCTAGCGGGCACTCATGATGCAGCGGTCGCAGCCCGCTTTGCGGTCATTCGCTGCGGATGCAAAGTCAGACCGACAACGAACTGGGAGTCTGCGGACTTTCCGGGCCATCAACGGACGTACATGAATGACGGCACTAAAGCGATGTGCCTTAGAATTTGCCGTTATCATTCTTCCATTCCTCGCGCGGTGCGATTGTCTCAGTCGTGTCCCAATGCTCAACAATCTTTCCATTTTCAACGCGAAACAAATCATAAAAGGCTGTGTGAACGCCTTTTATATTACCTTCACTTGCGCAAAGAACAAAATTGCCCTCTGCAAGAACACGGTGAAGATGTTGGTAATCAATGTTTCGTTGCCCACTGTTCTCGCCCGTCAGTGCAGATTGAAGCGATATCGGCCAATCCCCAAAATCTGGGTTATGTTCAACATAGCTCTCAGCGTTGACGAAGTCTGCGAGGCGATCGAGTTGCCCTGAGATCAGAACCGTCTCAACAAACGCTCGAACAAGAGACCGGTTCGGTTCAGTCATCTCATGGTCAGACGCTTCCGTCGGTCCATCCACCATGCTATGGCCTGATGTATTGGGCCCTTTTCTTTCTTGGATATTATCCCAGTGCTCAACGGCTTGGCCGTCCTAGAACCTGAAGACTTCAAAACAGACCTTCCTGCTGGCAAAGTCGTATTCCATATGGGCGAATACAAAATCGCCGTCCTCAAATCCTCTCACCATGTTAACCTGCGGTTCAGTTTTTGAGAGCCGCTTGAACAGCAAAGCCAAACCTTCGCTCCCCTCATGTGTTTGAGGATTGTGCTGGATGTATTTAGCTTCATTCACCACGGCGACTGCATCAGGGTTGCCCGTCTCAATACTCTTGAGCAGATTTCGGATTTGAGTAACTTTAGATACGGCCATTGGGCTTATCTCCGTGCTGAACTTGCTGAAACGCAGTGTTGGTAAAGGTTATTGCATACAGCCACTGCAGAAAGGAGCAAGAATCAAACCCGCGCCTTCAAACGCCAATGGTTTAGCTGGATCTTCGGAAGCCGCCGTTCGCCACACAGCAGAAAATCATTGGCTACGGGCTCACTTCAGACATTTAACGATCTTGCTTTTGTCGCCTCTAGGTTGTGGTTGGTTAATCCACTGTGCGTCACAAACGGTGGTATACGCACGTTTTTACACGCGCAACCTATCCGGAAATGCAGTTGGCTAAACCAGGATACGTCGTCAACAGCGTCGATGTCGGCTATGCTGACTAAACGGCCATTTGTTTCAACTAACCCAATGGCTGCTATTCGCCACCACGTTCAGAACTGAATTTCTTTTGAACCGAGCGTTCGTTGAATCCGGCTTCAGGGTTTTGGTAAGCACACGGGGCTGCAATAGGTCAATCCAAGCTTAAACGCAGTGCAGGAGCGTGAGAAGTTGTCATAAAATTGACTCATTCGGTCTAGAAAAAGTAGGGATGAAAGCCAAATATCACTCCTTAGAAACAGTATGGGAATATCTTGAGGCAAGTGGTGCCCTTGGTCCTACGGTTAGCGCGCTATTGGCGATGCTGCTTATCGGTGGTGCGATGTTGTTGGGCGTATGGTTCTATGTCTCGTACAAGAAGTTCCGGATACGTGGCGGCTTTTCAGGAGTTCGCACCCGAAAGAAAGTAAAGACCCTGCGTGCGCATGGGCAATTGGAAGGTGAGTTCACCTTTGCCGACGCGATTGAGATGACCGAAACGGGCACTGTTCGCAGAAAACCGTTGGAAAACAAAATTGTTGACTGCGTGGTTCCGGTAGAAATGCTGTTCAGTTCTGATGATCATGGTCTCATCTACCAGTTCGAAATGGGCGAATGGAGTGAAAAGGAGGTGGCCTCATGGTTCGAGGTCGCCAACGCTCTCAATCTTACCGATCTTTCGAGAATTATCGAAGAAGTCATGCTGATGCGTGACGTGATTTGCCACCCTGAGTATGATCCGGAAACCAAACTCGGCGACGGAAAAAAAATTGGTGACAAGTTGCGGAATCGGGCGTCTGAATTGCGTGTCATGATTGACGAGATTGACGGCGTTGCTCGGCTTAGGGCTGCATGCGAAGCCCACTTGCGACAAAACGCGCCCGATAAGCTGCCGCTGCCGACCTGGTAGTCTCAATCGGTGCTTCTTCGGGCTTCAAAGCCGCCGTTTGTTCACAGCGCAGCATTCTTTACTAAGAGGCTCGGACCTGCCTTCCGCGCTGCGGGAGGGCTGACCCGACCCGGCAACTTTTTTATCGGCGAAGCTGACCTTAGTCTCCACCCTAAATGTCGGATCCTGCGCTCTCCACGAATGGCGAAGAACTGCCCGCTATGGATCGCAAACAAATTTAGCACTCTGGTCCAAGAACAAATTCAGGCGATCACGTCCTGCGTCCATACCAACACGCGCACGCGACCAACACGGCCGCGGATTGGCACTTCGGTTTGCCGGGCCGTGTCTTTATGCACCGGGCGTGTCAACGCCTGAAAAAAGTCACCACTGGCGACAATCACGGCCTTCTCTGTTTTTGCAACTTCCATCAGGCGACTTGCCAGATTAACACTGTCGCCGGTCACCGTGACCTGCTGATGGCTCTCTACCCCCATCCGGGACAGGGTCGCAGATCCTGCATGCAGTCCGATACGGCAACCCAGATGTTCGTCTGGCAATTCCTCAAGTCTGTGCTCTGAAACCGTACGGGCCAAATCAAAAGCCGCCGCCAGAGCACTGTCTGCCGCTTGCTGAGAGGCATCCGCGTCCAATCCGAAAACTGCCAGCGCACCGTCGCCCATGTAGTTAAGCACGCTGCCGCCGCGTGTCTCAATCGTGTCCGAAGCGAGCGTGTGAAAGGCGCGCAGCAGGTTGCGCGTTCCGCCCTGCCCAAGTTTTTGTGACAGACCAGTAAAGCCCGTGAGGTCCACGAAAAAGATGATCAACTGCTGCTCAATCGGTGTCGCAAGATATTCAGGATCGGCCTCAATCTTTGTTGCGAGTGCGGGGGCCTGAAAGCGCCGTAGAGAGGCCACAGTCCGTTCTGATCGGTTGGCCTGTTGTCGCTCCTGAGTATAGCGCATTGCGCCCATGACCAACGCGGGCGGGATAGCAGCCGCCAGAGGGAGGGCCGCGCTCATCCAAATCCCAGCGGAAAATATCACCGTCAGAAGGATCATCGAAATACTCATCATGGCAACTGCCGCAGGGAGTGCGCGCGACAGGGGCCAAGCCAGTATGGCAAAAACGCACAGAATGGTAAGACCGACCGCATGGCCCGCGTCCCAAATTCTGACCTGCGCATCGCGTCGCAACGTTGGGCCACCTATTAATTGCGAGATGGCCGTCGCGATGATCTCGACACCCGGTGTGCTGTCGTCAAATGGGGTCGGGAACCGATCACCCATAGCCGACGCAGAATAGCCTAGCACCACAACCTTGCCAGAGAGCGCATCAGGTATCAGCGCATCCAATAGTTCCCTCGCACTGATCGTGCGCACGGAACCTGTGGGCCCGGAAAACCGCAGCGGCATGTTAAAACCCAGATCCAGCGGAACATGTTTTTTGTTCAAGGTCAGGCGGGTTTCGCCAAAGACCGCTTTTTCGCCCGTGAAGGCCACTGCCGTGAGAAGTGTGAGCGATGGGCGCAATTCGCCGTCTATGTTTATAAGCAGCGGCGCATAGCGCGGGGTGCCGCCTGCATCGGTCGAAAGGTTGACCAGTCCAACTTGCGCCGCATTGTGAAATATGGGTTGTGGCGAAATCAAGCCGGTAGAATTGTCGCCGTCCGCGCCGAACACCGCGGCAGCAGCAATGGCGGAGGGGAGGCTGGCCAGCGCATCTGCAAGTGCGGTGTCTTCGTCCACATCACCGGGTTCGGCCAGAAGAATATCAACAGCGAGAGCACACGCACCGCTTTGTGCAATGTTGCGGATCAGAAGAGCCAACATATCTCGTCCGTTCATTGCCCCTGTAGTGTCGGCGGCGAGGGTGTCGTCGTCAATGGCGACGATAACCACGTCTGGGCTGGCAGAGCGAGGCCCAGTGAGCGCATAGCGCAGGTCAACAAGCCTGTTTTCGAGGCCGTCGATGACACCTGCGCGCCCGCTGATATGGGGCAATATCACGAGTGCAGCCCATAGCGCAGCGCAGGCAAGCCCAGCTAGGATCAGACCCCGGCCTTGGGCCGGTTTCCCTGTCATCTCCCAAAGCGCGCGAGCAGCTTAGAAACCCGACCGGCCTCCCATCTATTAACTTTCAGGGAGGTCGTGGAATCGACGTCAACGCCCTCTCCCGGACCAAGGGTAACGGTGGACGCATTATTTGGTTTGGTGACGGCGACAGCCCCTTTGACGACAAAAACGGAAGTGCTGGTCGCCCCCGCATCGACCACATAGATGGTCCCACGCACTGCTGCGATGGCATGGGGTGTTCTGATTTGCGTGGGCTGGCTACCGGGCAGAACTTCGATATAGATCGCCCCATTTTCCAGCATTATTACTTCTGGTGGAGCACTACCCTGACGCTCAAATATCTTAATATCCGTGCCGACTTCACGCTCCAGCGACAACGCTGTGCCGCACACAATGAGCTGCCGGTCCGGGTTCGAAAGGCCAGACGTTGTACAGTCTTCCTGAGACGCGGCTGGTTGGCTGGTCACCAACAACAAGGCGAACGTTAGTGTCGCAAGCGAATTTCCTGCAAGGAAGGGCCTCATGCCACAGTTTGCCGCGGGTTCTGTTAGGGTGCGCATTATGTTCACCTCATGGAATTCAATGACATCTGAAAAAGCGTCCGGCCGTCATATTGGAGCAAGAAATTTACACGCAATACCGGTTCACCCTATTTGTTAACGCTTATAGCAAGCCAGTCATACTAGCCAAATCATTTCGCCCCTATAGCGACATTTACAGATTGAATGAGCTATGTTGGCCTGACCCTTGCGCAACTGAAGTTCAAGGTGTTGGCACACTGGCACTAATGAAGCTTGCCAAAGTTGTATAGGCACGGTGCTGCATTTCGGGGTGTCGCTTATACAAACAGCCGTATCGTAATGTTCAATCCTTCACATCGGAGCCGTTATTCCCACTGCTTAACCCGTCTTACAAGGTTCCGGACGTTGGAGACATGCCAGGCCCCTCCCCGTCGGGTCTGAATGCCGCGTGCATTGAGTTCTGCCGCGACCGACCGCAGCGTGCCGTGTCCGTCCTTGCGGATGGTTTCGAGCAAGGGGGCCAAACTTCTGGCGAAGGCATCAGCGTTCGTCGTTATGGCTTGCCTGAGCGATGCACCGCCCTGCCCTGCCCGTCTGAGTGCCGCCGCCCCGTTCGGATTGCCCAACTTCACGCCTCGGGCTTTTGCGGACATCAGCGCCTTCTTCGTGCGCCGCGAGATCGCTTCACGCTCCTGCTGGGCGACGAGGGCCATGATGCCCACCGTCAGATCATTCGCCTCTGGCATATCGCAGGCCAGGAAACGGACGCTGCTGGCCTGCAGCGTGAGCAGGAAGGCGGCATTGCGGGAAAGACGGTCGAGCTTGGCAATGACGAGGGTCGCACCTGTGAGCCGCGCCAGTTGGACGGCCTTGTCCAGTTCGGGGCGGTCGTTGCGGCCGCCGCTCTCTACTTCGGTAAAGCGGGCCAGAACCTCGGCATCCCTGCCCGCGGCGAAGTCATCGATGGCCTTGCGCTGCGCCTCCAGACCAAGCCCCGAGCGCCCCTGTCGCGCCGTGGAGACCCGCTCGTAGGAGATGAAGCGGATTGATGGGGCAGTCTCGCTGACCATGTACACACCTGCCTAACGTTGGTTGCACAGGTGTGTACATCGCTCAGCCAGCTGGAATGTCGTAGCTCTTTCTGCTCATACGTTCCCATTGAGCTCATAGGTGATCGTTTTGGGCTGATCCTTGGTGAGGTTTGTCTCGTTGGGTTTGCGCATCGGTTCGCGCACCGTTTCGCCGTCCTTATCGGTATAGACCGTCACAAACTCAATCGTCGTCACGTTGTCGCCGCCTGCAGCCCCCGGCAGAGACAGCCTTGAGCGTGCAGAAGGAGAAAGACCCAGCTCCGCCATAAACCGGCCCATCACGTCCAACTGCTTGTTTGCGATCGACATCCAAGGCGATTGCTGAACATAGCCGGATGGCATCTTGATCAAGGATGGTCCTTTCTGAAGATGCCCCTCGGCTTCCACCCACCGCGCCCAGGCCTGACAATACGCCGCCAGCGCTGCTCGGTCCGTTGTGAACAAGATGCCCATGTCATGAAGGGGCTTTGCCAAGCGCCGCCACTCTTTACGTGCGACCGACGTGAGATGTGACGGGCAGCGTGGCAAGGCATCACTCGTGACTGGAATTTCACTCTTCCGCTTGGCTGCCGGTTTTCTACCGCGCATGATCCGATGTCCTCTCGACTGGACTGACCGGCAGTTTCTGATAATCCACCCCGATCCGCCTGTTCTTCTCGGCAATCTGGTCAAGAAATTGCGTAAGCGTGTCGCGACCATCGCCCTTTGCCACATCTGGCTCAATGTCCTGCGACCAATCAGTCTCGCGCCAGTAAGCTTGTGTCTTGAGGTAGAAGATCATCGATGTGGTATCCCCCGTTCGTGCCTTTTGCAAAAGGCCGCTGGCCACATGTGCGATGGCTTTCGCCTTGCCCCTTTTATAGCGCACAGAAACCTCGTCATCCCGGGCACAGATGGCGCGGAAGGTGGTACGGGAAATACCCAAAAAATCCGCAATCTGATCCTGATTCAGCAAGGCCGCCAAGGTCTCAACTTCTTGAACCTGAAGATCGCTGAGCGTAATTTCCGGGCGCGCCATGTCTTAACCTCGCAACCGGTTGAACAAGCGCCGCAGCAGATAGCTGCGACCCTGCGACAGCGCGGTGAAGGCCAGGCCGATCTGCAGCGACTGTCTCAAACTTGCATTGAGGCCAACAGCGGGAAACACCAGCAACTGGCCCAGGATCGCCAGAACATAGCCCAGAACCACGTTCGTCGCCGCCTCCACCCCTGACATGATCCGCGATTGCCTCATGCCGGGACCTCCGTGCCACGCTCCACTGCAATCTGCGAGAAGTTGCGGCCATCCCCCTCCAGCACCGCATCCTTGCCAGTGAGCGCCTGCCACCGCAGCACCGCCACATCGACATAGGCCGGGTCCAGCTCCATTGCGTAACAGACCCGGCCAGAGGTCTCGGCAGCGATGATCGAGGTGCCTGATCCCGAGAACGGCTCGTAGATCGCCTGCCCCCGGTTGGAGTTGTTCAGCATCGGGCGACGCATGCACTCCACCGGCTTTTGGGTGCCGTGGATCGTGGTCGCGTCCTGGTCGCGGCTGGGGATCGACCAGAGTGTCGATTACTTGCGGTCGCCGGACCAGTGCCCTTTTCCGCGCACTGCATACCAGGCAGGCTCGTGTTGCCAGTGGTAGTGACCCCGGGAGAGCACGTGGCGTTCCTTGGCCCAGATGATCTGGGAGCGAATATCGAACCCGGTAGCGATAAGGCTCTCGGCGACTGTGGTTGCGTGCAACGCCCCATGCCAGACATAGGCCACGTCCCTTGGGAATAGCGCCCAGGCCTCGCGCCAGTCGGCCCGGTCGTCATTCAGCACCTTGCCGGTCCGCTTTGTCTCAGAGGCCCCTGCCCGGTTGCGCCAGTCAGGATCGTAATTCACGCCGAATGGCGGGTCTGTTGCCATCAGATGCGGTTTGACCCCGTTCAGCAGGCGCTCCACGCAGGTCCTGTCGGTGGCATCGCCGCAGAGAAGCCGGTGCGCGCCCAGACACCACAGATCGCCGAGACGCGAGACAGGCACCTCAGGGGGATCGGGCGTCGCCTCCTCCTTGGGGTCAGACTGGCCAAGGCCCAGCAACTCGTCCAGCTCGAGACTGCCAAAGCCCAGGTCGCCAAGATCGACCCCCAACTCCCCGAGATCACCCAGTTCCAGTCGCAGCAGTTCCCTGTCCCAGCCTGCCTGTTCTGCAAGCTTGTTATCGGCCAGAACGAAGGCCCGCTTCTGGGCTTCGCTCAGGTGGTCAAGCTCGATCACCGGTACCGATGCAATACCGAGTTTGCGCGCCGCCATGACCCGACCGTGCCCGGCGATGATGCCGTTCGCCCCGTCCACCGGCACCGGGTTGTTGAAGCCAAACTCCCGGATCGACCCTGCGATGAGCACGACCTGCGCCTCGCTGTGGGTGCGGGCATTGCGGGCGTAGGGGATCAGGTCCGAAACGGGGCATTGGCGGATATCCGTGGCCCCGGTCACTGCAGACTCCGTCGATGTTCTGGTCGCTGTTCTGGCCGCCATGACCCCCCGCTCCTGAAAAGATGTCTCTTCAGAGGCATTCTATCTGATGCAGCAAGCCATTGTAATCATGACAATAAAACGACACGCGACGTCATGCGCCGACATTTTGGGGAACCACAATCCATCTGCCGGCGCGCGGCAGGATACCTTTAACGGGAGTTCTGCATGGTATCTGGAACCGCCCTACTTCGCCGGTCGTTAAACAAGACTTGCTTCATTTGCAGCAGGGCAAAGCTGTTCTTCGCTACGGCGTGCGAAGAGGTCTGCTCTGCGGGACAAACCAGAACTTGTCCAAACCGTCAGTCCGCTGTCATAGCGGCAACTTAAACAAACTTAGTCGTGTTAACACCGTGGCGGTACTTTCAGCGGTAGCCCCAAATACAATCCGTAGCAGTGCCCAAACTAATTGCTTCGAACATTGGCTTCCTCCCCCGTGAAACTTCCGTTGCCATTTTGCGCAATTTTGATGCTGATGGGCGGTTGGGATTTTTGCTGAGGTAAACTGGTATCCAACCCAAAGACCATGTGTGGTTTTTGCGCCTGTATCCATTAAATCCCGATGGCTTGCTCGCAATCACATCTGTCCACCAGTTGACTGCATCATGAACGGTGCGGCCCTTGTACTTGGCATTGAAGGCATCGACGCCGAGATTTTCCAACATAGCAGCTCCTTCAATGACCGGAGCGAGGGTTTCGTTGTATTCGTCCTCCAAGCTCAATGCACTCAAGGCAACATTTTTGTGGTCACTATGCCTCTTAAGTTGGCCGATGTTGCCAATGACAAATGGCAGCGCTTGCTGCCAGTTCTTCTGCCCAGCCTTTTTCAGCCGTTTGTCATTTGTAACCGAGCCCCAACTTATGAGGGCAACCCCTGATGCGGCGCGGCTGTCAGGCGCACTATTGCCCTTACGCTGCATTTGATTTTTAACCATTGGCTTGCCCCAAGCAATGAGAGTATCCCGCTCGTCAGATGTCAGTAATCCTTTCGAGTCCATGTAAGTGACATAAATCGCAGTGAGTTTAAGAATTGTAGCTTGAATGTAGAACGGCGAGTTTCCAGACTTATAGCTGGCCTGTGTGTATGTCTTGGCCGCAGCCACTTTCAGTATGTAGTTTTTGAATGCTTGTACATCTTTCCCTGCCATCGTGCGCGATATTCCAATGCCGTAGTAATGCGTGAAGTTAACGCCATCATCATTTGGGAATGGCCTGCGCACGATGGACTGCGATAACTTAAAAGGGTTCACACCAGAAAAGCTTCCACCACATGTTCGAACACTACTTGGTGGCTCCCAAAACGAATTGTTCTGCGCGACTGTCGTCGCGGGATACACAAATGCAAATAATACAATCACGAAAAGGGCGCATTGGTAAAATCTTGTCAGCAAAACCGTATCCTCTCCTACCGAGAAAATCGCGACATCTGTCGTTTCTGCAGCCCTAAGGTTAAGCCAACGACTCTCAGCAAGAAAGCTTTTTTTGCGCTATCACCCATTTTTCCCGGCGACACTGTAATGTTCATTTTGGGCTGATTTTGTTGAAAAACTCCTGCTTGATGAGCGGTGAAGCGGCTGATTCAATTCTCCCAAAGAACGGGAGGATTGGGGATGATGGGACCGAGGCAAGAGGCTCAAGCGGCCTTGTTCTACGAGTTTTCGGTGGAGGATCATGTTCCGCAAGACCACCTTGTACGGTTGATTGATCTGTTTGTTGATCTGACCAGCCTCCGCGCGCATCTGGCGGATTTCTATAGCCACACTGGTCGGCCCTCCATCGACCCAGAGCTGCTGATCCGGATGCTGTTGGTTGGCTATTGTTTTGGCAACCGGTCCGAGCGACGGCTTTGCGAGGAGGTGCATCTGAACTTGGCCTATCGCTGGTTTTGCCGCCTCGATCTGACGGATCGTATCCCGGACCATTCGAGCTTTTCCAAGAATCGTCATGGTCGCTTCCGTGAGAGCGATCTGCTGCGTCATGTCTTCGAGACAACCGTGGCACGCTGCATGCAAGAAGGCTTGGTTGGTGGCCAGGGCTTTGCAGTCGATGCCAGCCTGATCAGCGCGGATGTGCAGAAGCAGAACTCGAGCAACCCAGAGGATTGGGCAGCACGCGAGATTGATCCCGATGATGCACCGTGTGCCGTCTGCGAGTACCTCGATACGCTGGACGACGAAGCTTTCGGTGCGGCGACCTCCGCAAAGCCCAAGTTCACAGCCCATGCTCACCCTGCCAACCAATGGACAGCAGCGCGCAAAGGCCCTGCGTTCTTTGCGTATTCCGACAATTACCTCATCGACACGGACCATGGGATCATCGTTGATGTGGATGCCAGCCGGTCGAACAAGACCGCTGAGGTCGGCGCGATGAGGAAGATGCTGGACCGGACCGAAGAGCGCTTTGGCGTGAAGCCCGATTGGATCGCGGCAGATACGGCCTACGGGTCTTCCGACACTCTGGTCTGGCTGGCATTAAAGCACCAAATCCTCCCCTTCATCCCGGTCTTCCATTGCCCGGCAGGCGATTGCATAGCAATCTGCCGAGAGGGAACAAAGGCGAACGGACCGACGGAACCTTCTCACGATCCGACTTCACATGGGACGACGAGAACGACCGGTACATTTGCCCGGGCGGCAAAGAGATGCGGCATACATGGAGGATCTATTCTGATCCGAAACGGAATGCGCCAGTTTGGAGGTCCCGAAACTATCGGGCGCTGAAATCAGACTGCTCAGGGTGCGAGTTAAAAGCAAAGTGCTGCCCCAACGCCGAAACGCGTTCGGTCCATCGCGATAAATATGAGATCGTCAGAGACTTCGCTCGCCAATGCACTGCATCAGACTTCAACCCCAAGGCCCAGGCGCGACGCAAAAAGGTCGAGATGCTCTTTGCCCACCTCAAACGCATCCTCGGCCTGGGACGGCTCCGCTTGCGAGGGCCATGCGGCGTTCAAGACGAATTTACCCTCGCAGCCACCGCCCAAAACCTCCGAAAACTCGCAAAGCTCAAGCCGATGGAACCAGCCGCTGGTTGAACCTGCGGCTACACTTCAGACATCTGAACGAAATCAAACCGATACCGCAAACAGACGCACCGAAATTAACGACTTTTTCAACGAAATCGGCGGGAACTGGATATTCGCTGCGGGTTCAAACCAGTCGCGTCGGGACATTAAATTCAGACATTGAGAAAACCAAATGCAAGGTTTTTCTGTAGTGCCACAGGTCTGTTCTGAACCTAATGTATCGATTACTGCGAAGAATATGACCGACAGCATAGCTCCCCGCGGAGCCAGCTTTGCTCCAACCGAAGTCAGTCAGGCAGACTTGTGGTTTGCCAACATATGATACCAAATGCTGGCAGTTTCCGCCCCTCTTACCCGGAGTGTAATCAGATGAAAATCACTGCCCTTGAAACTGTGCGCATCGCAGAGCGACCAAATCTAATCTGGGTTCTCGTCCAGACAGATGCGGGCATCACCGGGTTGGGAGAGACGTTTTTCGGGGCTGGCTCTGTAGAGGCCCATATCCATGACTGGATTGCGCCAAAGGTCATCGGGCAGGATCCGCTACAAATAGACCGGTTGGCCGCCGACCTTGTGACCTATGTCGGTTTTCGCTCGGCCGGAGCAGAGATGCGCGGAAACTCTGCTTTTGATATCGCCCTTTGGGATATTTTCGGCAAAGCGACCGGCCAACCCATTGCGCAGCTATTAGGTGGTTTCACGCGGTCCTCTATCCGGACCTACAACACTTGTGCTGGCACAGATTATGTCAAGAAAACCTCGGGGCAGATTACCGCAAACTATGCCCTCGGGCAGGACAATGGCGGTTATGACGACCTGAACGGATTTTTGCACCGCGCCGATGAGCTTGCCTTGTCGCTGCTGGATGAAGGTATCACGGCCATGAAGATTTGGCCCTTCGATCAGGCGGCAGAGAAAAGCCGAGGGCAGTATATTTCAAGCGAAGATATGAAAGCTGCCATTGCGCCTGTCGAAAAGATACGCAAAGCGGTCGGGGACAAGATGGATATCATGATGGAATTTCATGGCATGTGGCAACTTTTGCCCGCCATCCAAATCGCGCGCGCGCTCGAACCCTACGACACATTCTGGCACGAGGACCCAATCCGCATGGACAGTCTTTCAAGCCTGAAACGCTATGCCGACGCGTCCAAATCGCCGATTTCGGCCTCTGAGACTCTGGCCACGCGCTGGGGGTTCCGCGACCTTTTGGAAACTGGGGCAGGCGGAATTATCATGCTCGACATCAGTTGGTGCGGCGGCCTTTCTGAGGCCCGCAAAATCGCGTCGATGGCCGAAGCTTGGCATCTGCCCGTTGCCCCACATGACTGCACGGGGCCTGTGGTTCTTGCGGCCTCGACCCATCTTTCGCTGAACGCGACCAACGCGCTGGTGCAGGAAAGCGTGCGGGCGTTCTACAAGACTTGGTACCGCGATATCGTCACAGCTTTGCCAGAGGTCAAAGACGGGCTGATCACCGTTCCGCCCGGTCCCGGTCTTGGACTGGAGTTAAACCCTGATTTGGACCGCGTTTTTGAAACGACACGCCGGATCACAATCGCCTAGCCCTTCCTTAGAGTCGATGCGCGAATTTTGAGGTCAAATCCAAGGTCGATATTGCGGTTCTCGGGCGTTGGTGCGCCTGCATTCCGGTCCAGAATATATTGCGCAGCGCGCGCGCCGATCTCGGCCCGCGGTGTATTCACCGAAGTGATCGCTGGCTGCATCTGCGAGGTCGTGCCTAAATCGTTAAAGCCGCAAATCCCCATATCCTGCGGGATGCGGATATTGCGCCGATGACATTCAAGCGCGATGCCGACAGCAACGTCATCGTTGTTACAAAAGACACCATCACAATCTGGGACAACTTCAAGCAGTGATCCCAAGAGGTGGCGGCCAATCTCGACACTCGATTTTTGGGGTGTTGTAATTAGCAAAGCCTCATCAAACAGCCCATGCTGTTCCATAATATGGCGATACCCCGCCATCCGTTGCTGCGTCCGCGGGTCCATGCGGGTGCCGACAAATGCGATCCGCCGAAAGCCTTGTGCGATCATATGTGCGACGGCCTCGGAGGCTGCGCGAAAATTGGAGAAGCCGACAATGACATCAATCGGGTTCTCGGAGGTATCCATAACCTGCACAATCGGGCAATCGGCGGCCGTCAGCATCTGGCGGGATTTCTCGGTCTGGTCCACGCCCGCGATGATGATTCCTGCGGGCTTGAGGGTCAAGAATCTTGGGATCATCGCTTCTTCGGTGAGTGCGCTATAGCCGGTATTGCCGATTTGGACCGAATACTTCGTGCCTTCGATCACGCTGCTTGCGCCCGCAAGGACATCTGAAAAGACGTAGTTCGAAAACGAAGGTACCAGCACGCCAATCACTGAAGACCGTTTTGACGCGAGCGTTGATGCGGCGGCGTCTGGCACATAGCCTAGTTTTTCAACGGCGGCAAAAACACGGTCGCGCAAGGCTTTGGACACGCGATCTGGATCACGCAAGGCACGTGATACCGTGATTGCGCTAACTCCTGATTCTTTTCCGACGTCAATAAGTGTCGGCTTTTTCACTGTGTTTTTCCTGTCATCGCTATGTTTATAACCTAAAAATAGCACCATACAAAAGATAATTGACAAATGATTGCGCAAACATTTAGAAATTAATTAACGGGGGGATTAGACATGGCCACTGAAAGCCAGCATTACGCGATCATCATTATGGGCGTCTGTGGCGTTGGTAAAACCTCTGTCGGGCGCACGCTTGCTGCGCGCCTGGGTGCGCGGTTTATCGAGGCTGATGATTACCATTCAGACGAGAACCGAAATGCGATGGCGCAAGGCATTCCCCTGTCGGATGAAATGCGGTTGCCATGGCTTGAGCGTTTGTCAGTCGCGGCCGAGACGGCCCGTCAGACAGAAACCGTCGTCATGGCTTGCTCTGCGCTCAAGCGCAGTTATCGCGATTTATTGCGTGATGGAATCAAGAATCCGCAGTTCGTCTTTCTGAACGGCAACCGCGATCTCATCGCGGAGCGTATTTCCAAAAGGTCGGATCACTTCATGCCCCTGTCTCTTTTGGATAGTCAGATCGCCATTCTAGAACTGCCGACACCGGACGAGCATGTGCTGTCTGTCGATATCGCGCCTTCAAAATCTGTTGTGGACGACACCGTCGAACAGACAGTCCGCAGCCATTCGTTTTTTCACCAGACTACTTGAACCCGAAACATTGAAAATGAGGAGTATCTCAATGTCGCTAAACTTCAAAACACTCACGGCAAGCGTCGCCATGGCACTTGGCCTCGCAACCGCTGCAGTCGCGCAAGACTATTCATTGCGCTTCCAGTCATCGGACCCTGCAGGCAACCCGAACTATGAACTCAAGGTCGAATGGGCCAACAGCGTCAAAGCCTTGACCAATGGTCGGGTCGAGATCGAAATGCTGCCGGTGAATTCCATCGTCCAGCACACCGAGACGCAAGACGCAGTTGCTGCCGGTATCATCGACGGCCACATCACTGACACGTCTTATTTCACCGGCAAAGACGCGGCCTTTGGCCTGATCGCCAACCCCGTTGGCGCATGGTCATCCCCGTATGAGATGTTCGCCTTTCTTGAATATGGCGGCGGCAATGAACTGATGCGCGAAATCCTTGAACCTTATGGCCTGCACTTTATTGGTGCTACCACACCGGGTCTCGAAGCGTTCATTTCCAAGGTGCCTCTGGACGGCGTTGCTGATCTGGCTGGTCTGAAGATGCGCGCGCCAGAAGGTCTGGTGCAGCAAGTGTTCGCGGCCGCCGGTGCAGCGCCTGTGAACCTGCCCGGTTCAGAGGTTTTCACCTCGCTTGATAAAGGCGTGATCGACGCGGCTGACTACACCGTGTTCTCGACCAACCATGCCCAAGGTATGCATGACGTCGCAACCCATCCGGTCTATCCCGGCTTCCACTCTATGCCGCTTGTCGAAGTGTCCATCAACGAAGGGACTTGGGACAGCATGCCAGCAGACATTCAAGCGATCCTGGAAATGTCAGTGCGTGATTTCGCGCACAACATGGTCGCAAAGCTGGCTGCCAACGACACGCTTGCAGTGGCTGAAGCCAACGCAGACCCAAACATCACTGTTCATAACTGGTCAGCAGCAGAACGCGCTAAGTTCCGCACAATTGCCCAAGGCGAATGGAGCAAGGTCGCAAGCCAGTCCCCGAATGCACAGCGCGTCTACGACGTTTTGACAGGCTATCTTGTCTCGCAAGGCATGATCTCTCAGTAGATCGCGAAAACAAATGCCCTGCCCGCAATGCGCGGGCGGGGCAACAATTTTAAGGGGGCTTCCATGACCGAAGAAATTATTGAACGCTTGCATGAAGACCCTGGCGCTGATCCAGATTCTGGCCCGCTTGGCCGCATTATCAATGCAATTGGCATTGTCTTTGCGATTGGCATTCTCATTTCAGCAGGGATCCTCGTGATCGAGATTTTCCTGCGCTACGTTCTGAACGCCCCAACGATCTGGGCCCATGAAACGGTCATATTCCTGACGGCAATCGCTTTCGTCTATGGCGGACTATATGTGGTTGCGCGGAACACGCATATCCGGGTCGTACTGATCTACGACTACCTTCCCAAACCGGTGCGCCGATACTTTGATATCGCAATATCGATCACCTGTTTTCTGGCCTCTGTCATTTTCGCTTGGGCGGCTTGGAAAGGCGTTGAACGCGCCATCTGGACCCCTGCCGGAGATTTCCGGCTTGAGACATCAGGTTCTGCATGGAACCCGCCCACACCCGGTTTTTTGAAGGTCTTTTTGTTTTTGATCCTCATCGTCATGGCGGTGCAGTTTCTTATTTTGACGGCTGCCTATTTCAAGAAAAAGGACCACTAATATGGAGTGGCTTTCATTACTGATCGACTTCAAGTCGATGGGCATCGAATGGGCGACATTTGCAATGTTCGCTTCATTGCTGCTGCTGCTTCTGACCGGGATGCCGCTCGCGTTTGTGACCCTACTGGTCGCGTTGATCTTTGCTTTGGGCTGGTTTGGCCCGATGGCCGTTCCGCTGATCACCAGCCGCATTTTCAGTTTTGTGAATTCCTTCGTCTTTGTGTCGGTCCCGATGTTCGTGTTGATGGCCGCAATCCTGGACAGGTCAGGCATCGCCCGCGATCTGTTCGACGCCATGCGTCTTGTTGGCGGACGGTTGCGCGGTGGTGTGGCCATCCAAACCTTGCTGGTTGCTGTCGTCTTGGCCGCGATGTCAGGTATCATCGGCGGCGAAGTCGTCTTGCTGGGCCTGCTTGCTCTGCCGCAAATGCTGCGCCTTGGATATGACCGCAAGTTGGCCATCGGGGTTTGCTGCGCGGGCGGCGCGTTGGGCACCATGATCCCGCCTTCTATCGTTCTCATCGTCTACGGGCTGACCGCCAACGTCTCGATCGGTGATCTGTTTACCGCATCTTTTGTACCGGGCCTTATGCTGGCTGGGCTTTACGTGGTCTATATTCTGGTACGCGTCCATTTTAACCCTGCGATGGCTCCGATCCCTGAAGAAGGTGAAATCCCACCCGCAGAAAAGCTCCGGCTGCTCAAAGGTTTGTTTTTGCCCGGTTTGGTCGTGTTCTTCGTGCTGGGGTCGATTTATGGTGGCATCGCCAGTGTCACCGAGGCTTCTGCCGTGGGCGTACTTGGTGTGACCTTGTCCACCGTTGTGCGCGGTGAATTCTCGATGGCTTTGCTGTTCGGGGCAGCCCGTCAGACGCTGGCAACCGTCGGTATGATCGTCTGGATCGGGATCGGCGCGACGGCCCTTGTGGGCGTTTTCAACCTGATGGGCGGAATTAATTTCGTGTCCGAACTGATCACCGGAATTTCCGAAGAGCCGATCGTAATCATCCTGTTTATGATGTTGATCTTGTTTGTATTGGGCATGTTTTTAGACTGGGTCGGTATCGCGCTTTTGACGATGCCGATCTTCGTACCTATCGTCGTGTCACTGGGATATGATCCGGTGTGGTTCGGTGTTGTCTTTGCGATGAACATGCAGGTCAGCTTCTTGTCGCCTCCCTTCGGTCCGGCTGCGTTCTACCTCAAAAGCGTAGCGCCGCCTGATATTTCACTGGGAGAGATCTTCCAATCGCTCTTGCCGTTCATCGGGTTGCAAATCCTTGCCCTAGCGTTGCTACTTGCTTTCCCGGGGATCACGCTGATTGAAGGTCTTTAGCGGATTAACCTACTCGAGTTGTCGTTTCGTTAGATGCGACAACTCGTTTGGTGAATCGTGAATTTCGCCAAGATATCGGCTCGCCTATTTCGAAGGGATAGCATTCGTGGCGGGCGTCAAAGGCGTTGGTGCATATGACGGTATTAGTCGTTCCAACAGCATTAAACCTGATATTCACGAGCGGGTGCAATGTTGAGGAATTTCAGAAATTGGTCGAAAGCAGATTCGAAAAACGCTAGGCTGACCTGCAGCGTTGTCTGCTGACCGACGTTTGTGGCTCCGAAATGCTGCCCCAACCACGAATGGCCGCTTCGGCGAGCAGCGCCGTTGCATTTGAGAGTTATAGGTAATGTCCGGTTCGAGCAGTGTTTTCTGCGAGTGATCTTTTGGCATCCCGAAAGCGGACTTTAGCTGCACGACAGAAACCTGGCAAAATGGGCTCTGACCCGGCATTGGCCGCTAAGCCCACGAAGGTCCGATTAACCGTATTGGGTCAGTTGATGACGTGAAGGTCAGATTTATCTGACGTTCTACGTTTTGGTTCTGGCGATCCCGGGAGGACTCGAACCCCCAACATCCTGATTAGAAGTCAGGTGCTCTATCCAGTTGAGCTACGGGACCGCTGCGCGCGGTTGTCCATCATCGGTCTGAATTTGGCAAGCCTTGATCGCGCGCGGGCGGCATTGTTCTGACCGGTCAGGGCGTCGCCAACGTGACATGTTTTTTGTACGACAAATATGAGAACGGCAATGATGCCATGTACATCAGGTTGGCCGTGATCAATGTGGGCCAGGGATAGACCATCAGGCAGACCACCAATACAACCGCAACAACGATGGCGACGGCGAGGTGCCTTTGCTTGATCGACGCATGTTTGATCGAAAACGTCGGAATGGTGCTGATCGCGAGCAGGCCAACGCCGATGATGTAGATGGTGCGCATGAAAGGATAATCCGCGACAGGCCAGCCATAAAGCTGCATGAAAACGGGCATCAGCGCGAGGCAGGCAAGCGCAGGGGCCGGCACCCCGACAAAAAAGTCATCCTTTTTCAGTTTGACGGTGGAGGCCCCGATTGACAGGTTGAACCGCGCAAGCCGCAAGGCACAGCAGACCGCAAGCACCAGGGTCGCAAGCCAGCCCATATTCGCATGTTCGGTCCCAAAATAAAGCGTTTGATACAGCAACAGGCCCGGTGCGATGCCAAAGTTGAAGAAATCCGCCAACGTATCCAGTTCCGCGCCAAACGGGCTTGCGGTATCCAGAAACCGGGCCAGCTTGCCATCAGCGGCATCCAGAAATACAGCCAGCAGGATAAAGTACAACGCCGTCTCAATGCGGCCCTCAAGGCTCATCCGGACCGAGGTCAGCCCCGCGCAAATCGCAAAAACGGTGACCACACTTGGGACAATATGGCGCAGCTTTATGCGATGGGAGCCGTTCATACTGCGATACCGTGGCAGGCCGTATCGGGTTCTGTCAGGTCCGCAAGTATGGTTTCCCCGGCCACCGACGTCTGACCAAGGCAGACCGATGGTTTGACCCCTTTTGGAAGATACACATCAAGGCGGCTGCCAAAGCGGATCAGGCCGAACCGGTGGCCAAGCCCGACAGCCTCTCCCGGTTGCACAAAACAGACAATGCGCCGCGCGACCAGTCCGGCAATCTGAACAACGCCGATGCGCGCACCTGACGCACTCTCGATGGTCAGACCATTGCGTTCGTTGTGTTCGCTGGCTTTATCAAGCGACGCGTTCACAAATTTGCCCTTGTGATAGGCGATCTGGGTCACTTTGCCCGCGATCGGCGCGCGGTTCACATGGCAGTTAAAGACATTCATAAAGACCGATATCCGGGTTAGCGGGGCATCGCCGAGTTCCAGTTCAACGGGCGGGACCACATCGGAAATGAGCGATACAACCCCATCCGCAGGTGAGATGACCAGCCCCTCGCGCTGCGGGACGATGCGCACAGGGTCGCGAAAAAAGTAATAACACCAGACCGTCGCGCCACATCCGATCCAGAACAAAGGATCCCAGATAAAGCCCAGAATGATGGCGATGACAGCAAAGATCGCCACGAATTTGCGGCCTTCCTTGTGCATGGGCACCGCAACGATCTTGAGCATATTCATGGCAGTTCTTTCAAAAATCGTGAAGGGATGAAGGGATCAGAGCCATCCGGCACGCCAAAGTCCGGTCTTTGGTGCCGCACAGCAAGGGGCAGTTAAATCGTCATGTCGGTGGCGTATGCGACCCATCAACGCCAGCGCCCCCAGCGCAGATCAATGGGTCCAGGCACCGCGACGGCCCGTGGCAAAATTTTCGCCGTACCCGCCAGCGCGGATGTTGGGTTTGCGTTTCTGGGGGTCCTGCACCTGTGCATCGATCTTGTTTTCGCGTGCATAATCAACCGCTTCTTCGCGCGTGGCAAATTGTAGGCGGATCTGTGACTGGGTATCAGAAGAAGACGTCCAGCCCATCAATGGGTCAACCTCACGGGATTCGGAGGGGGCAAACTCCAACACCCAGGATTTGGTTTTTGCCGTGCCCGATGACATCGCGGTCCGGGCGGGTTGATAGATACGTGCGCGCATGTCTGCCTCATTGATCAAGTCGGTAGAGACTTATCCGATATTCCGACACCATGGGCAAGAGAATGCGCCAGATTGCACATTTGCACTATCAATGCTGCGATGCAGCATATATGTAGATGGATATGATATTGGAGCCGTTGATGAATCCTTTCGCTCTTTTGAACCTACAGGCACAGATGACATCGCTGGTGATGGATACCCATGCCGTGATGACGCTGCGTCTGATGGGAATGAGCGGCGCGATCCCGGCTCGGCGCGGCGAAAACAACCGCATGGTTGCTGAAAAGGCACCTGCAATGGCCAAGGCTTATGCTGCCGCTTCAAAGGCCGCGATGGCGGGCAATACACCCGACAAGATCATCAGCGCCGCGATGGCCCCTTTAAGCAGAAAAGTCCGCGCCAACCGGAAACGGTTGATGAAGTGACCTGACAGGTCATTGCGACCGCTGTTGCGCCGCAATCCCGGCTGCTGACAGTTTTTGACAACAAGGAGGGTCCGCCCCCTTGAACCTGATGCCAAACATGACACCTATGGAGTTCGCCACCCAAGGACGCCGCCATGCCCTATGCCCAAACCGATTCTTCTGCCGGGATGCCGATTTTGGCAAATCCCGCCCCGGATGTGCGCAGCCGGCCCAAGCTGGAAGGCGGCAGGACGTTCAAGCTGCACACCGAATTTGAACCGGCAGGCGATCAGCCCACCGCAATCCGCGAATTGGCCGACGGTGTCTTGGGCGGCGAACGCGATCAGGTGCTGCTGGGTGCCACCGGCACCGGCAAAACCTTCACCATGGCCAAGGTGATTGAGGAAACGCAGCGCCCGGCGATTATTCTGGCCCCGAACAAGACGCTGGCCGCCCAGCTTTATGGCGAATTCAAAGGGTTCTTTCCCGACAACGCCGTGGAATATTTCGTCAGCTATTATGACTATTACCAGCCCGAAGCCTATGTGGCGCGGTCCGATACCTACATCGAAAAAGAAAGCCAGATCAACGAACAGATCGACCGCATGCGCCACTCGGCCACCCGCGCGCTGCTGGAACGGGACGATGTGATCATCGTGGCCTCTGTGTCGTGCATTTACGGCATCGGGTCGGTCGAAACCTATGGCGCGATGACGCAGGATTTGAAAACCGGGTCGAATTACGACCAGCGTCAGGTCATCGCCGATCTGGTTGCCCAGCAGTACAAACGCAACGATGCCGCGTTTCAGCGCGGATCGTTCCGGGTGCGCGGCGATTCACTCGAAATCTTCCCCGCTCACCTGGATGATCGGGCATGGCGGCTGTCATTTTTTGGCGAGGAACTGGAAAGCATCACGGAATTTGACCCGCTGACAGGTGAAAAGACCGATACATTTGACCAGATCCGTGTCTATGCCAACAGCCACTACGTGACGCCGAAACCAACGATGTCGCAGGCGATCATCGGCATCAAGAAAGAACTGCGCACCCGGCTGGATCAGCTTGTCGCAGACGGCAAACTGCTTGAGGCACAGCGGCTGGAACAGCGCACCAATTTCGATCTTGAGATGCTGGAGGCGACAGGCGTCTGCAACGGCATCGAGAACTATTCCCGTTATCTGACGGGCCGCGCACCGGGCGAACCGCCCCCGACGCTGTTCGAATTCATTCCAGATCATGCGATTGTTTTTGCAGATGAATCCCACGTGTCGGTGCCGCAGATTGGCGGCATGTACAAAGGCGACTATCGGCGCAAATTCACACTGGCCGAACATGGCTTCCGCCTGCCCTCGTGCATGGACAACCGCCCGCTAAAGTTTGAAGAATGGGACGCGATGCGCCCGCAGTCGGTGTTTGTGTCGGCCACCCCTGCCAAATGGGAGATTGAGCAAACTGGCGGTGTTTTCACCGAACAGGTGATCCGACCCACCGGGCTGATCGATCCTCAGATTGAAATCCGCCCCGTTGAAATGCAGGTGGATGACCTGCTTGATGAAGTCCGCAAGGTCGCTGCCGACGGCTATCGCACCCTATGCACCACGCTGACCAAACGCATGGCCGAAGATCTGACCGAATACATGCACGAACAGGGCATACGCGTGCGTTATATGCACAGCGATATCGACACCATCGAACGGATCGAAATTCTGCGCGATCTGCGGCTGGGGGCGTTCGATGTGCTGATCGGCATCAACCTGCTGCGCGAAGGCCTGGACATCCCGGAATGCGGATTGGTTGCAATTCTCGATGCCGACAAGGAAGGGTTTCTGCGCTCTGAAACCTCGCTCATCCAAACCGTGGGCCGCGCCGCGCGCAACGCCGATGGTCGTGTGATCATGTACGCCGACCGCATCACCGGGTCGATGGAACGCGCGATTGGCGAAACAGACCGCCGCCGCGCCAAACAACTGGCCTATAACGAAGAACACGGGATCACGCCGCAGACGGTAAAAAAGAACGTCGATGATATTCTGGCGGGCCTCTACAAAGGCGACGTGGACATGAACCGCGTTACCGCCAAGATCGACAATCCGCTGGCAGGTGGCAATCTGCAAACCGTGCTCGACGGACTGCGAACCGATATGCGTAAGGCTGCCGAGAACCTTGAGTTTGAAGAAGCGGCCCGGTTGCGCGATGAGGTCAAACGCCTTGAGGCGGTTGATCTGGTGATTGCCGACGATCCGATGGCGCGGCAATACGCGGTGGAAAAAGCCGTGGGCGACGCCCAAAAAGCATCAGGGCGCAGCACCGGTGGACGCGGCGGCATGCGCGGCGGAAAATCGCGGTATGGCGGCAAGCGATAACGCTTGGTGTTGGGGCATCGTGCCTTGGTCATTGAAAGAGCGATCTGCATAGAAAAACGCCCTCCAATCTCTTGGAAGGCGCTCTGTGATAGCCACTCGTTGGCCAAACTTTTTAGTCTGAAGCAGTCGCCTCGGCATCTTCGGGCGCAGTGATTTCAAGGCCCGGCACCGTGATCGTCTTCTCTTCCATGGTCACTTCGACCTCTGGCACATCGACTGTCACCTCTTCACTGGTCAGCGCAATTGATCCAACCTCGGCCTCGAATTCAGGCAACGCGCCGGGCTCAATTGAAACATCTACATCCGGCAAACGCGCTTCCTGGGTCTGATCGATATCAATCATGTACACACCCGCGGCGATCACAACAGCGGCGGCAACAGCGCCAATAACAACAACAGAGGTTTTCACATTATATTCCTTATTCAATTCCTTGACCCATCGGGCCTTCCTCTGAAGCAACATCCCTGTCGCGCAGAAAGTTCCAAAAATTTTTTATGGAACCTTTGAATAATTCTGAGTGTTGGGTGAGCAGTTAAGGACATGCACTCACACACTCAGGAGAGACAAAATGGAATATGGAATACTCGGCCTATTGGTATTGATCGCTGACATCTACGCGATCTACCAGATCTTCACATCCAGCGCTTCAACTCTGGCGAAACTGCTTTGGATTGTTGGTGTTCTGGTCTTCCCGGTGGTCGGCTTTATCGTGTGGCTCATCGCGGGTCCACGGGGCGCGTCTGTTCGGGCCTAAGTCCGCACGGAGCTAAGTTTCTACCACACAACTGTCAGGCCCAAAGCGTTCGCTTTGGGCCTTTTCCCGTTCTGTCGCCGCCCCACACCTGATAACTCTTTGTTAACTATAATTAACTATGATCGTTAACGGGAGTTTCCGATGCGGTCTGGTTCATTAATTGTTTTTCTAATCTGGATCGTTTGGGCAACCAGCGCCGATGCCGGTGCGTGGATGCGCGAGAAAGGCACCAGTTTCACATCGGTATCGTTCACCTCAACTTGGTTTCGCGACACGACCAACACCTCTTATCTGGAATACGGCTGGCGTGATGATCTGACCATCGGGGCCGACATCGGCTATGCAACCAGCCGTCAAGGCACCCAATCAGGCTACGGTACGATCTTTATCCGCCGCCCGCTTGGCAAGAACAACGGCCCCAACAAATGGGCCTATGAGCTTGGCGTGGGGGCAGCTTGGGTGGATTTCATCGTCCTTCCCTATCTCAAGACCGGCGTATCCTGGGGGCGTGGGTTCACCCTTAGGGATACGCATGGATGGGCCTCCGTTGACGCATCAGTGTCATGGGAATTAACCACAAGCCATCACCTCACAAAGATTGATACGACAGTTGGGCTTAATTTCACCGACGTCACCGCTGGCATGCTGCAACTCTATCTGGCCCATCTGGACAGAGAGACTTATGCCAGCATCGCCCCTTCAATTGTGATCAAGCCGCGCAACGCCAAATACCGATTGCAGATCGGCGCAGACAGCCAGCTTGGAAACCCGGAATACACCGCCATCAAAATTGGTCTCTGGCGCGAATTCTGAGGCGCAAAAAATTGGCCCCGCCTGATCAATCAAGCAGGGCCAGATACAGGCATTGATTTGGTTCAGCGGTTGTCCATTCGCACGACAACCAGCACCTTACCCTTGACCGGTGTCGGCCAGACGACGCGAATGCGATCCCGGTTCGGTCCCTGAATCTGTTGAACATAAGGCATGGCGTACTGCGTCACGTCCGATGCATCCTTGATGGCACCTTGGGCCACAACGGAATCCACATTCAGCGCCTGCCCCCCAAAGGGCAGATATCCGGATGTATCAATGTCCCAACTGTCAGAAAGGGTGTTTTGCGTAAACTCAATCTCTGCCGCGTTCTGGACCTGCGCGGTGACGGCATGAAACGAATTGCCTTTCATCACCACGTTTCTGCATCGCGAAATGTTCAGATCGGCAAAGGTTGTGTCCACCCGCTCCACCTGGTCAATCGCCCCGATGATGCTGCGGAACCTGTTACCGGTGATGCTGACCCCGCTCAGAAAATGGCCCGCGCCGTGCGGCTTGATCACAATATAGCTGAACCAGGGGGCCACATCGCCGGACAGGAAAATATTATCCGTGATGCTGAGTGAACTGAACGAATACTCCGTATTGAACTCTGGTGCGGAGTCCTGTTCGTTGCTCCATTCGATGAAACAATTGTCCACATAATTGCCGGTAACAATCGAACTAGAATGTGGAGATGTCAGGACAAGCCCAGCCGAGCGGATGCCGTTTGAAACGGAATCCCCTTGAAAAAAGTGGTTGCCGCTGATGATCGAATTTTGCCCGGCAACCAACGCGAAATGCCTAACCTGAGTGGCACGGTTGTCGCGCAGCTTGACGTCATTGGCATTGGTATTCAACGCGATCGTCTTGCGATTTGACACCAGCTCGCCCTCTTCCGACGACAGGAACTGACAGCGGTCCACAAACATCCCCTGGCAGCCCGTGCCAGTTGACGTCAGACCTCGGTCCATCGGGCGGCTGATAAAGCAATCGCGCATGTGAAAAGTGGACCCTGACGGGGCTAGCATCACACCGCTGCATCGGTTGTTACACTGAAACTCAATATCAGCCATCACGAACTTGCTGAGCTGGCTAAAGCCGCTGAAATCAATCAGATACTGGAATTTGCGAAAGGTGAAATTCTGCGTGCCCGCCGCATCATAGAGCGGCGCGTTTAGTGTAACCTCTTGTGTCACCTCATTTTTGGACAGAACATATACCTCACGACCGACGCCCGTCCCTTCGACCAATGCGCCAACAGGCACGTTTGCGACGTTCGTCACGCCTGTCAAAAGGTTAGCGTTAGACGGTGAATAGCTCGCCTGCGACGTGACTTCGACCGTGTCCCATGCGGTGCTTGGCCCCGCTTCCAGCTGCCCGTTTCGGATCACCCGCCGTGTGGCAAAACTGGACCGATCCGGGACTGCCGCCTGCATGTCCAGGGGTTTCAGGACATAGACCTTTCGCCCCCCCAAATCCAAAGATTCATGATCAGAGCTGTTTAGCAGAGCCTGAAACGCCTTCAGGAATGCAACCTCTTCATCCTCGAATGCCTCAATGTAATTGGGCAAGTCAAAGTTCCGGCGCAGCAGCAATTGCGCTGTGGCCGGCATTGTCACTTTGCCCTCAAACTTGACCGGCGTGTCAAACGTCACGTCGCCATTCAGCAAGAAAGTACCTGTAGGGACAAAGACAGTGCGCCCATTGGCCGCGGCATTTGCCGCCTCAAACGCGGTCGTGCAATCGGTCACCCCGTCACCGACTGCGCCATAATCCGTCACGTCAATCAACGATACGAGGTCGCGCAGGAAAACAGATGTGACATCTTCAATCTGAATGTCGTCAATGCGCTCGACGCCGCCAATTTGACCAATAAGGTCCAGCCCCAGATGGCCGTAAACCGCATCCGGTCCCCAAACCATATCAACACCGCCGCGTGACCCCGCGCCAATAATTGCACTGACCTCGACCACCTCACCGTAGGCCGTGAGCGGTTTGGCCGGGCCAAATTCGGGAACACCTGTGACTTTGCTCCCGTCACCCAATGCCGGATAGCCTGCGATGCGCACCGATGGCAGATTGCCACTGATCGCCTTCACTTTTGCACTCACCCGCAGGTAGCACCCCGGTAACAACGGTGTCTGCCCCATATAGCGCAGGGTCTGGGTGGACTGTGTCTTGAGCATCTCCAACGTGCCGCCAAAATCCTGATCCGCCGGCACAAAGGCCGCATTCGTGGCATTGGCATAGGTATCCGACCCCGGCGTGCCGTCGCCGCTTGAATACACATCCAACCCATCCGCAAACGCAGGTGGCATCAACAATACGCCGTCGGTAATCGCCTTGTTCATCGAAAAATCCCTTTCCCCGGTGCCTGCAAAAACGCGGCAACCCGTTGATTGCTGTCAAAGCCCGACGACTGCCGGTGCGAGGTCAGGGAAGTATCAATGTCGGGTTAATGGAGGATGCGAGGTGCGTGCGGTGGGGGGCGCAACGGGTGGTAATTTGGTAAGGTCTGTTTTGCGGGACTTAGCCGCCGTCGGGACTTCTCGATTGGACAAACAATTTAACCCTTAATTGAACCAAACGAAGTAGGCGAAAAATCCCCTCTCGAAGATGTCGATCATAGTCTCAGCGGTTTGAGCTGAGACCATCTCGCCCTCCTCAAGATATGGAATTACCGTCGCCCCTTGTGCGATCATCACCGGATCGAACGTTCCCGGGTCTTCGAACATACGTCGAACGTTGACGCCTTTATCTAAGAAACGCCAATGGGCAATCAACTTGCGACCCTCAAGTACATCTTCGGCTGTATCAAGAAACCCGTGCCAACCTTCAACAACCTGCTGATTGACTCGCATTCTCGGGAACCTTGGGGTTTGCTTGGGGGAAGGCAGCCACTCGTACTTGTCGTCGCTTTCTTGGAGTATGCGACGCCAGTTCTCCCTGCTCAGATCAATCATCGTCAACAGGTGAATTCTAGAATTTGCCATCCGACCTTCGTCGACAATTGGCCAATCGAAACGGTGAATGAATGCAATGATGTCGGCAATGCCTCCATACTCCAGGAAATTCTCCGCCCGGCGATATTCCGATCCGTATTCTCGGTTCCATTTCGCCCATTCGCGACCTTTGGGTGTGCTTGCCCACGACTCGCGACTGGGCTTGTTTGGGTCATTCCAGTCGTAGGATCTGGTGGCTTCCCAATAGCCGATTGGGGGCGCATGCTGTTCCAAGAAAATCATGGCGTCTGCGGCGGAGCTGCGAATTTCAGAGGATTTCAGTTTTGAGTCGGGAAACAGGAAATGGAAAGTTTCGTCAAAGGTTTGGCGCCAATCGTGCGCCAGCAGAAACTCGGTCATTGCTCGCAAGAGATGAGTATAACCACGAAGCCAGGGGGCATCGCTTTGGTCAAAATCAAACTTTAGACCCCTGGCTGGGGGTCTCATTTGAGAAACCGCCGAGAACAGATTGACGAGGTTTTCTTCCGGCCCAACCTGACCATCACCATCCAAGTCAAGCGACAAAGCGCCAATGTCCAATGCATAGTCGAACTCTTCAGTGCCAATGCCCGCGAGAGTCATGTCAGCCAAGGAAAGATCGTCACCAAATCTTTGTAGGACATCGCGTAGCCCTTCATATGTGACTGGCTGTGGGTCTGGGTTTGGAGGCACTGGGACCCTCAAGAATGGAAGATCCGCAAGGTCCATCCACATCCCGGTTGACACGGCATTACCGAGACCAAACGCGTGGAGCCCGTTTCCCAATCGCTCGATTGCGTATAGGAATTGAGCAGTTCCAAGCGCAAACTTGGCTTTTTGAGAATCTTCAACTCGAACCCATGTCTCGGCGAGCGCCAGAGCATCGTGTGTCCGACCTACTTCGAGTAAATCGCCAAACTCTTCCTCGGTTCCGCTGGCTGCAGGGGCACCGAAAAAAAACGCCATAACGAAAATTGCTGCCGCGCGTCGGCCAAGATTCATAGTTATGAAACCCCTCTGTTGAAATCCCAACCGACTATAGCAACGATCAACACACGGTAATTGACATGGATCATACCCCCAACACTGGATCACTGAATTCCGCTTACAATGCGTCTGCTTTGGGCTCAAAGCCGACATTGCCCCAACCCCATCACCCCCCGTACATCACACCCCAGCGCTCAATCAGCGCCTGTTGAACGCGTTTGGCCCGCCCATTCCACGACCGGGCACCGGGCGGGCGTTCCCGGTCTGCACGGCTGATCTTGATGCGCTTTGCCTCATCCGCGGCAAAGATGGCAAAAACCAACTCTGTTCCGTCCTTGGCCGTCACATACCCGGCAAGACCAGAGACGAAATTCAGCGTTCCGGTCTTGGCATTCACGATGATCGGGTGATTGTCATTCGGACGCCCCTTTTCATCCCGCATCACGAATTGCTTGAGGATCGGCCGCAACCCGGTGTCGCGCATTTTCAGCAGCGCCCTCGCCATATCCAAGGCCGAGACCATGCTGTCATCGCCCAGTCCCGAATGGTCCACCAGCTTCGGCGCGACCATGTCCAGCGATGCGATCGCCCATCGGTTCATCTCGGCGGCCGATGCCCGCAAGCTCCCAACCGCACCGATGCGTTTTTGGGTCGCAGCAAGCCCCACCATCTCTGCCGTCAGGTTGGTCGAAAATTTCAGCATATCTCGCAGAATGCCGCGCAGGTCGCCGCTTTTGCGTGTCACAACAAGCGTCCCGGTTGGCAGCTCTGTGATCATCTGGGGCCGCCCCAACCTGATGCCTTGTGACCCCGCCAGCGTGGCAAAAACGTCGCCAACATAAAGACCCGGCTTGCGCACCGGCAGCCACCGCGCGCCCCCATTGCCCAGCGCGCCCTTGGCAACGGTCCAGTTGTCCCGGCCCGCAAGATCCTCGTAGGTATAGATCGGTACCTTGCGGTCCTTGACCTGCATAGCAGCCATCATGACAGATGGGCGGTATTTCTCTGTGCGGCCCTGCATGGTGACGGTGTAATCACCACCCGCCCGTTTCCATTCAAAATGCACCCGGTTGTAGTTAAGCGCGATGCCAGACACGCCGGGGTTATAGCCCACATGATCGGGCTGTTCAGGGTCAATTTGGCGCAGCACCGGCAAGGACGCCTCATATACTTTGAAATCGCCCTTCACACTGCGCACGCCCTTGACCTTCAACTCGGCCGCCATATCCGCCAGACCGTCTGTATCAAGCGTTGGATCACCACCGCCGATCAAGATGAGATCCCCCTGAACCTCCCCATTCACGATGCCCCCTGTCGCACAAAGCCGGGTCGTAAACCGATGATCCGCACCCAATGCATCCAATGCATAAAGCGCTGTGATCGCCTTGGTCACACTCGCCGGGGGCGTGCCTTCGCGTTCGTTTTCACACTCCAGCCACCGCCCGGTGCGCACATCCGCCACCGCAAAGGCCACCTGCCCGGACAGCTTTTCTGATCGAATGATCTCTTCGGCGCTGCGCACCGCGCGCTTATAAAAGTCTTCACCGCGCAACACCGGGCGCAAGGACGCCGTTGGTGGTCCCGCAAAAACCTGCGATCCCATCACGGTGCTGGCACCCACCGACCCCAGGAAATATCGCCGCGATATGCGACGTGACAAACCATTGCTCATGAGGACAACTTAAACCGCACCTCGGCCCCGTCCACAAGCTCCCGCAAATCACATTTTAGCGCCGGACCACCATGGTTCCGGCACTATGCTTTTGCGGCGTGGTCACACCCGCGCCCCTGCCCGGCTACGCGGACCACGCGCCCGCCGCACGAATGGCACTGGACGACACATCCACCATCGGCACATTCACAAAACACCACGCAGGTGCCTTTGAATGTGCCAGCAATTGCGCATGCCGACCCGCAATGCGGTAAGGCGCATAAAGTGCTGCCGCCCGGCTCATCCGCGCCGAAATTCGCTGTCCCGGCCGGGCAAGCACGCCCACCGGCACCGTTTCCATAATCTGCCGCCAGTCCTGCCAGTGATGAAATTGCGCCAGATTGTCCGCCCCCATCAACCAGACAAACCGCACCTGCGGGTAAAGCCCGCGCAACTTTGCCAGGGTTTGCGCCGTGTACCGCGTCCCGATCCGGTTTTCTATGTCCGTGACCTCAACGCGGGGGTGCTGCATCACGTCACGCGCATGGGCCAGCCGTTTGGCCAATGGCGCTGGCCCGTGTCTTTTCAAAGGATTGCCCGGCGTCACCAGCCACCACACCCGATCCAGCCCGAACCGTTTGAGGGCCTCGCGGGTGATATGCGCATGCCCGGCATGCGCAGGGTCAAACGACCCTCCCAACAGGCCGATAACCTGCCCCGGTGCTGCATATGGAAAGTGATGGCGCAAAAGAAACGGCCCCCAAGTTACCTTAGGGGCCGTTCAAACGGGCATCTCGGCCCTTTGTCAATCTTGATCAAAGTACTTCTCGAAATACCTGGCGAATAGAATATCACTTAACGCGTTGAAATCTTCGATTTCAGGCAGCGTTAAGTGATGCAGGTTTTTCGAAAGTGCTACCGATCAAACGTGCTTCTTGATCTCGCCTGATTTCAGGCGGCCAAAATAGCTGTTCATTTCGCGCTTTACGATTGGCATCAAGAAATACAATGCCGTGATGTTTACAACCGACATGGCAAAGATCGCCGCATCAGAGAAGTCGATGACCGGACCAAGGCTGGCCGCCGCACCAATCACGATAAAGATGCAGAAGATGATCTTGAACACAAGCTCGGTCGTTTTGCCTTCGCCAAAGATATAAGTCCATGCCTTCAGGCCATAGTAGGACCAGCTGATCATGGTCGAGAACGCGAACAGAACGACTGCAACGGCCAGCACATAGGGGAACCAGCTGAACCCGGTGGCAAAGGCCGCCGATGTCAGTGCCACGCCCGATACACCATCAACAGTTGCGATGGCCGTTCCGGCTTCATTCAACTGGAACAGACCAGTTGCCGGATCAACGATCAACGTACCTGAAATGGTGATCACGAGGGCAGTCATCGTACAGATCACAACCGTGTCGATGAACGGCTCCAACAAGGATACGACGCCTTCGGTCACAGGCTCTTTGGTTCTCACCGCAGAGTGCGCAATTGCCGCAGAACCAACGCCCGCTTCGTTCGAAAACGCCGCCCGCTTAAAGCCTTGGATCAATGCACCGACAAAACCACCTGCAACACCAAGCCCGGTAAAGGCCCCGGCAAAGATCTGGCCAAACGCATCGCCAATGTGCTGGTAGTTGACGATCAGGATCACCAACGCCGCCGCGACATAAAGAATGCCCATGAATGGCACGACCTTTTCAGTCACTTGTGCGATGGATTTGATCCCGCCGACGATCACTGCGAATACGACACCGGCAAAGATGATGCCTGTGATCCAGCCTGGGAAATCGCCAAAAATACCCGAGATTTGCGCATGTGCTTGGTTGGCTTGGAACATGTTGCCCCCGCCCAATGCACCCAGGATACAAAAGATTGAGAACATGATCGCCAGAAACTTGCCACCCGGCAATCCGCGCTCCGCAAAACCCTTTGACATATAATACATCGGGCCACCGGAAACCGCCCCGTCCGGGTATTCATTTCGGTATTTCACACCCAGCGTACATTCAGTGAATTTGGACGCCATCCCCAAAAGACCCGCAAGGATCATCCAGAACGTGGCACCCGGACCACCAATACCAACGGCAACCGCCACACCGGCGATATTACCCAAACCAACAGTACCCGAAAGCGCCGTTGTCAGCGCTTGGAAATGGCTAACCTCGCCCGCATCATCGGGATCAGAATAGTCACCTTTGACAAGGCTGATCGCATGCCCAAAGGCTCTGAGCTGAATAAAGCCAAAATAGATGGTAAAGATTGATGCGGCCACAACAAGCCACAGCACGATCCAAGGGAACGCAGTACCCGGTAGCGGTGCAAAGATCAGGTTCACGAACCATCCAGTCGATCCCGCAAAAAGATCATTGATCTTTTGGTCCATGCTGACGGCTTCTTGGGCAGCAGCGAATGTGGGGACAGACAGCGCAGCGGCGGCCATCCCCGTTTGAATAAATCGTTTCATGTTTGCTTACCTCAATTTCAAGGGATGATCGTGACGGGAACGCTTGATGCAGCCACCAACCGTCCGGTAACGCCACCAAACAAGCGCTCCTTCAAACCCCGTGCGCCCACCCGGCCCACAACGATCTGCGACGCACCATGTGTTTTGGCGACATCATCAAGGATGTCTGCCACATCACCGTGTTTGATGATCCCTTCGACTTTGTACCCTGCCGCTGTCGTTTCTTTTACAGCGGGGTCCAGCACGCGTTCACGGGCCATGGTCAGCTCTTCTTCGCGCCGTTTATGCCGCATTTCGTTTTCTTCCGGTGTCTGAAATGAAAACGGCGACCATTCGATCACATAACAAATGGCAATTGTGCAATCGCCGATTTGTTTGGCCTGAGCTTTGGCAAAATCCAGCGCGCGCGCGCCTGCATCTGACCCGTCCAGACCCACAACAATTGTGGTTTTTGACATATTTTTTTCCTGTTTTTTCACCGATACCGCGCGCACCTGAAATTGTGCAAACGCAATTCAGCGTCCCTCCCTACAATGAACTGATGTGATCAGACTCATCACAGGTTGTGATGAGCGTAACAAGAAGGTGAACAAGAAATCGACTGTTTTTTGACCTCCTGAAAGGTTATTCGACCTTTTTTGGGCAAATACCTAGTGATTTCGATAATTCACGCATCGCTATTGAGATTCGGCTTAACTGCCAAAGGCGTCACAGTGTCGCACTGCTTTATCTCTCCGGGCTTGACCACATTGGCGCACCAACCTCCATGTCCCCGCATCGCTGAATACCCACCCGGCCCCAGTGCCGCTTCCATACGACTGCACGGTGCGCAGATGGTGGTTATCTCCAAAACTGCCTGCCCAATCTGTAACTGGCGTCCCTTTAGGGCATTCAGATTTAGCCTGCTGATCACCAGCTCGCGCCGCTGAACCGATGCATCAATTGCCGGCTGATCCAACATGGCTCCGATGACAGGCAGATGTTCAGCCTGGATCAACGTCACCGCGTGCTTGCCCGGACGCCCATGATCTCCGACTATCCCATCCGCAGTAATGTCCGCGCGGGTGACTGAAACAGGGACCGCCAACCGTTCAGGCCGCAGTAATATCGCTTCGACACGACCGGGCTGCGCATACCTTTCGATGAGGGCATGAAGTTCACTCATCGCAGCGATTCAATCTCAATCTCCGGCAGGCGTTCCAATGGATAATTCGGATGCAGCCGCCAGATGAAATCAGGGTCTTCCTCCAGCGGTCGCAGCGTCCCACCCGGAAACGCGCGGGTCCGCAAAGCCAATACGATATCTGACAATACCGCAGGATTGCCCCTGAAATAGGAATGGCTGTCACCACTCGCTGTTTCTTCAACCCGAATGATATGAATCAACCCCTGTTTGCGCAGGCTCTGAACTTCGCCGGGCTTGAAATCTTCGTCTTCTGCCGCGCCAATGCGCGGATATTTGGTCAAATAGGATGACAACCGCAAAGCTATGTCATCCGGGTTTACATAGATATTCACCTGTTCAAAGGCCTCCGAGAACCGCTCAGACAACAACCGCTGACGCACGACCCCGACATCCAGATCAGGTGCGGCAAGAATTACGGTCCGTGCCATATCCGGTGATCCGGCCATCCTCGCGTTCAGGTTCACGATCTGTGATATAAAAGATCGGGGGTGACACCACCTGCAACTCAAGCCGCACCAGAGTGTCGGGATAATTCTTGCCATCCAGATACAAATTTGGCGGCTTGGCCAACTGCACCGCCAAGCTGCACGCCGCAACCCACAGCGTTATTAACGCGCCAATGAAAATTCGCCCCAAAGCTCTGCGTTGATCTTGTCCCATTGGCGCGATATTGCAGGGCAAAACCCCATTTGACCAGATCGGAACGAACCCATGGCCGCTTATCAATACGTTTACCACATGTCCGGTGTGTCCAAGACCTACCCCGGCGGCAAGAAGCTGTTTGAAAACATCCACCTGAACTTTCTGCCCGGCGTGAAAATCGGTGTGGTCGGCGTCAACGGTGCCGGTAAATCCACACTGCTGAAAATCATGGCAGGAATGGACAAGGATTTTCAGGGCGAGGCTTGGGCCGCCGAAGGGGCCAAGGTCGGCTATCTGCCCCAGGAACCCAAGCTTGATGAAAGCCTGACAGTGCGTGAAAACGTCATGCTCGGTGTGGCCCCCAAAAAGGCGATCCTTGACCGCTACAACGAACTGGCGATGAACTACTCCGACGAAACCGCCGATGAGATGGCCAAACTGCAAGACCAGATCGACGCCGACGACCTTTGGGACCTCGACAGCCAGATCGACGTCAGCATGGAGGCGCTGCGCTGCCCCCCCGATGACGCCAAAATTGCCGATCTGTCAGGGGGTGAGGCGCGCCGCGTCGCGCTGTGCAAACTCCTGCTCGAAGCGCCTGATATGCTGCTGCTCGATGAACCGACCAACCACCTTGACGCCGAAACCATCGCCTGGCTGCAACAGCACCTGATGGACTACAAAGGCACCATCCTGATCGTCACCCACGACCGCTATTTCCTCGATGACATCACCAGCTGGATCCTCGAACTGGACCGCGGCAAGGGCGTCCCCTACGAAGGCAATTATTCCGACTGGCTGGAACAAAAGGCCAAACGCCTCAGCCAGGAAGCCCGCGAGGACAAATCCAAACAGAAGACGCTGGAACGCGAACTCGAATGGATGCGTCAGGGGGCCAAAGCCCGTCAGGCCAAATCAAAAGCAAGGATCAAATCCTATAACGAGATGGCCGAAGTCTCCGAGCGCGAAAAACTCAGCCGCGCCCAGATCGTCATCCCCAACGGTCCGCGCCTTGGCAACAAGGTGATTGAGGTTGCGGGCCTCAAGAAACACATGGGCGACAAACAACTGATCGAAGACCTCAGCTTTGATCTGCCCCCCGGCGCCATCGTCGGGGTCATCGGCCCCAACGGTGCGGGTAAATCAACCCTGTTCAAAATGCTGACAGGTCAGGAAAAGCCCGACGCAGGCACCATCGAATATGGCGAAACCGTAGATTTGTCGTACGTCGACCAATCCCGCGATGACCTCAAACCCGACGACACCGTCTGGCAGGCGATCACCGGTGGTGCGGAAATCATCCAACTGGGCGACGCCGAAGTAAACTCCCGCGCCTATTGCTCGTCCTTCAACTTCAAAGGCGGCGACCAGCAGAAAAAGGTAGGCCAGCTTTCAGGCGGCGAACGCAACCGTGTCCACATGGCGCGGCTTTTGAAAGACGGCGGCAACGTCCTGCTCCTCGATGAACCGACCAACGACCTCGACGTCGAAACCCTGCGCGCATTGGAAGACGCGCTGGTAGATTTCGCCGGCTGCGCCGTTGTCATCTCCCACGACCGCTTCTTCCTCGACCGGATTTGTACGCATATCCTTGCGTTCGAAGGCGAAGCCCATGTGGAATGGTTCGAGGGCAACTTTGAGGATTATGAGGAAGATAAGAAGCGTAGGCTGGGGGCGGATGCACTTGAACCAAAGCGGTTGAAGCATAAGAAGTTCGTTCGATAAATCGCAAAGCGATTTTCGAACGGGTGCGAGGCAGCGTCCGCTCTTGCGGGCGCGTTCGCACTCAGTAGTGTTAGGGAACTGACGATGAAAGCTAAAGAGGTTGAAGTATAAGGGGTTTGTGAGGTGAATTGCTAAGATGAAATCGCAAACTCGCGTGCACGCGCTGTTTCAAACCCTTTGGAACAAGAAATTAAATAATCAGTGTCAGTATGTTGATGCTGATGGAGAGCGTTGCAAAACATCAGCAATAAAATCTCATACTGTTCAAAGAGGACGCGTTTTGGCATCTATAGCTGAAGATGGGCATGTCTTCGAAATCGGCATCCCCAAAAAGCAGTCTCCTTCGAAGGAAAGGACATTCCAAAAAGTCGGAGTAAATCGTGCATCTGTGTTTCCCGGATTCTGCAATTACCACGATACAATACTCTTCAGTTCGTCCGAAACGGGACAAGGAACACTGTCCTCATACGAAATGGCCCTTCTAGGTTACAGAAGCATCTGCCATGAGACCTTCAAGAAAGAACGAGCTGAGAGAGTATACTCAAATAGACAGTTTCTTTCCGCAATTGCCTCGGTCGATCTAGCCGCAAAAAGAAGTGCGGAAGCGCATCTGGAAGGCACTAGGCTCGCCATCAGAGATCTCACTAGACAGAAACAAGCTTTCGAAAACGCGATTCACACAAAGGACCTTTCGCGTCTGTACGGTACCGTTTTCACTCTAGCTGCGGAAATACCGCTCGCTTTTAGTTCTTCCTTCGCTCCAGAATACACGATTGATGGGGAGCTATTATTGCCAGAACAATATGGAAATTGGAACAGCGTAGGTGTATTTTGTGGAGCAATTAAGGAAAGGAACATCATGGGGTTCGTCGGACTACACGACAACGATGAACACGATATCTCTAAATTCTTCAAAAGCTTAGTGTCCGTTCCAATGAATCGGGTTGGAGGTTTGTCTCTTCATCTCGCTATTGAGCACGCCGAAAATACTTTTTTTCGGCCAAGTTGGGTAAGTAAACTTCTTCCAGAAATTAGAGAGGAGTTGCTCTCTCGATTTGCATCTGGAATTCCAGGAGAACCGAACTCACGAAAAGCAAACCTTGTCGGACAGTTTGATGTTATTAACGTCTCAGCATCGCAGAGGGATGATTTTTATCCATAACGAATTTCTACAACTAAAACTTCTAGAGGCAGGTGCTCATTAACACCAAAACTAAGAACACAACTCGAAGGCCATTTTGCAAAGCTCCACTGGACCTTTTCAGGCCGTAGAGGGCTGCAAGCCCCAGGGCGTGAAACGCGGGGCCTTTCAGCAGGGTGCTTCGCAATAAAGGTCCGGTACTAGTTCGGGGCTTCTCGCACGTGCGATACAACATACCGCTAACGCAAACGCCCCCGTCAAAACTCAATCCCCGCAGAATCATACCGCGAATACGCCTGAATATCGCGGACCTTTTCGTGCACATCCGCATCCATCTTCCATGACTTCTGCGTCGGGCGGCGGGTGTTGAACAGGTCTTTCAGCCGCCACAGATTGACCGGCAACAACACAATGTTCAAAATCAGAAACGGCGCGAGGTCGAGCATCGCAGCATAGCCAATGAACAATACGTTAGAGGTCAGCGCCAGCAGGCGCATCTTGATCTGGCTGCGACAGGCAAACGCCGCAATCAGCGCAACACCCGCCGCAACACCGATTGCGCCGATCACACTCATATCAATTTCTTTTGCGTCATCATCACGCCACTCTGGGATGCATAGGCGCATTCAATGCCACGCCTTCCCCCGCCACTCTCACCTGTGCCCCCGCTCCGCATCCCGTGCGTTCATCTCTTTTGACCGCGCCCGCAATGCCCGGTCAGCCGCACTTTGGCGATGCGTTAAGTTTTGGTCACGGCTTTGGTCATCAGGGACTCCGTCAAAGGTGTCCTGTGATCCTCGCTGATCCGGCAAAAACAAAGGTCGACCCCTGCGCATGGCGGGTATCGACGCAACACAGCCCCTCAAACGTCGGCGACAATCTCGCCTTTCATCTCGCCGGTCATCCGGGTCAAATCCTCGCGGTGAACCGATTTGCGCACCTCGTCGATCTTCAATTCGGCCGCATCCCGCGTTGCCTTGTCCGGCCATTCGGTGATCGCCGCTGATGTCCGGTCGCTGGTGCGCACCACGGTTACGCGGCTCGCCCCCATCGCCTTGAGCGCGGGCAAACGCTTTTTCTCAATCGCGTGCAATGACACATTATAATCCGTGCCATCCGCGATTTCCCAGGTGGTGATTGTGACATAGCGCATGGTATCCTCCAGTCCTTGTCAACATGCTCTATCTTAACCCTTTTTCGCTCAAAAAGACAGCATGTCCTGCGGGATCTACAGCCACGGGTCAGAACCGCAGTATCCTTGTGCAATTGAACAAATCACCCCTGACAGTCTAAAGCCGCACCGACGCCATAAATCCGCCCTATTCCTCCACTCTTAATGGATGAACCTTGGGGAGAGGATCTGAAACATGGCAATCATCGGCGTACTTCTTGGCGGAATCATTGGCTTCACAAGCTTCCTGATTTCCCTGTTGGCCTTCGACGCCAGCTTCGCCTCTGCCTGCGCGGTCTACATGGTGTCAGGCTGCGCCACAGCAGCACTGGTCATCATCATCGCGATGATCCCAGACCGCGCACAAGAGCCGAAGGGCCACGTCGCCTGATCCGCAAAAATCAGCCGAAAATCGCCCAACTGCCCGCAGCACTTGAACGAATCCCACTGAAGTGCCATATCAAACCCTGCAACGGTACACTATTTCGACCCACTGTCTCCCTAATACGGCGTCACGACTTCGAACTACGACCGAAAACGCCGAGCCATCGCACCTACGCGGATGGCATTAGAATGGAGACTACGGATATGGCTACTGGCACCGTAAAATGGTTTAACACAACAAAAGGCTTCGGCTTTATCGCACCCGATGGCGGCAGCAAAGACGTGTTTGTACACATCTCAGCTGTTGAGCGCGCTGGCCTGACAGGTCTGGCCGACAACCAGAAAGTGACGTTTGACATCGAAGCTGGCCGTGATGGTCGCGAATCTGCGACAAACATCGCACTGGCCTAAGCGCCTTCTGACCGGGCCTTGCGTCCGGTCTACACGAGAAGTTTACCGACCACTGTGCAACAGTGGTCGGTTTTTTTTCGCCGACGGGTTGATCTGTAAATAACACAAGTGAAAATAACGGCATCTGCAATCAATCATTATGGAGCATTATATGCGCCGCCGTACATTTTTGGCCTCCACCCTGGCCGCCGCTGCCCTTCCCCAACTCGTCTCCGCTCAATCTGCCGCTTATGATCCGACCCCGCGTGAGGTTTCGATCAAACGTCAGTACCAGCCGGGCCAATTGCTGATCCTGCCCCGCAGCCATTACCTTTATTACGTCACCGCCCCCGGCAAAGCCATTCGTTATGGCGTCGGCGTCGGCAAAGCCGGTCTGGAATTCACTGGTACCGCCAACATTCAGGTCAAGAAAGAATGGCCCACCTGGCGCCCAACGGACGAGATGATCGAACGTGATCCGGCCGCCTACAAGCGCTTCATCGGCAATACCGATGCGCAACCCGGCGGGCCCGGTAACCCTCTGGGTGCGCGCGCTCTTTATTTGTTCCAAAATGGCAGGGATACATTTTTCCGCATCCATGGAACCACCCAACCAAACACAATTGGCCGTTCAGTCTCCAATGGCTGTATCCGCATGCTGAATGAACATGTAATTGATCTTTATAACCGCGTGCCGGTTGGGACGGTTGTCACCGTTCTCTGATATGATCGTCAGACAAACAAAAAGGGCCGGTGTTTTCACCGGCCCTTTTTAATTGCGCAAACGCGGCTTTAGTTCAGCGCTTTGTCCGTGATCGCATGTGTCCACGCGCCCGTGGGTGCCTTTGAGATTACCGGATCAGATCCGCCAGACAGAAGTGACTCCACCGTGCGTTCATAATCCGCCTCAACCAGCGCGCCATTGCTGCCCGCTGTGAGTTTGGCCACTTCGCCCATCATGCGGCGCTGGTGTTTTTCGGTCTGCGCCCCGGACGCATCGTTTTCCAGAACGATATCCGCCGCTTCGTCCGGGTTTTCCTCGGCGTATTTCCAGCCCTTCATGGACGCACGCACAAAGCGGACCATTTTGTCTTCGAACGCCGGATCAGCCAGCTTGTCCTCCAGGACATAAAGCCCATCTTCCAGTGTTGCGACACCTTGATCCTCATACTTAAAGACCTGCAGATCATCAGGCGAAAGGCCCGCATCAATCACCTGCCAATATTCGTTATAGGTCATCGTTGACACGCAAGCGGCCTGCTTTTGCAACAGCGGATCCACATTGAAACCTTGCTTGAGAACGGTCACGCCGCCATCACTGCCATCGGTCGGAATGCCCAGCTTGCTCATCCAGCTCAGGAAAGGGAATTCGTTGCCAAAGAACCAGACGCCAAGTGTTTTACCTTTGAAATCATCCGTCGTGGCAACACCTGCATCCTTGCGGCAGGTCAGCATCATCCCCGACGATTTGAACGGCTGCGCAATGTTCACCATCGGCAGACCTTTTTCCCGCGCAGCCAAGGCGGCAGGCATCCATTCAACAGTCACATCAGCACCGCCGCCCGCCAGAACCTGGGTCGGCGCGATGTCCGGCCCGCCAGGTTTGATCGTGACGTTCAGGCCTTCTTCTTCGTAAAACCCCTTGTCGAGTGCGACGTAATATCCGCCAAACTGTGCTTGCGTAACCCATTTGAGCTGCAGCGTGACGTCATCCGCAGCATGCGCCAACGTCCCCCACAGACCCAGTGCGGCCCCAGCCGCGATTTTGGTGATGTTCTTCATTTTTTATCTCCCTCAGGTTGGTCGTTTCAGTATAGCTAACTTCTCTGGCTTGGGTGCCAGAATGTGACAGTCTTTTCGATCAGCGTCATCGCACCGTAAAATGCAGACCCCGCAATTGCTGCAACCACAATCTCGGCCCAGACGAGATCAAGCGCAAGCTGTCCCACAGAGGTTGAGATGCGAAACCCCATACCTTTGATCGGAGAGCCGAAAAATTCCGCAACAATCGCCCCGATCAAGGCAAGCGTTGTGCCAATCTTGAGCCCGTTAAAGATGAAGGGCATTGCTGCTGGCAAACGCAGCTTTAACAACGTGCGCCAATAGCCCGCCGCATAGGTCCGCATCAGATCACGCTGCATCGCATCCGACGCCTGCAACCCCTGCACAGTGTTCACCAACATGGGAAAGAACACCATGACCACAACTACTGCCGCCTTTGACTGCCAATCAAACCCGAACCACATGACAAGGATCGGGGCCATGCCGATCACCGGCAAGGCAGCCACGAAATTGCCTACAGGCAACAGCCCACGCTGCAAAAACGGAAACCGGTCGATCATCACTGCGATGAGAAACGCAGCACCACAGCCGATGGCATAGCCCGACATTGCCCCCTTGAGAACCGTCTGCACAAAATCGACCCAGAGGATATCCACTGAGTTGGCAAAGCGCACCGCGATGATGGATGGCGCGGGCAGCAAAACCTGGTTGATCGCAAAACCGCGCACCACGCCCTCCCAAACCGCCAACAGGGTCAGGCCAAACACAAAAGGCGCAGCCAGACCCGACCAGCGGGTCGGTTTTCTGCGCGCAAGCCAGATGTTGACGGCCATTCCGCCAAGCCACGCCAGAATGGCAAACAGCAGCCAACCCATCATGCCATCCCCATCCGCTTGAGCGTGATCCGTTGCACAATCCCGATGATCCCCACCAGTGCCGCCGCCAATGCCGCCGCCATGATCAGCGCACTCCAGATCTGGATGGTCTGACCATAATAGCTGCCTGCCAGCAGGCGTGCCCCGAGCCCCGCGACCGCACCCGTTGGCAACTCACCTACGATTGCACCGACCAATGATGCCGCCATGCCAATTTTGAGCGATGTAAAGAAATATGGCATCGAGGCAGGCAGGCGCAATTTCCAAAAGGTTTGCGCCTTGCTGGCGTGCCAGGTGCGCATCTGATCCAACTGCATCGCATCCGGTGATCGCAGCCCTTTGACCATGCCAACCACCACCGGGAAGAACGACAGATACATGCTGATCATCGCCTTGGGAAGCAAACCGGAGATGCCCACAGCATTGAGAACCACAATGATCATCGGTGCAATCGCAAGGATCGGAATTGTCTGGCTGGCAATGACCCAAGGCATCACACTCATGTCCATGGTGCGGTTAAAGACAATACCCACAGCCAGCAATATGCCCAAGCCGGTGCCAAGGGCGAAGCCAAGCAACGTCGCGCTGAGCGTGACCCAGGAATGATAGATCAACGACCGTTTCGACGTGATCTTTTTCTCAACCGTGGTGTCCCAAATTTCCCCCGCCACCTGATGCGGGGCCGGCAGCTTGGGTTTTTCCTGCGACCATGTATCGGCAATCAGCGTCCGCGTCGTCAGGACCTCGCCAGACCGCGTCGTCTTGTCATAGGCCCAGGGCGCATTGAGCCAAATCGCCGCAGCATACCAAAAGGCCAGCAAAAATCCGACAACAGTCAAGACAGGCAAAACAATGCGGATCATGCGATGGCCTCTGCTTCATTGTTCCACAAATACACAAATACCTGCACCCGCCTCAGGTGATGTTCTTTGTGTATTTTAAGAAAAATGAAAGAATTGAGTGGTCTAATGCCTCTGCGGTACAGGCTGGTGAGCCGATGGCCGTGAACGATGAAGCGGGACCTCGCCTCCCGACACAAACGGCGGAGCGGACCCGGGTGAGAGTGGGCATCCATGACCATCTGGGCCGCTTTAGCTTTCCTACACATCGCCATGTCCCGCGCGCAATCCTTCACGTACCCGGTGCGCCACGTCCAGGAACTCTGGTGTTTCGCGAATGTCCAAGGGGCGCTCACGGGGTAAGGGGCTGTCAATAATGTCCGTGATCCTTCCCGGTCGCGGGCTCATCACCACAATCTTGGTGCTCAGATAAACTGCTTCGGGAATTGAATGGGTCACAAACGCAATCGTCTTGCCGGTCCGGTCCCAGAGTTTCAGCAGTTGCTCATTCAGATGGTCGCGGACAATTTCATCAAGTGCGCCGAACGGTTCATCCATCAACAGAATATCAGCGTCAAAACTCAGCGCCCGCGCGATGCTGGCGCGCTGTTGCATGCCGCCTGACAATTGCCATGGAAATTTCTTTTCAAATCCTCCCAGCTCAACCAATTCCAAGACCCGGGCAACACGCTCTGCCTGTTCCGCGCGGGGGATGCCCATGATCTCAAGCGGCAGCCGAATGTTGCCAGCAATCGTCCGCCATGGGTAAAGACCTGCGGCCTGGAATACATAGCCATAGGCGCGGGCCATGCGCGCCTCTTCCGGGCTGACGCCGTTCACACGCACGCTGCCTCCCGTGGGTTGTTCAAGGTCCGCCATCACCCGAAGAAAAGTCGTCTTGCCGCACCCCGACGGACCGATAAAGCTGACAAAATCGCCCGATGCAATGTCCAGATTCACATCTTTGAGCGCATGGATCGGGCCATCGTTTGTCTCAAAGGTAAGGTCCAGGTTTTTGGCGCTGATCACGCTCTTGTCGTCGTTCACAAAATTCTCCTTGGCCGGGCCATGCACCGACGTGGTACCGACGTCATACAGCGTTAAATCCCCGCCGGAATATTGAGCGGGTCACGCTGAATCATCTTCGGGCTGGTGAGTGTCTTCCATTTGCTCAACGCAACATTTGCGGACGGGAACGCCGGGCGTGGGATGAACTTACCTCGCCCAGGATTGGGTTGCGAATTCTGGCCCCAGGCCCAGATCACTTCCCCCCGGCTCAGGGTATAGCGGCTTTGGGCGTTGACCTTGAAGCCCTCAAACACATTGTAATCTAACACAGAATGGTGGTTTGTGGGGCTGATCGTTTTGCTGATCTTTGGGTCCCACACCACGATGTCCGCATCTGCACCTTCAACGATCGCGCCTTTGCGCGGATAGATATTGAGGATCTTGGCGACATTGGTAGAGGTTGCCGCGACGAACTCATTTGGCGTCAGACGGCCCGTTTCGACCCCTTCTGTCCAAAGCACGGCAAGTCGTTCTTCCAACCCGTTGGACCCATTGGGAATGATCCGAAAATCATCCCGGCCCGCGCGTTTCTGCTCGGTATTGAACGCGGCGTGGTCGGTTGCCACAACTTGCAATGATCCCGCCTGCAAGCCCGCCCACAGGCTGTCCTGGTGGTCTTTTGACCGGAACGGCGGCGACATCACGCGACGCGCGGCATGGTCCCAATCCTTGTTAAAGTACTCGGACTCATCCAGCGTCAGAAACTGGATCAACGGCTCGCCGTAAACCCGCATCCCCTTTTGCCGCGCCCGCCGGATCGCCTCGTGCGTCTGTTCGCAGGACACATGCACGATATAAAGCGGCACCCCCGCCGTGTCTGCAATGGTGATCGCCCGGTTTGCTGCCTCGCCTTCTAACTCAGGCGGCCGGGAATAGGCATGCCCCTCTGGCCCGGTGATCCCCTGATCAAAATATTTCTGCTGCAGCTCCGCAACCAGGTCGCCGTTTTCAGCATGCACCATCGGCAGCGCACCCAGTTCGGCGCAGCGTTTGAAAGACGCGAACATTTCGTCGTCCTCAATCATCAAAGCACCCTTGTAAGCCATGAAATGCTTGAACGAATTGACGCCCATTTCAACGGCATCTTTCATCTCGTCAAAAACGTTTTCGTTCCAACCGGTGATTGCCATGTGGTAACCGACATCCGAACAGATCTGCGGTGCCGATTTGCGGTGCCATTCGTTGATCGCGTTTTTGATGGATCCATCAGCCCCCGGCAGACAGAAATCCACCACCATTGTGGTGCCCCCGGCCGCCGCTGCCCAAGTGCCACTTTCGAATGTCTCTGCCGCCGTCGTCCCCATAAAGGGCATTTCCAGATGGGTATGCGGATCGATCCCGCCGGGGATCACATAGGCCCCTTCCGCGTCGATATATTCGTCGCCTTTCAGGTCTTCGCCGATCTGTTTGATCGTCTCACCCTCGATCAGAACGTCCGCTTTCCAAGTGCGATCCGCAGTGCAGACCATCCCGCCTTTGATGACTTTGGTCATGTGGTTTCTCCTTCTTTGGTCCATGCATGGGCCACGTTTAGAACATCACAAAAGGTGATGGCGACAAGCATTGCGTAAACGCGAAAAGCGTCAGGCGATTGCAGGGTACTTCCCACGGTAATTTCGCCCAAATCGTTCGATATACGCCCCAGCATCTGCTCAACTGCAATGTCCGGCCATGCTAAAAATAGTATGTAAGCGACGGAGATGATCAGAAAAACGGTAAATGATTTGAGCAGATGCAACAGCAGGGCACCCAAAACAGCAAATGCTAAGAACCAATGCTCGGTCATCGTATCAAAGGTTCTGAACACAAAGGCATTAAGCATATTCTCGGAGGCCGCCCAAAACGTATAGGCGCTCAATGCAAACACCCCAGCGGTGAAATTGACCGAAAATTTCTCGGATAACCTACTCATCTGAGGTCCTTCTTAGCATCTGCCGTCACCCTACAACCTCCGCCGTCTCGACCACTGCGTGCATCAACACATCTGTCCCCGCCATGGCCCAATCTTTGGAAATCTCTTCGGCCTCATTGTGCGATAACCCATCGACACAAGGACACATCACCATCGCCGTGGGAGCCACACGGTTGATCCAGCAGGCATCATGCCCGGCACCGGAGATCAGGTTCATATGAGAATATCCCAACCGCTCCGCCGCCGCGCGCACCGCACTCACACAGCCTTCATCAAAAGCCACCGGATCAAAGCCACCGACCTTTTCAAATTCGATGCCCAGCCCCATGTCATCCGCGATCCTTTGCGCGTCGACACGTAACCGCGCCTCCATGTCTTCGATCACGCTCAACTCAGGCGACCTAAAATCAACGGTAAAAACCACCTTGCCGGGGATCACATTGCGCGAATTGGGATAGACATCGATGTGCCCTGCCGCCCCCACAGCGTGTGGCGCGTGGCTCAGCGCGATCTCGTTCACCTTGTCCAATATCCGCGCCATCCCGAGGCCCGCGTCATGGCGCATCGGCATCGGCGTTGACCCGGTGTGGCTGTCTTTGCCGGTTACTGTCACTTGGGTCCAGGACAGCCCCTGCCCGTGCGTGACCACACCAATGTCCTTGCCTTCGGCTTCCAGTATTGGGCCTTGTTCAATGTGCAATTCAAAGAACGCATGCATCTTGCGGGCACCGACTTCTTCTTCACCGCGCCAGCCAATGCGGCTCAATTCATCGCCAAATTTCTTGCCCTCAGCGTCTGTCCGATCATACGCCCAATCCTGTGTATGAATGCCCGCGAACACCCCGGATGACAGCATCGCGGGCGCGTAGCGCGTGCCTTCTTCGTTGGTGAAGTTTGTGACAACAATCGGGTGCTTCGTCTTGATCCCCAGATCATTCAGGGTACGGATAATTTCCAGCCCGCCCAAGACACCCAAGACTCCGTCATATTTGCCCCCTGTAGGCTGCGTATCCAAATGCGATCCGACATAAACCGGCAGCGCATCCGGGTCCGTGCCCTCGCGCCGCGCAAACATATTGCCCATCTGGTCCAGACCCATCGAACACCCGGCATCCTCGCACCATTTCCGGAACAGGGCGCGCCCCTCACCGTCTTCATCTGTCAATGTCTGGCGGTTGTTGCCGCCTGCAACACCCGGTCCGATCTTGGCCATTTCCATCAGGCTATCCCACAACCGATCTGGATTGATTTTCAGGTTCTCTCCGGGCGCGGACATGGCTGGCTCCTTTGGCGGGTATCTTGCAGAAATTTTACCATTTGGTAAATCCACGATTGCGGTTAGGCTGCGCACTGTCAAGAACTGCTTTGGCGAGGATGCCTGAAATCAAAGCACATTAAACGGAGAATGCATTTGCCCGATGGCACCCCCAAGAAACCAAGCCGTATCCAGAAGCGCAACCGCCGCGTTATTCTGGATGCAGCATTGGAAGTGTTTTCGCGGCATGGTTATCGCGGCGCAACGCTGGACCTTATTGCCGCAGAGGCCGGGTTGAGCAAACCCAACATCCTTTATTATTTCGGCGGCAAAGAAGACATTCATGTCACGCTTCTGAGCCAGCTGATGGAAACCTGGCTGGACCCTTTGGTTGAGATGAACCCCGACGGTGACCCCGTCGAAGAAATTCTGGCCTATGTACAGCGCAAGCTTGATATGGCGCGTGATTTGCCGCGCGAAAGCCGTCTGTTTGCTGGTGAAATCCTGCAAGGAGCACCGCGCATCGAACCAGAGCTTCATGCCAGCCTTAAGCCGCTTTTTGATGAGAAATGCGCGTTGATTTCGCGCTGGATCAGTAACGGGGTTTTGCCACCGCTTGATCCGCAACATCTGATCTTTTCGATCTGGGCCACAACCCAGCATTATGCTGATTTCGAGTCTCAGGTGCGGATTCTACTTGCACCCGAAACAGATGGTTATGACGGCGCATCCAAGCATCTGGCGGTAATGTTCCGCAGCATGCTTACGCGATCGTAAACCGTTAACCATCCCTTAAATTACATGGACGCGTTAAGACTTTGTTGAGGTCTGCACCTCAATCTTTCTCTGGGTGGCGGGCTCCTTTCTATCATGCTTGGAGCATCTCATGAGTTCTATCTTACTAAGCAATCCGTTCTTGAATCTTGCACCGCCGCCAAGCGGCGCGCAGCCAGCGGCACCGGCACTCGGCGTCGCACCCCCGCAAAATGCCTCGGCTGGCAATAACAACGGCAATCCTACCTCGTTCTCAGGATCAGGAACGGGCAGCAGCGATGATCAACAGACGGCGGCGGCAGTGATCCGCGCCCGTGCGAGGGTCGCAATGACGCCCCCCTCGAACGCAACAAGCACCTCAGTGGTAAACGCGCAGACCCAGGATGAGAACGACATCATGCCATTTGGCGCTAACCTGCCAAAAGTTGAAATGCCCGATCCCCTGCCAACCTCGCCTTTTCTTTTGCGACTATCTGAAAAAGATTGATCGCAGCTATTCCGCTGCTTTTGCGCCCGGATTGTTTGGATGTGTAGTCCAGTTTGCATAGTCCTTCTGGACAACCTTTCCGGTGCGCGGATCGGTTTCACCCGCGGCCATCGCTTCCATCGTGATGCACGCCTCAACCGGGCAGACATTGACGCAAAGATTGCAGGCCACGCATTCCTCGTCGATGACTGTGAACGTGCGGTCCTCTGACATGGCAATCGCCTGGTGCGAGGTATCCTCGCAGGCCGCAAAACAGCGACCACAGGAAATACACAGATCCTGATTGATCTTGGCCTTGGCGATGTAATTGAGGTTCAACTGGTTCCAGTTGGTCACATTGGGCACCGCACGCCCCACAATGTCATCCACCGATGCATACCCTTTGCTGTCCATATAGTCCGACAGCCCACTGATCATTTCCTGAACGATCTTGAAGCCATAGGTCATCGCCGCCGTACAGACCTGCACATTGCCCGCGCCCAGCGCCAGAAACTCGGCCGCATCGCGCCACGTGGTCACGCCACCAATGCCGCTGATTGGCAGCCCGGCCAGATCAGGATCACGCGCAATTTCCGCCACCATGTTCAGCGCAATGGGTTTGACCGCTGGTCCGCAATAGCCACCATGCGCGCCTTTGCCGTCAATTGTCGGTTCCGGTGCAAAAAGATCCAGATCAACGGAGGTGATCGAATTGATTGTATTGATCAGGCTGACCGCATCCGCACCGCCATTCTTCGCCGCCTCTGCCGGTTTGCGAATATCCGTGATGTTGGGCGTCAGTTTTACAATCACGGGCATGCGCGTGTTTGCCTTGACCCAACGGGTCACCATTTCGATGTATTCCGGCACCTGCCCCACGGCAGACCCCATGCCGCGCTCGCTCATCCCATGCGGACAACCAAAGTTCAGTTCAACCCCATCTGCACCGGTCTCTTCGACCAGCGGCAGGATCATCTTCCACGGTTCTTCTTCACAAGGCACCATCAGGGATACGATCATCGCCTGCGCCGGATAATCGCGTTTGACCAGCTTAATCTCATCCAAGTTTGTTTGCAGCGGGCGGTCGGTGATGAGTTCGATGTTGTTAAGCCCCAACAACCGACGATCAGCCCCATAAATCGCCCCATATCGCGGGCCATTCACGTTCACAACATGTGGGTCGAGCCCCAGTGTTTTCCACACCACGCCACCCCAGCCTGCGTCAAACGCACGGCGGACATTATATTCTTTGTCCGTCGGCGGTGCCGAAGCCAGCCAGAAAGGATTGGGGGATTTGATCCCGATGAAAGTGCTTGTCAGATCAGCCATGTGCCGTCTCCCCGTAGGGTGGGATTAACCCACCAAAGTCTTGTGAATATCCAGTGCTGCATCGCGCCCTTCGGCGACCGCTGTGACGGTCAGGTCATCACCGCCAGACGCACAATCGCCCCCGGCCCAAATGCCTTTGACAGAAGTGCGACCAACCGCGTCGACTTTGATCTTGCGGCCCTCAAGCGCGGGCAACCCGTCACCCTCAAGCGTCTGACCGATCGCCTTAAAAACCTGATCGGCAGTGAGACGCAGCATTTGCCCTGTGCCTTTCATCGCCTCATCAACATATTCAAATTCAATCTCGCGCACTGATCCGTTGCCATGCACAGCCACAGGCACCGCGTGGGTGACGATCCGCACCCCCTTGGAGGCGGCCAAATCCTGTTCAAACGCACTGGCATTCATCCGGTCGCGGCCCCTGCGATAGACCAGCGTAACATTAAGCGCGCCCAACAGCTTGGCCTGAACGGCCGCGTCCACAGCCGTCATGCCGCCACCGATCACCACCACATCACGTCCAATCGGCACGCTGCCCATGTCGCCTGCCTGTCGCAGATCAGCGATGAAATCAACAGCATCGGTGACACCATTCTTATCCTCGCCGTCCACACCCAATGCGTTCACCCCGCCAAGGCCAACCCCAAGGAATACCGCATCAAAGCCTTCCTGCAAGCTGTCCAGCGTCACGCCCTGACCCAAAGCGATCTCATTTTCAAAGATTATTCCACCGATCTGCATCAGCCAATCGACCTCACCCTGGGCAAATTCATTTGGCGTCTTATAGGCCGCAATCCCGTATTCGTTCAGGCCACCCGGTTTGGGCCGCGCATCATAGATCACAACATCATGCCCCAGCATTGCCAATCGGTGCGCACAAGACAGCCCAGCAGGGCCCGCGCCCACCACTGCTACCTTTTTGCCAGTGGAAGCGGCCCGCGTGAACGGATGGACGCCTTTGCCCTGCAAGGTGTCCGTCGCATAGCGCTGCAATTGCCCGATCAGAACTGGTTTGCCTTCGGCCAACTCGCGCACGCAGGCTTCTTCGCACAATGTCTCTGTCGGGCAGACCCGCGCGCACATCCCGCCCAGAATGTTCTGGCTGAGTATGGTTTTGGCCGCCGCGTCCGGCGTTCCTGTTGCGATCTGGCGAATGAAAAGCGGTATGTCGATATCGGTGGGACAGGCCGTAATGCACGGCGCGTCATGACAGAAATAGCAACGGTCCGCCGCGACCAATGCCTCATGATCGGCCAAGGGCGGATGCAGGTCGGAAAACTGTGCCTCATAGGTTTCGGGCGCGAGACGCCCCGCCTTGATCCCCGGCTCAAATACGTCTGATGTCATCTGGCTTATCCTCACCTTCGCTGGACATTCGAAAGGCTCACACGGATTTAAAATTTTATCAACTGGTAAAATTATTCAGAGGCATGAAATATTACTAAGACAAACGGCAGTTGCTCGAAATTCCGCAAAACCGCTTGGTTTTTGATCCCAAGGTCTCAGGATCCCTTAAGGCTGAACTTGGACAAGCCATGCCATTGCTTGCCAAACGCCTGCCTCAGGGGCCATTCCAATCGACATCATCTGCCTTCTCAATTGACAATCGTCCCTCCGGCCATGGGCGCATCAGGGGGATCACATTGGGTGGGTCCGCTTCCAGCCAGGCAGCAATATCAGCCTTCTCTAGGACAACCGCCATGCGGTGGTGGATCGGGGAAACATCGGCATTTGGTGGGCAGGTGACCGTCGCGACCTGACCGACGTTGACACCCCCCGGCCCGTTCCAAACACCTGTGATGGCTGCAAAATACAGAAATTCAGCGTCATTGGGGCGGATCCGCCAAGCCGTTTTGCGCCTCTTCTCGCCCGTCCACTCATACCATCCATTGACCGGAACCACCGCCCGTCCGGTCCCGTCATATGCGGATTTTTGGAACACAGTTTCAGATCGGGCATTGATCAGCGTTTCCATCACCGGCCGCCCACGCGCGTTCACCCGGCCCACGGGGATGATCCCCCACCGCATGCGGGCCAGGCCCGTCGTCGTGAATGTGACAATCGGCTGTCCCGGCGCGATGTTGTTTCTTGGTGGCTCATCGTCCAACGCCTTTGTCCCCAGATCCACAGCAAGCGCTGCCATATCAGAGGTCAAAAACAATCTGCCGGGCATAACTCCTAACCTTTGATCTGCTCAAGCAACGTCAGAACTTCTGGCCCCACCCGCGCGACAATCTTGGCAACACCATCCGCGTTGGGATGAATGCCATCAGGCTGAAAAAAGGCGCGCAAGGCAACCGGATCAAGCGGCGCGTCCCCTTCGACCAGTCCATCAAAAAAGCTTTCAAGCAGAAGGCTGTCATATTCCTTGGCAAGCTCAGGATAAAGCCGATCAAACTGGGATTTGTAATCAGGGCCAAAATTGCCGGGTGCTTCCATCCCGACCAACAGCACCTCGACATTCGCGGAATTTGCAGCCTGCAATATCCCTTCAATGTTGCCACGCGCCTGACCCGGATCCAGACCGCGCAGCAGGTCATTGCCGCCAAGCGCCACGATCATCCCGTCCACATCCGGCGTTAGCGTCCAATCGACCCGCGCCAAACCACCGGCCGTTGTGTCCCCAGACACGCCCGCATTGATCAGCCGCACATCGGCCCCCGCCGCCGTCAGCCAGCGCTGCAATTGCGGCACAAAACCATCCTCGACCGGCAACCCGTAGCCTTGGGTCAGGCTGTCACCCAAGGCAGCAATCACCACTTCTTCGGCATGTGCGGCACCCGCAAAACTCAGAACAATCCCAATCAGTGCCTTGCGCATCGGTCTTATTACTCCATATCCAACAGGACCCTCATGAAAGGCCGCCCCCCAGTGTTAGACAGCATGACAGACCCTGTGTTCCAGTTACAAGATGTGATGCTTTCGCTAAACGGCAATGCTGGCCTTGTTGAAATCCTGCGCGGGATCACGCTGAATATTGCCCATGGCGAAACCGTGGCGCTGACCGGCCCATCGGGATCTGGCAAGTCATCACTCTTGATGGTGATGGGTGGATTGGAACAGGCAACCAGCGGCAGCATCCGCGCGCTGGATCATGATCTGAGTACTATGAACGAAGACGCGTTGGCCCGTTTTCGTCAGGGTCGCATGGGCATCGTGTTTCAGTCTTTTCATTTGATCCCGACCATGACCGCCCTTGAAAATGTCGCAACACCGCTCGAACTGGCGGGCATTTCAGATGCGTTTGAGCAGGCCGAAGAGGCGCTAAAGGCCGTCGGATTGGGACACCGCATCAATCATTACCCCGCCCAGATGTCGGGTGGCGAACAACAGCGCGTGGCGCTGGCCCGTGCCTGTGCACCGCGCCCTGCAATTCTGCTGGCCGACGAACCAACGGGCAACCTCGACAGTGTGAACGGCGAGGCGATCATAAATCTGCTCTTTGATCTGCGTGACAGATACGGGGCAACACTTGTGCTGGTCACCCATGACCCGGCCTTGGCAAAACGTTGTGACCGCGCGGTGTCTCTGGCCGACGGGCGCATTGTATGAGCCTACAACTGGCCGCCCGTTTTGCCCGCCGCGAGATGCGCGGAGGATTGCGGGGCTTTCGTTTGTTTCTGGCCTGCCTCGCATTGGGTGTGGCGGCGATTGCCGCTGTGGGCTCCGTCAGAGCGGCGATTGAGGGCGGGTTGCAACGCGAAGGATCAGCACTGCTTGGCGGCGCTGCAGAACTGGATTTCACTTATCGGTTCGCGACCGAAAATGAACAGGCATGGATGGCCGACCGGGCCACGGCTGTGTCCGAAATCGTTGAGTTTCGATCCATGGCGGTGGTCACTCAAAATGGCGAAGACGAGCGCGCGCTGACCCAGATCAAGGGTGTCGACGCGGCCTATCCGCTTGTTGGTGAGATGGTTCTGGACCCGGATATGCCTTTGGATCAAGCGCTTTCTGAAAAGGCTGGTGTTTCGGGTGCGGTCATGGAACGAGCGCTGGTGGACCGGTTGGGTTTAAGTGTCGGTGATGAATTCCGACTTGGCACCAAAGCCTATCGCCTCAGCGCGCTGATTGTGCGTGAACCCGACAGTGCCGCCAGCGGCTTTGCCCTGGGCCCGCGCACCCTGCTGCGCCGCGATGCACTTGAAGGGTCCGGGCTATTGGGGCCCGGCACCCTCTACAACAGCAAATACCGGCTTGATCTGCCGCCGGATACCGATCTCGAAACAGTTAAGAAAGCCGCACAGGACCAGTTTCAGAACAGCGGGATGCGCTGGACCGATGCGCGCAACGGTGCGCCGGGCGTCGCACGGTTTGTTGAACGTTTAAGCGCTTTCTTGGTGCTGGTTGGACTGTCCGGGCTTGCGGTCGGTGGCGTGGGCGTATCTGCGGCGGTACGCGCCTATCTGACCGGCAAGACCGAAGTGATCGCGACTTTGCGTGCTTTGGGGGCTGATCGGGCGACAATTTTTCAAACCTATTTTTTGCAGATTGGACTGCTTTCTTTGCTCGGCGTTGCCATAGGTGTGACCCTTGGAGCGGCAGCGCCCTTGGTTTTGGCACCGCTGATTGAGGCACGTCTGCCTATTCCTGCGGCCTTTGCCCTGTATCCCGCCCCGCTCGCTGAAGCAGCGATTTATGGTCTGCTCACGGCACTCGCCTTCACCCTGTGGCCACTCGCGCGCAGCGAAGACGTGCGCGCCGCGACATTGTTTCGGGATGCCTGGCAAGGCGCGCGAACCTTGCCTGCCCCAAAGTACCTGATCGTGATCGCCGCCCTTGTGGCGCTGCTGGTCGGGCTGGCGGGTTGGTTTAACGGTTCTTGGTGGCTGACACTCTGGACTTTGGGCGGGATTGCAGCGGCCCTGTTGCTGCTGGCCCTGGCGGCTGGGCTGATCCGGTGGATCGCGCGTCATGCCAGCAAACTTGCGCGTGGACGGCCCCGCCTGCGGTGGGCCTTGGCCGCAATCAGTGGTCCGGGCGAAGGGGCGGGTGCCGTTGTTCTGTCACTGGGTCTGGGCCTGTCCGTGCTGGCCGCAGTGGGGCAGATCGACGGCAACCTGCGCAATGCCATCTCTGGAAATCTGCCAGATGTCGCGCCATCGTATTTCTTTGTCGACATTCAAAAAGACCAGATGCCGGGATATACTGAACGCCTCGAAAACGATCCTGCCGTCAGCCGTATTGACAGCGCCCCAATGCTGCGCGGTGTGATAACCCAGATCAACGACACACCCGCGCGTGAGGTCGCCGGCAACCATTGGGTTGTGCGCGGCGACCGCGGCGTGACCTATGCCGCAGCACCTGATCCAGATGCGACATTGACAGCAGGCGAATGGTGGGATGCAGACTACGACGGCCCGCCACTCATCAGCTTTGCCACCGAAGAGGCCGAAGAGATTGGCCTGAAACTGGGCGACACACTGACCATCAACATACTGGGCCGCGACATCACCGGCACCATCGCCAGCTTTCAGGAAGTTGATTTTTCCACCGCCGGGATTGGATTTGTTCTGACCATGAACCCCAGCGCGCTGAGCGGCGCACCGCATACCTTTATCTCAACCGTCTACGCGGAATCTGAGGCCGAAACCGCAATCCTGCGCGATCTGGCAGCGGCTTATCCCAACATCACCGCGATCCGGGTGCGTGATGCGATTGACCGGGTGTCGTCGGTGCTGGCAGGTTTGGCAGCGGCAGTCTCATACGGCGCGCTTGCGACACTGCTCACCGGGTTTCTGGTGTTGATCGGTGCCGCTGCCGCCGGGGCAGAGGCGCGCACCTATGAGGCAGCGTTGCTCAAGACCTTGGGGGCCACGCGGCGCAAGATCGCAGGCAGCTTTGTGTTGCGCGCCGCATTACTTGGACTTTTTGCCGGGGTTGTCGCCTTGGGCTCAGGTATTTTGGGGGGCTGGGCCGTCAGCCGATTCATCATGGAGACGGACTTCACCGTCATTTGGCCAAGCGCACTGCTGATCATTGCGGGCGGCATACTGGCGACCGTATTGGCAGGCCTTGGCTTTGCCATCCGATCCCTGAATGCAAGGCCCGCGCAAGTGTTGCGCGCGCGGGAATAAGCCCCGCGCGCCCGATTTTTCCCGCGTTACTCTGCCGCTTCTGCATAATCCTCTAGCGGAGGACAGGTGCAGATCAGGTTCCGATCCCCGTGCACGTTGTCGACACGGTTGACCGGAGGCCAATATTTGTCGACGCGGAATGCACCGGGAGGGAAACACCCTTGTTCGCGCGTATAGGGCCGATCCCCCCATTCCAGCACCAGATCCTCAACGGTATGAGGCGCGTTTTTCAGTGGGTTGTTTTCGCGCGGCATATCGCCTTTCTCAATTGCTGTGATTTCGTCCCGGATCGCCAGCATTGCATCACAGAAACGATCCAGCTCGGCTTTGTTCTCCGATTCCGTGGGCTCTACCATCAACGTCCCTGCCACCGGCCAGGACATTGTTGGCGCATGAAAACCGGCATCAATCAGACGCTTTGCAATGTCGTCTACTGTCACGCCCGCACTGTCTTCAAACGGGCGCACATCCAGAATACATTCATGCGCAACCCGGCCCGTTGGCCCCTTGTAAAGAACATCAAAGGCACCCTCTAACCGCTTGGCGATATAGTTGGCATTCAGAATGGCAACGCGCGTGGCCTGCGTCAGGCCCTCGCCACCCATCATCAGACAATAGGCCCAGGAAATAGGCAGCAAGGAAGGTGAGCCAAACGGTGCTGCCGACACCGCCGCACCACCTTCATTCGGGTGGCCGGGCAGATGCGCGATCAGATGCGATTTGACACCGATGGGTCCCATACCTGGTCCACCGCCGCCATGCGGGATGCAAAACGTCTTGTGCAGGTTCAGGTGACTGACATCACCACCCAGATCGCCAGGCCGGCTCAGCCCCACCATCGCGTTCATGTTCGCCCCGTCGATATAGACCTGGCCCCCGTGCTGATGGGTTATCTTGGTGACTTCGGTCACGGTTTCCTCAAACACACCATGGGTCGATGGATAGGTGATCATGCACCCCGCAAGATTATCGGAGTGCTGTTCGGCCTTTGCCCGGAAATCATCGAGATCAATATCACCGTTTGCGGCGGATTTGATCACAACGACCTTCCATCCGACCATCTGTGCGCTGGCCGGGTTGGTCCCATGCGCAGACACCGGGATCAGGCAAACATCGCGATGCCCCTGTCCCTCTGCCCGGTGATAGCCTGCTATTGTGAGCAGCCCGGCATATTCGCCCTGCGCACCCGAATTCGGTTGCATGGATATCGCATCATAACCGGTTATATCACACAGCTTTGAGGACAGATCGTCGATCAGTTCCTTATAACCAAGCGCCTGATCCGCCGGAACAAACGGGTGCATCTGCGAAAACTCACGCCAACTGACTGGCATCATTTCTGCGGCCGAATTCAGCTTCATCGTGCAAGATCCAAGCGGAATCATCGCACGGTCCAACGCAAGATCGCGGTCCGCCAGACGGCGCATGTAACGCATCATTTCCGTCTCGGCCCGGTTCATGTGAAAGATTGGATGGGTCAGATACTCGGACGTCCGCAACATGTCGTCCGGCACCCGGTAATCGGGGGTAAAATCATCGTCAGCCTGTCTGATCCCGAAGGCGCGCCAGACCGCTTCGATGGTCGCAGGACGCGACCGTTCATCCATGGTGATGCCCACACGGGTTTCGCCCACGCGGCGCAAGTTGATGCCCTCGTCGACCGCTGATTTCATGACCGCGGCCTGTAACGGACCAACGTCCACAGTGATGGTGTCAAAGAACGCCTGCGGGTCCACTTTGAAGCCAGCCGCCTCCAATCCCTTGGCCAGACGCACAGTCTTGCGATGAATACGCTGCGCAATAGCTTTCAGGCCCTCGGGCCCGTGAAACACCGCATACATCGACGCCATCACCGCCAGCAATGCCTGTGCAGTACAAACGTTCGATGTGGCCTTTTCACGCCGAATATGCTGCTCGCGGGTTTGCAGCGACAGCCTGTAGGCGCGGTTTCCGTGGGCATCGATTGACACACCGACAATCCGCCCTGGCATGGCGCGTTTCATGGTATCCTTGCAGGCCATATAGGCCGCATGTGGCCCACCATACCCTTCGGGTACGCCAAACCGCTGCGTAGAGCCAACCGCAATATCCGCTCCCATCTCGCCCGGTTCTTTCAACAAGGTCAGCGAAAGGGGGTCGGCAGAAATGATACCAATTGCATTGGCCTCATGCAGCGCCGCGATGTGCTTGGTAAAGTCGCGCACATGACCATAGGTGCCGGGATACTGAAAGACTGCGCCAAATACGGCACTCGCATCCATCTTGTCCGGATCACCCACAATCACGTCTATCCCCAAAGGGGCGGCCCGTGTTTTCATGACCGCAATGTTTTGTGGATGGCAATCCCGGTCGATAAAGAAAGCTGTCGCTTTTGACTTTGCCACACGCTGCGCCATCGTCATCGCCTCAGCACAGGCCGTGGCCTCATCAAGCAGGGACGCATTGGCAATCTCAAGCCCGGTCAGATCGCTGACCATGGTTTGAAAGTTTAGCAATGCCTCAAGCCTGCCCTGCGAAATCTCCGGCTGATAAGGGGTATAGGCCGTATACCACGCCGGGTTCTCAAGAATATTCCGCTGGATCGCCGGCGGTGTCACAGTGCCATGATAGCCCTGCCCGATCAGGCTGGTCAGCACCTTATTCTTACCCGCCGTGATGCGCATATGCTCAAGCACTTCGCGCTCTGACATCGCCTTGCCAAAATCAAGCGGCTCTTTCGTCCGGATCGCCGCTGGCAAGGTGTCATCAATCAATGCCGCCAGCGATTTCGCCCCGACCGTCTTGAGCATGTCGGACATTTCCGCAGGGGACGGCCCGATATGACGGCGATTGGCAAAATCATACGGCAAATAGTCTGTAGGCTTGAAGGTCATAGCGACACCCCTGCTTCATTGTTCCAAAAATACACAATTCCGGCCTAGGCCGCACACGTCACCCGATGAATTTCTGGTAACCCGCTTCATCCATGAATTCGTCCATCTGTGACGCATCGCTTGGCTTCATCTTAAAGAACCAGGCCTCGCCCTGCGCGTCGTCATTCACCATGCTCGGCGTGTCGGTCAGAGCGCCGTTCACTTCCGTGATTTCACCATCAATGGGTGCGAGAATATCTGACGCCGCCTTTACGGATTCAATCACCACAACTTCATCATCCTTGCTGATGGTGGTGCCAACATCGGGCAGTTCCACAAATACGACATCGCCCAGTTGTTCGGCCGCATGGATCGTAATGCCCACAACGACTTCGTCACCTTCAACGCGCAGCCATTCATGTTCTTCGGTAAATTTCATCTCGGTCTTCCCTGTGGTTGATTATCTTTTAAAGTTTGCAGCAACAAACGGCAGCTTGGCAACGGTCAATGGCATGCGTTTGCCCCGAACCTCGCCCCAAAGGGCGGTGCCAATCTTGCTTTGCTCCGTCGCGACATAGCCCATGGCGACCGGCCCGCCCGTGGTGGGGCCAAAGCCGCCAGAGGTTACAGTGCCCACGGCCTGCCCACCTTCGGCGGCATCAAAAATCTCGACGCCTTCACGCATCGGTGCACGGCCTTCGGGTTGCAGACCCACGCGCTTGCGGCTCACGCCATTCTCAAATGCGGCCAGCACTGCATCCGCGCCAGGAAATCCGCCGGCACGATCGCCGCCCGCCCGGCGTACTTTTTGAATGGCCCAACTCAGACCCCCTTCAACGGGATTTGTCCCCGCATCAATATCATGCCCATAAAGACATAGCCCCGCCTCAAGCCGCAGGGAATCACGCGCACCAAGGCCAATCGCTTCAACCCCATCAAGGGCAAGCAACGCCCGCGTCAATGCCACTGCCTCGTCCCCAGGCACAGAAATCTCATAACCATCCTCGCCTGTGTATCCGGACCGCGAGGCCCAGACATCACTGCCGTTCAGCGTTAAATCCCGCACATCCATAAAGGTCATATCCGCCGCCGCCGCATCCATACTGGCCACCGCCGCCTCTGCCCCCGGCCCCTGCACCGCAATCAAGGCGCGTTCAGTAAGGGGTGTCACCAGTATCTCAGGCTCCAGCGCCGCTTTCATACGGGCGATATCAGCGTCTTTGCACGCGGCATTCACCACCACAAACAGATCATCACCGCGCCGCGCGAACATCAGATCATCCTCGATCCCGCCCGCATCGTTGGTGAACAACCCATAGCGCTGGCGACCATCCTCAAGTCCCAGCACATCCATCGGCACAAGACTTTCAAATCTGCGTGCGACATGTTCCCAGCTTTCGCCGGACAAGATCACCTGCCCCATATGGCTGACATCAAACAATCCCGCCGCCTCGCGGGTCTGCTGGTGTTCTTTCATCACGCCCATGGGATATTGAACGGGCATATCATAGCCCGCAAACGGGACCATCTTGGCACCCAATTCGACATGAAGATCATAAAGCGGCGTGCGTTTCATCTGAGTCATCTCGCGTCCTCGTCCTTATCTGAACCGGAAGCCTCAAATGACCAAACCGGCATCACAGCGCCGCGAAATGCAGCACCCGATGCCCCCTCTGTCCTTTCGCCTGAGATCGTTATCCCTTCGGCGGATGCCTCTCGGCACCACTCTCCAGAGTGTCCTTGTCCATCACGGTCCTTGCAGCCTGAGAGTTTCCGGGGCGGTTGCTCCTTCGGCATCAGCGTCGCTGATTCTCCCGTGGTAGATGACCATACGTATGCCGCGGCATACATCTGCGTCAAGCGTGCTTGTGCACAGGCCGCAACAATGATTTCCTTTGAGTGACGACAATCGAATTGGCACGCGCAATGACCCCTTACTTTTTTGGCTATGGCAGTCTGGTGAACATCCAGACGCATGATTATCCAGATGCGCAACCTGCGACGCTCGGCGGCTGGCGACGCGCATGGGTGCGCACTGCGGCGCGCGACGTGGTGTTCCTGACCGCTGTTCCAGACCCTTCATCAACCATTGATGGGGTGATCGCCGCCGTGCCGGACGGCGATTGGGTGGCATTGGATGCCCGCGAATATGGGTATGCGCGACACAGTTCCAGCGGCGCAGTCGCGCACGATCTGAACCCGGCCCCCGACATCGCACATTACGCCATTCCCCCCAGTGCGATGGGTGCGGCGGGCAATCACATCATCCTGCTCAGTTATCTTGATGTGGTTGTTCAGGGCTTTTTGCACCTGTACGGAACTTCCGGCGTCGAGCGGTTTTTTGACACCACCGATGGCTGGAATACGCCAGTGCTGGATGACAGGGCGGCACCCGTCTACAGCCGGCATCGCAGCTTGACCAAGGGCGAAACAAACTTGGTCGATCATCATCTCAACCGGCTATCGGCGCGCGTGGAAGAGCGCCATCAAACGACCCTCGCGGCCAAAAATATCTGAACCTTTACGCTCTGCCGCACCGCCCCGTGTGATACAGCGCACTGCCAGTATCCAGGCGATTATACCAAATAGAACCCCTGCCAAAGATTGGCCGATCAGCACACCCTGAGCGTCAAACAACACCGAGCCCAGCCAAACCAATGGGATGAGCGCCAATGCATTGCGACCCCAATTGGTGAGGGTCGACAGGAACGGCTGGCCCATATTGTTGAACGCCGCATTGGCAACGAACAAAACACCCGGAAAAAAGAACATCAAAGACAACGGTCCGCAGAACAGATATATCAAATCCCGGGTCACTCCGCTGGCCTCAAACAGGTCCGCCAGGGGCCCACGAAAAACAAAGAGCAACGCTGAAACGGTGCCGATGACCAAGGCCACAAACAGAACCGATGCGTTGAAGCCGCGCCGCACGCGGTCCATGTTTCCCGCCCCATAATTCTGGCCGATGATGGGCCCGACGGCCCCCGAAAGCGCAAATACGACACCAAAAGCCACCGGCGTCATGCGCCCGACAATTGCCATGCCAGCCACCGCTTCCTCACCGTAATCGGCCATCACACGAGTGACATAGGCCTGACCGACAGGCGTGGCGATCTGGGCCAGAATTGCTGGAAACGCGATTGCCATGATCGGCGACAGATCCCGCACCATGCCGGCCAACCTTGGGCGCGCAATACCGCCATAGATGCGGATGATTGGCAGCATGGCCATAATGGCAATCGCCACACGCGCGGCAAAAGACGCCATCGCGGCCCCGGTGAGTTCCAGATCAAGACCAAAGATCAGGATCGGATCCAGCACCGCGTTCACGATACCGCCCACAATCGTTGCCATCATCGCACGCCGCGCGTCGCCATATGCCCGAAGGACAGCAGCCCCCATCATACCAAGGATCAGGAAAGGCACAGACGGGACAACAATGCGCAGAAAATGCACACTGAGCATGGCCGTCTCGCCAACCGCCCCTAAAAGAGCGACCAGTGGCACGATAAAGATCCAGACCGCCAATGAAAATGCACTGCCAAAAACGAGGCCATAGGTCAGCGCATGGGTGGTCCGTTCGCGGGCAAGGGCCTCGTCTCCGGCACCCAAAGCGCGCGCAACCAGCGCCCCCGCCGCGATGCTCAGGCCAATTCCAAATGAGGTGGTAAAAAACAGGATTGCGCCCGCATATCCAACCGCCGCCGCCAATTCCGCTTTGCCCAGCATCGAGATGAAAATCAGGTCGACAAAATCGACGATGAAAACTGCCATCAATCCGATGGACGCGGTCAGCGACATCACGGCCACGTGCCTGAACAGGTTGCCCGTCAGAAACTTGGCGCTCCCCTCAGCCATGACGCTCCGGCGTATACCTCAGGATCGGTCGCAGGTGCCCCAGCACCGCGTTTACCTGCGCGCTCTTATGGTTTGCAGCAAGGGCATCACCGCAGCCATTTCCGGGCCATGCTCCTGACCTGTCAGCGCCAGACGCAAGGGCCGGAACAAGCCGCGGCCCTTGCGCCCTGTTGCTTCTTTGACGGCTGTCGTCCACGCCCCCCAGGTGCCCCCGTCAAATGGCATGTCAGGCAGCATCTTCATTGCGTCAGAAATGAACTCTTCATCGCCGTCCTCGATCACTGGATCGGCACCGTCCCGGAACATTGCCCACCAGACCTTCAGATCATTCAAGGTTTCGATATTTTCGTGCGTGACCGCCCAGAATTGCGCCGCTTTGTCAGCAGGTACGCCCAGATCGGCAATCGTGTCTGCAACTGCATCCAATGGCAACGCCTGCAAATACCGACCGGTCAATGGAAAGAGGTCCTGCACATCAAATTTGGTCGGCGCAGAGCCGAAGTGGTTGATATCAAACCCTTCTATCAATTCTGCCATATCTGTGCGCAGCTCAACCGGGTCACTGGACCCCAGTCGCGCCATCAGGCTGAGCAGGGCAAATGGCTGTATTCCCTGCGCCCGCAGATCGCGCAGCGCCAATGTGCCCAGACGCTTTGACAGCGCCTCGCCCTTCGGCCCGGTCAGCAGCGAATGATGCGCGAATTTTGGCACAGCGCCTGCGCCCAGCGCCTGCATGATCTGAATTTGTGTGGCAGTATTGGTCACGTGATCCGACCCGCGCACGACATGGGTCACACCCATTTCGGTATCGTCGACAACGGAGGCCAGCGTGTACAGAATCTGACCGTCGCCCCGGATCAACACAGGGTCGGATACCGATGACGCGTCAATAGAAATGTCGCCAAGGATACCATCTTCCCATTCAATGCGCTGCTGGTCGAGCTTGAACCGCCAGACACCCGCACCCCGCTCAGCGCGTAGCTTGTCCTTTTCCGCATCAGACAGCGCAAGGGCCGCGCGATCATACACCGGCGGCTTACCCATATTGAGCTGTTTCTTGCGCTTCAGATCAAGCTCGACCGGTGTTTCGAACGCCTCATAAAAGCGCCCCTTTTCACGCAGCTCTTCTGCCGCGGCATGGTATTGATCCAACCGCTCTGACTGGCGCTCAACCCGGTCCCAATGCAGGCCCAGCCATGACAGGTCTTCCTTGATCCCATCAACGTATTCTTCTTTGGATCGCTCGGGGTCGGTGTCGTCAATGCGCAGAATGAATGTACCGCCGGCCTTGCGCGCGATCATGTAATTCATCAGCGCCGTGCGCAGGTTGCCAACGTGGATATACCCGGTGGGGGACGGGGCAAAACGGGTGATCGTAGGGTTAGACATTTGCGGTTCTCCTGTTGGCCGATGGCTTGTCACAGGGGCGCACAATTGTCTAGGTCGCGTGAACAGGCCAACGGCTGGCCAGATCCCTCAGCCCTGCGCGGATCAGTTCGGCGAGCACGTCCATATCCGCATATTCCAGTTTGTTCAGATAGAGGCATGACTTGCCCTTGGTATGCTTGCCAAGCCGCGCCAATATTGCGTCAAAATCTGCATATCCCGGCATGATGTAGATCGACAGTTTCGCTTTGCGCGGCGCAAACCCGGTGGCAAGCCAGGACCCCGTGCGGCCGGACGTGTAGGTGTAATCATAGCGGCCATAGCCCAGCATACCGCCCTTGTAGAGAACCGGAGCCCAGCCTGTAATTTCGCGAAACATCGCATCAAGCTGCGCAGCCTCGCGGTGTCTGCGGATCGGTTCAACATTGGCCAGAAAATCTTTTACATCCGACATGTTAATACCCCCGGCACGGTTTTCGCCCAATCAACAACGATGCGGCATCATCGTCTTAGCGCCGCAAGATCAGTCGTTGAAAGGATAGCGGCCAGCCGCGTATTTGTCGATAAAATCGGCCGACGCGTGATGGCCAAGCGCACGGGCTTCTTCCGCCGGTGTCGCATAGTCGTCGATCCGGGTCCGGCGCGAAACATCTGCACCCGCATCAATCAACATCTTCATCGCGGGACGATCATCCCGCACCGCGGCCATATGCAGCGGCGTCCAGTCATTTATCCCATGTGCATTGCAATCTGCGCCCGCTTTGATCAGGACCGCCATCATATCATAGCGATCGCTCTTTTCGCGCTCGATGCAAGAATGCAATGGGGTGTAGCCTTCGGCATCCCTAAAAATCAATGTGACGCCCTTGCCAATCATCCATTCCACGGCAGCGAAACACCCAAGGTCAATCGCATTGGTGATCCAATGTCGTTGCACGAACGCATCTTTGCCCTGAGGAAAGTCATCAACGATAACAGCGGCTGTTTCCAGAGCGTCAAGTTGACCCAGCGCAAGCATCGCAACAATTTCGTCGTAGTCTGTTTTGATCATGTTTTCGCAGTTCAGGGCCGAACCTCAGGCCCTCATCCGCCTTCGTTCAACGCGCCGTTTTCCCACGTACCTGTGGCTTCTTCGCCCGTGGCATAGCGCATTGTCCCCGCCCCTTGACGTTTGCCAGCCTTGAATGTGCCCTCATAGACATCGCCATTGGCATAGGTCGCTTTGCCCTGGCCCTCGATCTCGCCGCGCGTCCATTCGCCTTCGTAGACGAACCCGCTGGCCATGTTCAGCTTGCCCTGACCCTGCCGCTGACCGTTCTCGAACGCGCCTTCATACACCGTGCCATCAGGATAGGTCACTTTGCCCGCCCCATGACGCTGACCGTCTTTCCAGCCACCTTCATAGCGATACCCGTCCGCATAGGTCATCACACCGGTGCCGTCGTTGCGGGCATTCTTAAACTCGCCGTCATAGATGACACCATTGGCATAGGTCGCAATCCCCTTGCCATCAATGACACCAGAGGCCCATTCGCCTTCATAGGTGGAGCCATCGACATAGGTGATTTTGCCCATACCATCCGCCAGATCATCACGGAACGAACCGACATAAACGGACCCGTCAGGATAGGTCACGGTGCCTGCGCCCTCGATCTGGCCCGCCACCCATGACCCGACATAGACATACCCATCGACCCCGGTGAAAGTGCCCTGCCCATCGCGGCGGTCATCCTTGAATTCGCCTTGGTAAATGTCACCGTTGGCATAGGTCACCTTGCCCGTGCCTGACCGCCGTCCCCCGACCAGATCACCTTGATAGACATCACCATTTGGTTGGGTCAGCGTACCAGAACCATCAATCTGGCCATCTTTCCACAAACCAACATAAACCAACCCATCGGGCATGGTCAGCGTGCCGGTGCCGCTGCGTTTGCCCGCGACAATCTCACCTTCATAAACGGCACCGTCAGGATAGGTGATCGTGCCGATCCCCTGTTTGACGCCATCAACCCAGTCGCCTTTGTATTCATAGCCTCCGGGGCTTTGCATCACGCCTTTGCCATGGTGTTTGGCATTGCGAAACGCACCCTCATAGCGCACGCCATTGGCATAAAGCGCGACACCATTGCCCAGGATCGCACCGCTCTGCCAGTCGCCTTCATAAGTGCCACCATCGGCAAAGGTGATCTTGCCAAAACCATCTGGTTTCCCTTTGGCAAAGTTACCTTCATAGACGGATCCATTGGGGAACCTTGCTATGCCTTCGCCCTTGATCTCGCCCTCTTCCCAATTGCCGGAATACTCATATCCGTTGGGCAGCTTGTAGGTTCCCTGCCCATGTTGCAGACCTCCCCGGAACGTCCCCTCATAGATCCCGCCATCGTCGTATTCCTTGGACAATACCGCTCCGTCCTGGGCCAGGACGGGCAGTGGTAGAAGTGAAATGCAAAGGATCAACAGACGAAGTGACATGAACGGCCCTGCTCTGGTTGTGCGAGAATCGCGGTGCTCAAGAACTGCCACGCCCCCGCAGCATTTCGTTATTAACCTAAGCAAAGGAGGCAATGGGGGCAATCGTTTTTGGTGTGACCGACCCGCACATGGGCTTTCCCTTGCCGCGTGATCTGCTACATCGGGGCGCAACACATTCACGAGGTCGCATCATGGCAGAGCGTTTCCGCATCACTTTGGGCCAGCTGAACCCAACCGTAGGCGATTTGGCTGGCAATGCCGCCCTTGCCCAGGACGCATGGGAAAAAGGCAAGGCAGCAGGCGCAGATCTGGTAGCTTTGCCTGAAATGTTTATCACCGGATATAACGCCCAGGATCTGGTAATGAAACGCGCGTTTCAATTGGATGTAATGACACATGTTGACGCATTGGCGGTTAAATGTGCCGACGGCCCGGCGCTGGCCATCGGCGCACCGTGGGTCGAAGGGACCGAACTTTATAATGCCTATCTGATCCTTAAGAATGGCAAGATCGCCAGCCGCTCCCTTAAACATAACCTGCCCAATGAAACCGTGTTTGATGAGGTACGAATATTTGATGCTGGCCCTTTGGGAGGCCCCTACTCGGTTGGCAATACCCGCGTCGGCTCCCCCATCTGCGAGGACGCATGGCACCCTGATGTGGCCGAAACGCTCGCCGAAACCGGGGCGGAATTCCTGCTCGTTCCGAACGGGTCGCCCTATTACCGCGACAAGATGGAAGTCCGGCAGAACATCATGGTCGCACGGGTGGTGGAAACCGGTTTGCCGCTGATTTATCTCAACATGATTGGGGGGCAGGATGATCAGGTCTTTGACGGCGCATCGTTTGCGCTGAACCCCGGCGGTGCATTGGCGGTGCAACTGCCCGCGTTTGAGGCCTGCGTCACACATGTTGATCTGGAACGCGGTGCCGATGGCTGGCGCGTGCTGCCACAGGAATTGACCCCGTTGCCTGATGCTTGGGAACAAGATTACCGCGTCATGGTGATCGGCCTGCGCGATTACATGCGTAAGACCGGTTTCAAGAAGGTGCTTCTGGGACTGTCGGGTGGCATCGATTCGGCAATTGTCGCGACGATTGCTGTCGATGCACTGGGGGCTGAAAATGTGCGCTGCGTGATGCTGCCCTCTGAATACACCTCCCAATCCTCACTGGATGACGCAGAGGCGGTGGCAAAAGCGCTGGGCTGCAGATACGATTATGTGCCGATCAAAGAGGCCCGGGGCGCGATCACAAATACACTTGCGGATCTGTTTGAGGGCACCGAACCGGGACTGACCGAAGAGAACATTCAATCGCGCCTGCGCGGTCTGCTGCTGATGGCCCTTTCCAACAAATTTGGTGAAATGCTGCTGACCACCGGTAATAAATCCGAAGTCGCAGTGGGATATGCCACGATCTACGGCGATATGGCGGGGGGCTATAACCCGATCAAAGACATGTATAAAACCCGCGTCTTTGAGACATGCCGTTGGCGCAACGCGCATCACCGCGATTGGATGTTGGGACCTGCGGGCGAAATGATCCCAGAGACCATCATCACCAAACCACCGACTGCTGAGCTGCGCGAGGACCAAAAAGACAGCGACAGCTTGCCGGACTATCCCGAGCTGGACGCCATTTTGGACATTCTGGTTGATCAGGACGGATCAATTGCCGATTGCGTGGAAGCAGGGTTTGACCGCGACACCGCCAAAAAGGTCGAACATCTGATCTACATCTCCGAATACAAGCGCTTTCAATCTGCCCCGGGTCCCCGCCTGACCAAAGGCGCGTTCTGGCTGGACCGGCGGTATCCGATTGTGAACCGTTGGCGCGATCCGTCTTGATCGACACAAAATTGACTGGTTCAGGCGAGATCAAAATCAGGGTTCGTTCTGCGAGGTTCTTTGTTGCTGGCGGTATTCTGGCTTTTTGTGCAATCTTCTGCCTCACCTTTGCGGCCATAATCTTATCGGTCAGCAGTGATTTTGGCACAGCGTTCTGGACCGCCTTCACGGGTTTGGCTTTTTTTGGTTTGCCCGGCTTTTTCCTTTTGGGCATCGCGATCAAACAACCTATCGCTCTGCGCGTGGATAAGAATGGCATCTCGGGATATTATGCGGACCCTGCAACTTGGCACGAAATTGATGAAATAAATGCTGTGACCGACAGCAAGGGTAAAACTTCAGTCGGTTTTTCTCTGATGGATCCAGTTGGGTTTCGGGACAAACAAACCCCTTGGCGACGCTTCACATATTGGTCGAACGGACGGGACCATGGCCATCATGTCATCGTCCCGCATCTCATTTTTGAACCCGGTCAGGCGGAAAAACTGGTTGATGAGGCGCGCCGTCTGAAATCTGCGACGCAATTGTGATCTAACAACGACTTGATTTGCATTCGGCAGCAAACTCGCCAATTTGTGAACTGACACCAAGCATCCGAAAGTTGCCAAATGCCCCTGCTCCGTCTGTTTGCGATCGCTTTATTCTTGCAGCTGTCTTCATCTGTTGCTCTGGCCTGCGGTCCAGAAAAAAACTGCCCCATTGGCGACCGCTTCTACCGCATCGCAATGCCGGAAGGTCATGACGGCACCACCCCCGTGGGCGCTTTGGTCTGGGCCCATGGATATCGCGGAACAGCCACGGCCGTGATGCGCAATGGCAACTTGCGGCGGATGGTATCGGACGCCGGGCTTGCACTGATTGCGGCACAAGGGGTGAATGGATCGTGGAACCTGCCTTATGGGCCACGCACCTTCGACAGCACCGGCGCAGCAGAGTTTGCCTATTTTGATTCGGTTTTGGAGGATGCCGAGAAACGTTTTCCCATCGACCGCAACCGCATCGTCGCATCAGGTTTCAGTGCGGGCGGCATGATGGTCTGGAATCTGGCCTGTTCGCACCCTGCAAAATTCGCGGGGTTTATCCCAATGTCTGGGACCTTCTGGCTGAAACCACCACAAAGCTGTACGGGGCCAATTTCAAGCATAGTGCACATCCATGGCGATGCGGACCCCACGGTGCCGTTGACCGGCCGCGCCATCGGAGAGACGAAACAGGGCAAAGTGATTGATGCACTGGCTAAATATACCGAATTTGGCGGTTTCAACCCTTCAAAGCCGTCAAAACCCGGCGGCCTTACCTGTCAGAACCGCCGCAATGCCAACGGCAAAATCCTTGAATTCTGCCTGTTTTCTGGCGGACATTCGTTTCGCACAGAATATTTGCGTTATGGCATCAAACGCTTGCGCGCAGCGGGCCAGATTTAGGTCCCGAATGTTTGCTCAAATGCCGCGGCACCGCTGGGCGTGAATTTCACCACCCGGGTCCCTTCGGCGCGTGCGGCCCAACCCCGCGCCTGCATCTGTGCCAACAAGGCGCGCCCGACGCTGCCTGCCAAATGCGTGCGCCGCGCGCTCCAATCCAGACAGGGGCGACAAAGCGGTGTTTTACTGCGCATGAGCGCGTCGATATCCACCCCGAAATCAGTCAGGAATCCAATGCCTTTGGGTGTCAGGGTCACATGCGCGTCTTCTTCTTCTTTCACAAACCCACGCGTCAGCAGCCCCTGAAAAAGGGCAATGCCCTTCTCCCCTGCCAAGTGATTGTAGCACACCCGCGCCTCACGCAGGGCCGCATCCTTGGGTCCGGTTCGCGTGCGCAGATGACCCGCACCTGCCGCCAATCCCATCAGCGCCTCAAGCGCATGGCCCACATCATCCCCGCCAAGGGTGAAATACTTGTGCCGCCCTGATTTGCGACAGACAATCATGCCCGCACTTTCCAATTTACTCAAATGCGCGCTTGCGGTTTGCAGCGTCACGCCCGCCTCACCGGCCAGTTCGGTCGCAGTCAATGCCTTGCCGCTCATCAGCGCGGTCAGGATATTGGCGCGCGCCGGGTCGCCGATCAGCGCCGCAATGCGGGAAATGTCAGGGCCTTCTTTCATACTTCGACCATAGCCGAAGCATTCGCTGAAATCAATCCGCTAAGACAAGCAGAGCAACGAAAGGACATCCCATGCTGACTTGTATCATCCGCTATCACATTGACCCGACCAAACACGCGCAGTTTGCCCAATATTCCCGCAACTGGGGTCAGGCGATCCCACGCTGCGGTGCCGATCTGATCGGATATTATGCCCCGCACGAAGGGTCATCGACGCTTGCCTATGGGATCTACAACATCCCCAACCTTGCGGCTTATGAGGCCTATCGCGCGCGGTTGCGCGACGATCCATTGGGGCGCGACAACTATGACTTGGCCCAATCAGAGCGATTCATCCTGCGCGAGGACAGAACGTTCCTCAAGCTGGCCTCAGCACCGCATGGAGACACCATATGATTGCCGTGATTTTCGAAGTCCTGCCAGACCCTGCGCGTAAACAAGACTATCTGGATATCGCAGCCCGGATGCGGCCTTTGCTGGATCAGGTCGACGGATTCATTTCTGTCGAGCGATTTCAAAGCCTGAGCAACCCGGACAAGGTGCTGTCGCTTTCGTTCTTCAGGGACGAAGCGGCGGTCATCGCCTGGCGAAACCTGACCGCACATCGCGGCGCGCAGGCCAAGGGCCGTGCTGGCATATTCAACGATTACCACCTGCGCATTGCCCATGTGATCCGGGATTACGGCATGTTTGATCGTGATGAGGCACCAGACGACAGCCAGAAAGTGCACTCATAAGCTGCTACCACGGCACGGCTTTTCCAGCCCAGTCAAAGAACCCGCCCGTATCTTTTGCGTCCAGACCGTCAATCACGCGCAACAGGTTTTCCGCCGCCTCACCGGGGGCCACCGCCGGATGTCGGCCCAGATACTTTTCCGTAAAAGGGGTTGCTACGGTCCCGGGATGCAAAGCCACACAGATGCTGTCGGGATGGCTACGGGCCAATTCAATCGCCGCCGTATGCACGATCTGGTTTACCGCTGCTTTCGCACTGCGATAGCTGATCCAGCCCCCTAAACGGTTGTCCCCGATTGAGCCCACCCGCGCAGACAATACCGCAAAGACCGCACGCCTGTCCTTGGGCAACAAATCAGCGGCATGGGCCAGCACCAGCGCCGGGCCAACCGCGTTTAACGCAAATTGATCCATCATTGCCTTTTGAGTGAGCGAACGAATTGATTTTTCGGGCTGCGCACCGTCAATCTCCAAGGCACCCGACGCCACGATGATCGTATCAAACGTGCCGTCCAAGGCCCCCAGATGTGATTGAACCGATGCTTCATCGGTGATGTCAAAACCGTCCCGCGACCGCGCCAACGTGACTATCTCAACATTTTGGCCTCTTGCCGCCCGCGTCAGAGCGGTGCCAATGCCACCAGATGCGCCTATGATCAATATACGTTTCATCCGCCAAACTTAGCGGTCATTCCCCCCACATCAACATTTGAGGACCATATAATCCGCGTCGGCAATAAAGTCTGCGCGCCCTCTTCCCATTTGCAAAACCACGGCTATAAACGTCGGCATGACACACGCCGCCCATATGCCGACCCTGCCGCGCCCTTGCGTGGCCGCGCTGTGTGCAAACCTACTGCTTCTAATCCGCCTCTGAGCGTGCCATCCGGTGCGCCCGCTCAGAGGGCTCATTCTTCGGAAAAATAGCGCGCCACGGATTTTCAAAGCAGACAAGAGAGATTTCAAATGAACACGACGACCAAACAAGACCGCGTCTTGATTTTTGACACCACACTGCGTGACGGCGAACAATCGCCCGGTGCCACGATGACCCACGCAGAAAAGCTTGAGATTGCGAACCTGCTGGACGAAATGGGTGTCGATATCATTGAGGCCGGGTTTCCCATCGCCTCAGAGGGCGACTTTGCCGCCGTAAGCGAGATTGCGCGTCAAAGCCAAAACGCCGTGATCTGTGGCCTTGCCCGCGCGCAAATGGGCGACATTGATCGTTGTTGGGAGGCAGTGAAACACGCGCGCCAACCGCGCATTCACACATTTATCGGCACCTCGCCCCTGCACCGCGCCATTCCCAACCTCACCCAGGATCAAATGGCCGAGCGCATTCATGAAACCGTGACCCACGCCCGCAACTTGTGTGACAACGTGCAATGGTCGCCTATGGATGCGACCCGGACAGAAGAAGACTATCTCTGCCGCACTGTTGAGATTGCAATCAAGGCCGGTGCCACCACGATCAACATTCCCGATACCGTCGGCTATACCGCACCACGCGAATCTGCGGCGCTGATCCAGATGCTGCTGGAAAAAGTACCCGGCGCGGATGAGATCATCTTTGCCACCCATTGCCACAACGACCTTGGCATGGCGACTGCAAACAGTTTGGCCGCCGTAGAGGCAGGTGCCCGTCAAATCGAATGCACAATCAACGGCCTTGGGGAACGCGCGGGCAACACAGCGTTGGAAGAGGTTGTGATGGCGCTGAAAGTCCGCAATGACATCATGCCGTTCCAGACCGGTGTGGATTCGACAAAGATCATGAACATCTCGCGACGGGTCGCGACCGTGTCGGGATTTGCGGTGCAATTTAACAAGGCCATCGTCGGCAAGAACGCCTTTGCGCACGAAAGCGGCATTCATCAGGACGGCATGCTGAAAAATGCCGAAACCTTTGAGATCATGCGCCCCGAGGATGTGGGCCTCTCCGAGACCAATATCGTCATGGGTAAACACTCGGGCCGTGCCGCGTTGCGTTCCAAGTTGGAAGAACTCGGCTACGAGCTGGGGGACAACCAGCTTAAGGACGTGTTCGTGCGGTTCAAAGAACTGGCCGACCGCAAAAAGGAAATCTACGAGGACGACCTGATCGCCCTGATGCGGACCAGCACCGACCCCCAGGAGGACCGGATCAAACTGAAATCCATGCGCGTTGTCTGTGGCACCGAAGGTCCGCAGCAGGCCGACATGGTGCTGGATGTGGACGGGACGGAACACCAGACCAGCCAGACCGGCGATGGCCCCGTGGATGCGTCGTTCAACTGTATCAAGGAACTGGTGCCGCACAACGCACGCCTGCAGCTTTATCAGGTGCACGCAGTGACCGAAGGCACCGACGCACAAGCAACCGTGTCGGTCCGGATGGAAGAAGACGGGCGCATTGTGACGGGGCAATCAGCCGATACCGACACCGTTGTCGCATCGGTGCGCGCCTATATCCACGCGCTTAATCGCCTGCTGGTCCGCCGGGAAAAAGGCGGAACGGACCAACGCGAAGTCAGCTATAAGGACGTGGGTTAAAAATACCGGGGCAGTTCAAAAAACTGCCCCGTTCACGCGTTCAGGGACGCACGTATGCGTATCCGTTTTCCTGCAACTCAATCAGGCGCACCACGCCGGATGGGACAACTGTCGCCTCTGACATAAGCGGCACGTCCTTACCAGCTTTTGCACTCATGGCACGGTGTGTGTTTCCGCATGCCGCAAAGGACAGGTTGTCCAATTCAAGTGACATGGTGCTGATGCGGTCCTCAACCGGGCTTTTGCCTTCCACAAACATATTCAGACCGGGCCCATATGCGACAACCTCCACTTCGACCGTATCCCCGACGGATTCGTAATAGCTGATCACATTCGCAACGTTATTGAGCGCCATGTTCATCACCTGCGGATCATTCTGGTCCACATGGATCGCGACCTTATGGGTCAGGCCCTCTGCCCAGCCCAACACCGGCACGATGGTCAGTGCCATCGCAAGTACCAATCTTTTCATATCGAATCCTCCCTGGTTATCGCTTGAGTCTGTCTATTTCGGGGCTACTTGCAATCAAGCAGTTGCATGCGCCTGACATTCGATAGGCCCATCTATCCGTCCTTTTCAGCCTGATCCCTGCTTAACGTCCCTTGCCGGCGTTCCACGATTAAAATCACGGCATCAGCAAGATGTTCGCGCCCAATTGCCTTGGCCCCCGCGGCAACCCGAAGTTTGTGCGCCTCAAGCATCACCTCGGCGTGGCTGCTGTCGCGTGGGGGGATGAAGGTGTAACACGCCAATTCGATCAACAAACCCAGCGGGTCTTTGAAATAGATCGAATGCATGAACCCACGATCCTTGACACCCGAATGCCCGATCCCGCGCGCTGTCAACCGCGCCTCGACCTGATCAAACATGGCGCGATCCACCTCAAAGGCGATGTGGTGGACACAACCGGGGTCAGTTGGCGTGCGGTTATGTACCGGTTTACGGTCCTCATTCGTGAAAATCGTGATCAAACGCCCGTCGCCGGGGTCAAAATACAGATGCCCTTCGTCCGGGTTGTCCAGATTGGGTTGGTCGAAGATAAACGGCATGCCCAACACCCCTTCCCAGAAATCAATGCTGGTCTGTCTGTCAGCCCCCGTCAGGGTGATGTGATGAACCCCCAAAACCTGAATTTTCTTCATGATACCCTCCGTGATGCCCTATTCTACTATAATGGCAAGATCGCGCCACCCTCGTGGCAATCCCCCCTTTCACCCCGCCCACACCCGGCCTATAAGACGCTGCAGCCCGCCTCGATCAGAGTCGTCGGGCCAATAAGAATTTTTGCAAGGTGCTGTTCGTCATGTCGATTTTTGGAAACCTACGCGGTCTGTTCTCATCGGACATGGCGATTGACCTCGGAACTGCCAACACGTTGGTTTACGTCAAAGGCAAGGGCATCGTGCTGTCGGAACCATCGGTCGTGGCCTACCATGTAAAGGATGGCGTCAAGCGCGTGCTGGCAGTGGGCGAAGACGCCAAGCTGATGCTGGGCCGTACGCCGGGCAGCATTGAAGCCATCCGACCGATGCGCGAAGGGGTGATTGCGGATTTTGACACCGCCGAAGAGATGATCAAGCATTTCATCCGCAAGGTCCACAAACGCTCTACCTTTTCCAAGCCGAAGATTATCGTCTGCGTGCCCCATGGTGCCACTCCTGTTGAAAAACGTGCGATCCGTCAGTCTGTGCTTTCTGCCGGTGCGCGCCGTGCCGGACTGATTGCCGAACCGATTGCGGCGGCCATTGGTGCAGGCATGCCAATAACCGATCCCACCGGCAATATGGTCGTCGATATCGGTGGGGGGACAACCGAAGTTGCTGTGCTGAGCCTTGGTGACATCGTCTATGCCCGTTCGGTGCGCGTCGGTGGTGACCGCATGGACGAGGCGATCATCAGCTATCTGCGCCGCCAGCAAAACCTGTTGGTTGGTGAAACCACGGCAGAACGCATCAAAACCTCCATCGGGACGGCGCGCATGCCGGATGATGGTCGCGGCACATCGATGCAAATCCGCGGGCGTGACCTGCTCAATGGTGTGCCCAAGGAAATCGAAGTGACACAGGCACAGATTGCTGAAGCTTTGGCCGAACCGGTGCAGCAGATTTGCGAGGCGGTGATGACCGCGCTGGAAACCACGCCGCCGGATTTGGCCGCAGATATTGTCGACCGTGGTGTGATGCTGACCGGTGGTGGTGCGTTGTTGGGTGATCTTGATCTGGCATTGCGCGAACAGACGGGCCTCGCCATTTCGGTCGCAGATGAGCCGCTGAACTGTGTGGCCCTTGGCACCGGCAAGGCGTTGGAATTTGAAAAACAACTGCGCCATGCCATCGACTATGACAGTTAATCGCGGCTAGAATAGCCAATCCTCAGGTCGGGCTGACCCCTTGTCCGATCCGGGGCAGGAGCGCATGAAACCATGGCCAAAGACCGTTCAAACAGCAGCAGCGACTACACCGGCCCCCTGCGCCGGTTGCTGTTGGTTGTTTTGATGCTGGCGCTGGGTGCCATATTCCTTTTGTGGCGCATCGACAGCCCCCGTGTGGAACGCTTTCGCGCACAGATCACTGACCGTCTGGTGCCCAACCTTGATTGGGCAATGGCCCCTGTCACCGGCACGGTGAACCTGATGCGCGATTTTCAGAGTTATCAAAGGCTTGCCGAGCAAAATCAGGAACTGCGCAGCGAGCTGCGGCAAATGCAGGCGTGGAAAGAGGCGGCCCTGCAACTGGAACAGGAAAACGCCCGCCTGCTTGATCTGAACAATGTGCGGCTTGATCCGCGCCTGACTTTCATCACAGGCGTCGTGCTCGCTGATTCCGGATCGCCATTTCGCCAATCCGTTTTGCTGAACGTCGGCGCGCGTGATGGTCTGGTGGATGGCTGGGCCACAATGGATGGGATCGGTTTGGTTGGCCGGATCTCTGGCGTTGCACAAAACACCGCTCGGGTGATCCTGCTGACCGATGCCAACAGCCGCATTCCGGCCACCATCCAACCCTCTGGCCAACGCGCGATTGTGGCCGGCGATAACTCGGCGGCCCCTCCTGTTGATTTTCTAGAAAACCCCGATCTGGTGCGGCCCGGCGACCGTGTGATCAGTTCAGGTGATGGCGGTGTCTTTCCGGCTGGATTGTTGATTGGCCAGGTCGCCGCGGACCCCGGCGGTCGTTTGCGGGTGCGATTGGCGGCAGATTATGAACGGCTCAAATTCCTGCGGGTGCTGCGCCATCATGGCCACGAGACAGTGTCAGATACGGCTCAGGTCATCACGCCCGCGCCCCCTGTGGCTGAAGGAACGCTGCCATGAACGATCAGTCAGCCGCGCTGCTCTGGGCCATGCGGCTGGCCTTTGTGCTGCTCGCCTTTGTGATCCTGTTTTTTCACCTGTTGCCGCTTGATACCCAGCCCATAGATCTTTTCACGCCACGCCTGCTGCCGTTGGAAAACACCGCCCCCGCTGAGGCCCGATTGGAAGAGTTGCTGCGCAACGAAGGCCCAAGGCGCTGGATTGCGCCTGACCTGATCTTTTGTTTTGCCTGCGCATGGTCGTTTCGCCGACCTGAATATGTGCCAGCATTGGCGTTGGCCTTTGTATTCCTGTTTGCTGATCTCTTGTTGCAACGCCCGCCGGGGCTTTGGGCGATGTTGGTTTTGATTGGGTGTGAAAATCTGAAATCGCGGGCCCGGTCATTGCGGGATGCAAACTTTGTCGCTGAATGGCTGACAGTGGGGGCGATTATGATCGCGATTACACTGTTAAACCATATTGTGATGGCGCTGGCGCTGGTCGAAACACCCAAACTGGCGCTAAGCCTTTCGGAACTGGGCATGACTCTGCTATTCTATCCGCTGACCGTTTTGATCACGCATAGCCTTATGCGCGTGCGCAAAGCCGCACCCGGGGATTTGGATGCCTTGGGTCAACGGGTCTGATTGGGGGCCACTGAGATGAGACGCAATCGCGCCGAAAATGACGCAAGTCACGCCAAGCTAACCCGGCGTGCGGCCCTGCTGGGCGGCGCGCAATTGCTGTTCATGGGCGGATTGGCGGCACGTATGCGATACCTGCAGGTCGATCAGGCCGATCAGTTTCGCCTTTTGGCCGAAGAGAACCGCATCAACATCCGCCTGATCCCGCCAGCGCGCGGTGAAATTTTTGACCGCAATGGACTGCGGCTGGCCCAAAACGTCCCCTCGTATCGCATCGTTTTGGTGCGCGAGGATGCAGGCGATGTTGATCTGGTCATGGACCGCCTTGCAAGCGTCATTGATATTGATCCCGAAACCCGCGCAAGTGCGATGGCCGAGATCAAAAGATCCGCGCCCTTTCTACCGGTGACAATCATTGATGATGTCAGTTGGGATGCAGTCAGCAAGGTCAGCGTCAATGCCCCTGCCCTGCCCGGCATCACACCCGAGGTTGGCCTGACCCGCGTGTATCCGCGCGGATCGGATTTTGCCCATGTGGTCGGTCGTGTGGGACGCGTCAGCCAAAAGGATCTGGACGCGCTGGAGGACCCTGATCAGGTGCTGCGCATCCCGCGATTTCAGATTGGTAAAATCAACGTTGAGGCGCGTGAAGAATCGCTATTGCGCGGCACCGCAGGCACCAAACAGGTCGAGGTCAACGCAACAGGCCGGGTGATGCGTGAACTTGCCCGGCGCGAAGGGCAATCCGGCGCCGACCTGCAATTGACTGTCGATGCCAAGTTGCAGGGCTACGTTCAGGCGCGGCTCAGCGGCGAAAGTGCTGCGGTGGTGCTCATTGATTGCGAAAATGGCGATCTCACTGCAATCGCCTCTGCGCCCAGCTATGACCCGAACCTGTTTATTGGTGGGATTTCGTCGGCGGATTATAACCCGCTCTTGAATTCCAAGTATCGCCCCCTTGTCAACAAAACCGTCCAGGGCACCTATCCGCCCGGATCAACGTTTAAGATGATGACCGCAATGGCCGCGCTGGAAGAGGGCCTGATCGGACCGGATGATACCGCCTATTGTCCCGGCCATCTGGAGGTCGCGGGCCGCAGATTTCACTGTTGGAAACGCGCAGGGCATGGATGGGTTGATCTGGAAAACTCGCTCAAGCAATCCTGCGATGTGTATTATTATGATCTCGCGCTAAAGGTTGGCATTGAAAAAATAACCGAGATGGCCAACCGGTTTGGCCTTGGCATCAAACACGAACTTGCTCTTTCCTCGGTTGCGGCCGGGCTGACCCCCACCAAAGACTGGAAGAAAAAAGCCCGCAATGCTGACTGGGTGATTGGCGACACGGTGAATGCGTCAATCGGTCAGGGGTTCATGCTGGCGTCGCCCCTGCAACTCGCGGTGATGTGCGCGCGGATCGCAACGGGGCGTCAGACCACGCCTCGGCTGGTGAAGTCGATTGATGGGGTCGAACAGCCCAGCGGCGATGGCGAACAGCTTGCGATGAATGAAAACAACCTGCGCAAGATGCGCCGCGCGATGTACGAAGTGGTCAACAATCGCCGCGGCACTGCGTACCGGTCCCGGATTATTGCCGACGACATGCGGATGGCTGGCAAGACCGGCACCAGCCAGGTGCGCAACATCACTGCCGCCGAACGGGCGCGCGGGGTATCAAAAAACTCGGACCTGCCGTGGGAACGCCGCGATCACGCGCTGTTTGTCAGTTTTGCGCCTTACGAAAATCCCCGATATGCCGTTTCGGTGCTGGTCGAACATGGCGGCGGTGGCTCAACTGCCGCAGCACCAATTGCACGCGATGTCCTGCTGCAGGCAATGTCCGGCGGCGACCCGCCGCTTGAGGCTTATCCAACGGGCGACCGTGACCGGATCAAGATCCAACAAGAAAAGCTGCGCGAGATACAGCCGCAGGCAGCGATTGATGGGAATGATCAGGCATGAGTTATCTTGAATATACCGTCAAATCCGTTCCCGCAGGGTTTCGCAAATTTCTGTTCATAAACTGGCCTTTGGCTCTGCTGTTGGCATCGGTGTGCGGCATCGGCTTTCTGATGCTCTATTCGGTCGCAGGTGGATCGTTCACGCCATGGGCCGAACCGCAGATAAAGCGGTTTGCCCTGGGTATGGTCCTGATGATCATCGTTGCGCTGATCCCGATTTGGATGTGGCGCAACCTGTCTGGCCTTGCCTATGGCACATCGCTTGTCTTGCTTATCGCGGTCGCTTTCATCGGTGAGGAACGCAAAGGATCGCAGCGCTGGATTGATCTGGGGTTCATAGATTTGCAGCCGTCTGAACTGATGAAAATCACGCTGGTGATGTTTCTTGCCGCTTATTACGACTGGCTGCCCGCCAAAAAGGTGTCTCGCCCCTTTTGGGTTTTGCTGCCGGTCTTATTTGTGCTGGTGCCGACCGCTTTGGTCTTGAAACAACCAGACTTGGGTACATCCATCTTGCTTTTGTGTGCAGGTGGCGGGCTGATGTTCCTGGCTGGGGTTCATTGGGCCTATTTTGCTGTCGTTGCGACCGCTGCAATCGGGCTGCTGACCGCCGTTTTCCAATCCCGTGATACAGCCTGGCAGTTGCTGAATAACTATCAGTACAAGCGGATTGATACGTTTCTGGATCCCGCCGCTGACCCGTTGGGGGCGGGATATCATATTACCCAATCCAAGATTGCACTGGGATCAGGCGGCTGGACCGGGCGCGGGTTCATGCAGGGCACCCAATCACGGCTCAATTTCTTACCCGAAAAACACACCGATTTTATTTTCACCACATTGGCCGAAGAGTTCGGCTTCATTGGCGGGTTTTCCTTGCTTGGGATTTATGCGCTGATCATCATGTTCTGCGTCGCAACGGCGGTGATGAACAAAGACCGGTTCTCATCCCTGCTGACCTTGGGGATTGCCTTGAACTTCTTCTTGTTTTTCGCCGTCAACATGTCGATGGTCATGGGTCTGGCACCCGTCGTTGGTGTGCCACTGCCGCTGGTGAGCTATGGAGGATCTGCGATGCTGGTATTGCTGCTGGCCTTTGGGCTGGTGCAATCCGCCCATGTCCATAGACCGAGGTAGCAGATGCCCATCAATGTGCTTTTCGCGGCAAGACCCGACCGCTGGGATACTTACGAACACCCTTTGAAATCGGCAATTGGTCAGGCCGGATTGGATGCACATCTGTCAATGGATATCCCCGCCGACAAGGTCGATTATATCGTCTATGCGCCTAACAGTGACGTGCAGGATTTCGCGCCATTCACCCGCGCAAAGGCAGTGCTCAATCTTTGGGCCGGTGTGGAAAACGTGGTCGGCAATCAAACGCTGAACATCCCGCTTGCCCGGATGGTGGACCCGGGCCTGACCAAAGGCATGGTCGAATGGGTGACGGGGCATGTGCTGCGCTACCATCTTGGGATAGACATCGATATCTTGCGCAAAGACACCCTATGGGAACCGCGCACGCCGCCACTGGCGCAAGAACGGTCTGTTGTCGTGCTGGGTCTTGGGGCGTTGGGTCATGCGGTAACGCAATCTCTTGTGAATTTGGGCTTTGATGTCACGGGATGGTCGCGCAGTACAAAGGACATTCAGGGTGTCAGATGCCTGCATGGTACCGACGGGCTGCGCGCGGCCCTTGGCCGGGCCGAAATCGCAGTGTTGTTGCTGCCCGACACACCTGCCACCGAAAACACGCTGAACGCCGAAACACTGGCCCTGATGCCCAAAGGCGCGCGCATCATCAACCCCGGTCGCGGGCCCCTGATCGACGATGACGCCCTGCTGGCCGCGTTGGACAAGGGGCACATTGGCCATGCAACGCTGGACGTTTTTCGGGTTGAACCGCTGCCATCAGACCATCCTTACTGGGCGCACCCTAATGTCACTGTCACGCCGCATATTGCCGCGGAAACCCGTGCCAGCACCGCATCTCAGGTCATTGCCGAAAACATACGCCGTGGCGAAATTGGGCAAAAGTTCCTGCATCTGGTAGATCGCACACTCGGGTATTGAAGCATGCGCTGATCCACAGCTATGCGGCCAGTCCACGCCCCTTCAACAGCGCCTCAACCCCCGGCAAGCGGCCCCTGAACGCGACATAAAGTTCTGCTGCATCGCGGCTGCCGCCCGTTGACAGAATGTGCTTTTCCAACGCATCCGCGCGTTCGGGATCGAACGCGCCACCCGCCTCTTCGAAGGCCTCGAATGCATCTGCGTCCATGACCTCTGACCACATATAGCTGTAATATCCGCTGGAATATCCGTCCCCCGCAAATACATGCGCGAACTGTGGGGTGGCGTGTCGCATACGGATCGCATCCGGCATCCCCAATCCATCCAGAACCGCCGTCTGCCTTGCCATTGGATCGTCAGGCGCGGCCCCGTCATGGAAGGCCAGATCAACAAGGGCAGAAGCAACATATTCAACGGTCTGAAATCCCATATCGAAATTCGCGGCCCCCAACACCTTGTCCAGCATGGCGCGCGGCATTGCCTCGCCGGTCCCCGCGTGGGTGGCGAATTCGCTCAATACCTCGGGCACCTCAAGCCAGTGTTCAAAAAGCTGGCTGGGCAGTTCGACAAAATCACGCGCGACTGACGTGCCACTGACACTTTCGTAGGTCACGTTCGACAGCATCTGATGCAGGGCATGACCGAATTCATGAAACAGCGTGCGAGCATCGTCATAGGACAACAATGCCGGATCCGATTTGGCAAAGTTGCAGACATTGATCACCACCGGTGTCTGAACATTGGGAAATTTCGCCTGCGCCCGCATCGCCGAGCACCAAGCGCCAGACCGCTTTGACCCGCGTGCAAAGAAGTCACCGATAAAAACAGCCACATGTTTGCCATCCCGCGTGACATCCCATGCGCGGCAATCCTTGTGGTAAAGCGGCACATCGAGGGGCGCAAATTGCAAGCCAAAAAGGCGCGTGGCACAGGTGAATGCGGCATCAATCATCCGGTCGAGCTGAAAATAAGGTTTCAACGCGGCCTCATCGAGATCATGTTCAATCGTCCGCCGTTTTTGGGCGTAATAGCGCCAGTCCCACGGGGCCAGATCGACGTTAACCCCATCGTCCTGCATCATCTTTGTCAGCACTGCGGCGTCCGCATTGGCCTGCGTTTTGGCAGGCTCCCATACCGACATCAGCAAATTACGAACCGCATCAGGCGTCTTGGCCATTTCCGTTTCCAGCTTGTAGTCCGCAAAACTTGCATAACCCAGAAGCCTGGCACGCTCTTGACGCAGTTTTAGCGTCTCTTTGGCGATAGCGCGATTGTCGGTTTCGCCCCCATTGGCACCCCGCGCCTCCCATGCGCGGAATGCTTTTTCGCGCAGGTCGCGGCGCGGCGAGAATTGCAGGAACGGGACAATCAAGGACCGCGACAAGGTCACCACCGGACCGCCCAATTCCAATTCAGCGCCCGCCGCACGGGCCGCATCCACAACAAAATCCGGCAACCCGATCAAATCATCCTCGGCCAGTGACATGGACCAGGCCCTCTCATCCGCCAATAGGTTCTGCGTAAATTGTGTACCCAGAACCGCGAGCCGCCCTTTGATCTCTTTCATCCGCGCCTCATCGGCACCCGTCAGGGCCGCGCCCGCCCGAACAAAGCCGCGATGCGTCAGCATAAGAACCCGCGCCTGTTCTTCTGTCAGATCAAGCGTTTCACGCGCCTCCCAGACGGCCGACACCCGCGCAAAAAGGGCCTTGTTGCTAGAAATATCAGAAAAATGCGCAGCCAGCTTTGGTGAAAACGCGCGCTGCAAATCCTCGCGCACCGGATTGCTATCGGCCCCAGCCACCGTGAAAAACACGCCCAAGACCTTGTCAAGATCCGTCCCCGCGGCCTCTAACGCTTCGATGGTATTAGCAAAGGTTGGCGCGTCAGGGTTGTCAGAGATCGCGGCGATCTCACCAGTGTGGGCACCCAATGCAGCGTCAAGCGCGGGCGCGAAATCTTCGTCAGAAATGGCGTTGAAAGGGGCCACACCAAACGGCGTTTCCCAATCTTGCAGCAACGGGTTTGTCATGCAGATCTCCTTTGGCCTCAAGCTAAGGGCCAGACCAAAGGGTTGCAATTGGAAGCAGCGAAAATGCCTCAGGTAATTTTTTCAAATCCGCCGAATATCAAGCGCTTGCCATCGAATGGCATTTCGCCAGCCTGCGCCATTTCAGGGTCGCTCATCGCCGCTTGCATGCCTGCGTCCGCTGTGGCCTTGTCAGGCCATGTAATCCAAGCAAAAGCCACGGTTTCATCTGCCTTGCACTTGACCGCCATCGGAAAGGACGTGACTTCGCCGTCCGGGACATCCGCACCCCAGCAATCCACCGCTTCGATCGCGCCGTGTCGTTTGAAAATGGGGGCCATCATCTTGCACATCTTGAAATAGGCGTCCTTGTTCGCCGTGGGCACCGCCGCCACCATGCCATTCACATAAGCCATCTGAAATACCTCGCTCATTTAAAGCTCCGAATATAACACACAAATCCACGGCAAACCTAATCCAGTTTGCTTGCAGGCATCCACCAGTCCAGACTGCCTAATCGTGTCCGCATCTGTGCTCGCATTCAGGCCGGACCAATTTGCAGCCTTGGCCAAGATCAACCGCAATTGCTCAATATCAAATTCGCTCACATGTGGACTTCGGCGCAAACCGGGCAATCCTTGCGCGGTGCAACTGCAATCGTCCGGCTCTCACCATAAAGCGCATCATAAATGACCATCTGCCCGCGCAGGGGCGTGCCAGCACCGATGATCAGTTTCACCGCCTCCATCGCCATCATGGCACCGATGACACCCGGCAGCGGGCCAATCACACCCGCTTCAGCACAGGACGGGGCCAGATGGGGCGCAGGGGCCGTGGGAAAAATACATGCGTAACAGGGGGCATCATGGCGCGGATCAAACACACTCAACTGCCCCTCCCACTGGCTCAGTGCGCCGGATATCAATGGTTTGCCCATCGCAACGCAAGTCCGGTTGACCAGATAGCGCGTGTCAAAATTATCGGTGCCATCAAGTACGAGATCAAAATCAGCGATCAAGTCATCTGCGATCTCGGGCGTCAACCGCCGATGATAGGGATGCACGGTGATAAAGGGGTTCTGCGCCTGCATCTCGGCCTGCGCTGAAAATACCTTGGGCGTGCCGATGGCGCGGTCCTTGTGAATGACCTGCCGTTGCAAGTTCGCATTTTCGACCACATCATCGTCGATGATGCCAATCGTCCCCACCCCCGCTGCCGCGAGATATTGCAGGGCGGGCGCGCCCAAGCCGCCGGCACCAATCACCAGAACACGTGCCTCTTTCAGCGCTTTTTGACCGGCACCTCCGACCTCGCGCAGCACGATGTGTCGGGCGTATCTGTTCAGCTCTGTGTCAGAAAACGTGGCTTTCTGAGCGGGCTCTGGATCTGGTGCCTCGGCCTTGCGTCTCAGCGCGCTTAATATCTGTCGATAGCCCAGAAAAAGCCCGGCAAACCCTGCGAGCAATAACCAAAGTGCCGCACTGCCGCCGGTTGCGACCCGCAAGGGATGCGCCGCAGGAAAGGTAAACTGCACGCCAAGCACGGCCAAAAACAAAAGTGCCAGCATCCCGGCGCGTACACCGCGCGGTGCACCCAGAAACCGGCCGCCAAACCAGATCAACGCAGCAAGAATAATGACGAGCATCATGCGCCGGTTGACCCAAAACCGCCCACGCCCCGCGCCGTATCGTCGAGTTGTTCCACCAAGGCAAACGCAGCCTGAAGAACCGGAGCCATCACCATCTGAGCAATCCGCATTCCATGGGTCACTTCAAACGGGTCGGACCCGGCATTCTGGACAATCACGCCAACCACCCCACGATAATCACTGTCGATGGTGCCGGGACTATTCAGCAAACTGACGCCATGTTTGAGCGCAAGACCGGAACGCGGCCGGATCTGCACTTCGAACCCATCCGGGATCGCCATATGCAGACCGGTTGAGATCAGAGCCCGCGCACCCGACGCGATAACCACAGATCCATGTGGCAGGTTCGCGCAAAGATCAGCACCGGCAGCACCGGGTGTCTCGTACCGGGGAAGGCCCAGAGAACGGTCAGCGTTCTGTGCCCAAGTCAGCTTGATGGTGGTCACTCTATCCCTTCCAAATGCTTCGTAATCTCCGGCAGAGCCTTGAGATCACCTATCCCAATGCCTCAGCAATACGCGCCGCCAACCTTGCTGCGACCGAGTCTTTGCCCATGCGTGGCCAATCCTCAGATCCATCCGCCGAGATCAGGGTCACCGCGTTCTCGCTTCCGCCCATGATGCCCGTTCCGGGCGACACATCATTGGCAACGATCCAATCACATCCCTTGCGTTCACGCTTGGCGGTCGCATTGTCGATCACGTCATTGGTTTCCGCAGCAAATCCAACAACCAGACCGGGTCTGCCTTTTTTCATCTGACTAACCGTTTTCAGGATGTCGGGATTTTCGGCAAACGTAAGAACGGGCAGCCCATCTTTGGATTTCTTCAGCTTGCGGTCACTGGCGCTGCTGATCCGCCAATCCGCAACTGCAGCGGCAAAGACGGCTGCATCCACTGGCAATGCACCCTTCACGGCCTCAAGCATCTCGTGCGCTGTTTTCACTTTGATCACCTGAACCCCATCAGGAGGTGCCACGTCAGCCGGACCAGTCACAAAAACAACATCAGCCCCTAAAGCGGACAGGGCACGACCAATTGCTGTACCTTGCGCACCAGAGGAACGGTTCGCGATATAGCGCACCGGATCAATGGGTTCATGCGTGGGGCCAGAGGTCACCAGAACCTTTCTTCCTTTAAGCGGTCCGTCGGCAAGACGCCCCTCAATCGCCGCAACAATCTCAAGCGGTTCAGACATCCGTCCGGGGCCGTATTCACCGCAAGCCATATCGCCATTGTTGGGACCTACAACAGAAATTCCATCCGACCTCAGGGTTTCCAAATTGCGCTGGGTTGCGGCGTGTTCCCACATCCGAACATTCATCGCCGGCGCCATCAGGACCGGCGTGTCGGTCGCCAGCAGCAAGGTAGACGCCAGATCATTGGCCAGCCCCTGCGCCATTTTGGCCATCAGATCCGCTGTAGCCGGGGCCACAACAACCAGATCTGCAACCCGGCTCAGCTGGATATGGCCCATCTCGGCCTCGTCACCCAGATCAAACAGATCACGGAAGACCTTACACCCGGCCAAAGCGGAGACCGAAAGGGGTGTTACAAATTCTTCTCCCGCCCGCGTCAGGACCGGGGTTACAACAGCACCGCGTTCACGCAACCGTCGGATCAAATCTAGGGATTTGAAAGCCGCAATCCCGCCACCGATGATCAGCAGAATATGTTTTCCCGCCAGCATGATAGGCCCTTTCATGGTCCGCGTATTGCGAGACCATAATGCGGGCGGTACAATTCTGCCAGCCCCCGCGCGCCTCCTGCCCTGGTCACATCAGGAAATGGAATACCTCTTGCGATTGCCCTTCAAGCGACTTGCGCATTTTGGCAAATGCTGCCGCCTCCAACTGACGCACGCGTTCCTTGGAAAGGCTCAACTCTTCTCCAAGGCTTTCCAATGTGCGGGGCTTGTCGAGCAATTTTCGCTCGCGCACGATGAATTGCTCACGTTCATTCAGCGCCTTCATTGCTGTCAGCAGCCAGGCGCGCAATTGTGCAGTGTCGTGGCTCGCTTCAACCTTCTCAGCGGCCTGATCGCTCTCGTCAACCAACGCGTCAATCCATTCGCGGCCCTCGTCCTCGGCCGATTGCGTGGCGTTCAGTGAATAATCAGACCCTGACAGCCGGCCTTCCATCATCTCAACATCGTGCAGGGGCACGCCAATTTCGGTTGAGATCATCTGACGAAGCTGATGGCGGTCAAGCGTCTCGCCGGTTGATGCGGCCTCTCGTTCCAACCTTGCCTGAACCCGGCGCATGTTGAAAAACAGCGATTTCTGTGATGATGTGGATCCCGTCCGTACCATCGACCAGTTGCGCATGACATGATCCTGAATGCTCGCCTTGATCCACCACACGGCATAGGTCGAAAACCGCACGCCACGGTCCGGGTCAAATTTGTCCGCCGCTTTCATCAATCCCAATCCGGCCTCCTGGATCAGGTCATTCATCGGCGCACCATACCGCTTGAATTTCGACGCCATCGAAACGGCCAAACGCATGTAGGCGTTGATCAGGCGGTGTAACGATGCCTCGTCGCGTTGATCACGCCACGCATAAGCCAGCTCCAGCTCCGTATCCGCATCAAGCATCTCTGCTTTCATCGCCGTACGTGTCAGTGAAAAGTCCTGTGCTGTTTGCAAAGTCATCGAAATTTTCCCCTGATCCAGTAGCACATCTTGCGATGTTCTGTTGAGATAGATACGCATCAGACAGGCAAATGGTTCAATTAATGGGTGAAAAAATGTTGCCACGGCGCACTTTCGTTCTAGGCGGGGCGGCCTCGGGCAAATCAGCCTGGGCCGAAGCACTTTTGGAAACATCAGCCTTGCCAATGACTTACATCGCAACAGGCCGCGTGTTTGATGAAGAGGTTCGCGCCCGTGTCGACATCCACCGTGCCCGGCGCGACAATCGCTGGACCACCATCGAGGCACCGCTTGATCTTGGACCTGTATTGGCAGGAATTGATGCGAGTTCTGCGGTGTTGATTGATTGCGCAACGATGTGGTTGAGCAATCATGTGCTGGATGGGTCTGACTTGGGCACTGCGCAAACCGCTTTGATCGACGCCCTGCGCACATGCTCCGCGCCTTGGGTTATGGTGTCAAATGAGGTCGGGCATGGCATCGTGCCCGAAAACGCACTGGCCCGCCATTTTCGCGAGGCGCAGGGGCGTCTGAACATCCTACTCGCTGCCGAGGCTGATTTGGCCGTGCAGGTGATCGCCGGATTGCCTCAGGTCTTGAAAGGGCAGCTAACGTGACGGTATGGCACTGGGTCCGCCACGGCCCCACCCACGAGAAAACCTTTGTCGGATGGCGCGATGTGCCTGCAGATCTGTCTGACACAGCCCAGATAGCGCGCCTGCATGACCATCTGCCAAAAACCGCGCTGCTCATTTCATCGGATCTGATCCGCGCACATGCGACGGCTGATGCCATCGCCCATCCTGATCGCCGGCGTTTGCCCTCTGAGCCTGACCTGCGCGAATTGCACTTTGGTGTCTGGGACGGCATGCGTTTTTCCGATGTGGCGGCCCGTGATCCCGACCTGTCCCGCGCCTATTGGGAAACTCCCGGTGATGTTGCCCCGCCTGATGGTGAAAGCTGGAACCAGGCTGCCGCGCGGGTCAATGCGGTGGTCGATCGTCTGAACAACACACAGCCAGAGGCCCACATCATCGCCGTGGCGCATATTGGTGTCATCCTCACCCAAGTGCAGCGCGCGCTTGGGGTGACAGCCCATCAGACGTTATCGCACACAATCGACAACTTGTCCGTCACCCAACTGCTTCATGACGCCGGGCAATGGTCAGCAGTGCACATCAATCACTGTCCGTGATGGTCCGCAGCACATTTGCGAATTTGAAGTCCCGGTCGTGCTGCCGCTAATCTGCATCCATGACATATGACCTCTTTATCGGCGATCGCACCTTCTCAAGCTGGTCCTTACGTGGCTGGCTGATGTTGGAGAAATTCAATCTGCCCCACCGAACCCATCTGGTTGGCCTTTACAGTGGCACCATGGCAGATGATTTGGCACCGCTCGCACCTGCCTCCCTCGTGCCGGTGCTGCGCACGCCGGAAGGCACGGTTGTTGGCGAAACGCTCGCAATGGCTGAAACGCTTGCCGAACGTCACCCCGACGCGGGCCTCTGGCCACAAGACGCCAGCGCGCGTGCTACCGCCCGTTGGCTTTGTGCCGCCATGGCATCCGGGTTTGGCGCATTGCGGGGTGCATGCCCGATGCAATTGCAACATGTGAACGTTGGTTTTGCTGCCGATGGGGCTGTATTGGCTGATCTCGCTCGCATTGAAACCCTTTGGACACACGCCAGGGCTGAGGCCCGAACCGATGGCCCATGGCTCTTTGGCCGCTACTCTCTTGCCGATGTGTTTTATGCCCCTGTTGCCGCACGGATCGTCGGCTATGACCTGCCTGTGCCGGAAAAAGCGCGGCGCTATTGTGAGACCACGATCAATGATGCTGCGTTCAAAGCGTGGCGCGCTGAGGGGCTGAAGGTGAAATATGATCCTTTCCCTTACAACATCGGAACCGAAACACGCCCTTGGCCGGTGGCATGATCCCTGCCGCAACGATCTGGCAGATAAAAATCTAACTGTTACCGCCCACGTTAATCATTCCTAAACACCCCCTGCCTACCCATTAACCATAAACGGTGAAGGGTCAGACATGGTTTCACGCGCCTATACAGTCGCGTTTCAGGGGGTTGAGGCGCGCATGGTCGAGGTGCAATGCGCCGTGACCGCAGGCTTGCCCGCATTTTCGATTGTCGGTTTACCCGACAAAGCAGTGTCAGAAGCGCGCGACCGCGTGCGCACCGCGTTAACCTCGATGGCGATTGCGCTGCCCTCCAAACGCATCACAATCAACCTAAGCCCTGCCGACCTGCCCAAAGAAGGCAGCCACTTTGACCTGCCAATCGCGCTCGCGCTGTTGGCGGCTCTCGACATCTTGCCAGACGATGTCACTCAAAATGTTGTGGCCCTGGGCGAGCTTTCTCTTGATGGCTCGCTGATTCCGGTGGTCGGTGCCCTGCCCGCCGCGATGGCTGCTGCCGAACATAACCGCAGCCTGCTTTGTCCTGCCGCTTCGGGTGCTGAGGCCGCATGGGTTGGCAGCGCGCAGGTGATCGCCGCTGCCAGCCTTGGCGATGTGGTGCGTCATTATACAGGCCAGGTCCCTCTAAGCCCCGCTGAGCCGGGCGAAGTGTCCAACCCGCCGCACGCCCGTGATTTGCGCGATGTCAAAGGTCAGGAACGCGCCAAGCGCGCGCTGGAAATAGCCGCCGCCGGGCGGCACCATCTGATGTTTGTCGGCACGCCAGGGTCAGGAAAAAGCATGTTGGCCGCGCGCCTGCCTTCCATCCTGCCCCCCCTTACCGCATCTGAGGCGTTAAGCACCTCCATGATCCATTCGCTGGCTGGGCTTTTGGACGAGGGGGGCATTTCGCGCGCCCGCCCGTTCCGGGAACCCCACCACACCGCGTCAATGGCCGCAATCATCGGAGGCGGCCGGCAAGCCAAACCGGGCGAGGTGTCGCTGGCCCATAACGGCGTCCTGTTCATGGATGAATTTCCTGAATTCCCCCGCGCCGTTCTGGAGACTCTGCGCCAGCCCATCGAAACCGGCGAAGTGATGATCGCCCGCGCCAATGCGCATGTGAAATACCCCTGCAAATTCATGCTGGTGGCTGCGGCCAACCCGTGCAAATGCGGATATCTTTCTGACCCGGCCCGCGCCTGCGCCCGCGTTCCCCAATGCGGCGAGGATTACATGGGCCGCATTTCCGGGCCGCTGATGGACCGATTTGACCTGCGGGTCGATGTGCCACCTGTGGCGTTTACCGATCTGGATCTACCGCCAAACGGCGACACATCAGCGCAGGTTGCGGCGCGCGTTGCGCAAGCCCGTGACGTTCAGCAAGCCCGATTTGAGGGGCACACTGGCATGACGGTAAATGCGGACGCCGAAGGCGATATGTTGGAAGAAATCGCATCCCCCGACAGCGAGGCGCGCGCGTTGCTGACCAAAGTGGCCGACCGCTTTCATCTCTCCGCACGTGGCTATCACCGGGTGATCCGTGTGGCCCGGACCATCGCCGATCTTGAAGGCGCAGAAACGGTGCGCCGACCTCATATCGCCGAGGCGGTCAGCTTTCGCCTGGCCGGTCCCGTTGTTGCCTGATCCACGCCGCCAGACTGTCCAAACTCTCTTTCGCTTCCGGCAGAATATTGTGAAAGATCGGCCAGACATGCGGCAGATCATGCTGTTCGACCAAGGTCACCTCGACGCCGTCCCGCTGGCAAACCTGAGCCAGGCTAAGGGCGTCGTCATGCAGTATTTCAGTGTCACCAACAGTGATCCAGATCGGCGGCGCGCCCTCAAACTTCCCAAAAACAGGGCTGACCCTTGGATCTTCTGGCGGGTGCTGCATCAAGAACATCTGTCCCATGCGGTCCGCTCTCTTCGCGGGCAGCACCACGTCACAATCCGCATTTTTTTGGAAACTTTCGCCGCTGTGTGTCATGTCTGTGAGCGGCGAAAACCCAAAGACCACCCCGGGCAGTGCCGCACCTTTTGCACATAAATCAGCCAGCAATCCAAACGCCAGCGCCCCACCTGCACTGTCCCCGCCTATCACGATGTCCCGCGGCGCTGTGCCAGCTGCGACCAAAGCGTTCCAGGCGGTCAATGCGTCGTCGGGGGCGGCGGGAAACGGGGCTTCTGGGGCAAGACGGTATTGGGGCAAAATCGCACGGGCACCCAAACGATACGCCAGTTGCGCCACCATTGCCGCATGGGTGCGCGGGCTGCCAAAAGTAAATCCACCGCCATGGAAATACAAAATTGTCAGGGGTTCGGCGGCAACGTACTTTGGCACAATCTCAAGCGCTGGCAGATGAGCCAATTTCGTCCACCGCTGCGTGGTTCCGCGTGGCGCATGAAACAAAAGCTTGGCCTGAAATTCCAAGGCCCTGCGCAACGGTTCAGGTGTTTGCGCGCGTACCATGCGGGGTTTTTCAACCCGGCGCAGCCACCCATTCAGAAGGTACCGCTGGAGGCTCATGCAAGTTTGCTCTCGATCGCCTCCCAAATCTTGCCGGCAATATTTTCACCGTTGAACCTTTCAAGTTCCTGAATGCCGGTCGGTGATGTCACGTTGATCTCGGTAAGGTAGTCGCCAATCACATCAATCCCGACAAACACCTGCCCCTTTTCCTTGAGCAACGGTCCGATTGCTGTGCAAATCTCCAGATCGCGATCCGTCAGGCCGACTTTTTCTGGCCGCCCACCGACATGCATATTCGAACGCGTCTCGCCCTCCGCAGGGACGCGGTTGATCGCGCCCACCGCGACACCGTCGACAAGGATGACGCGTTTATCGCCTTTTGAGACAGCAGGCAAAAACTTCTGCACGATCAACGGCTCGCGCGAAAACCCCGTAAAAAGCTCATGCAGCGATGACAGATTGCGATCATTGGCATCCAACCGGAAAACCCCTGCACCCCCGTTGCCATAAAGCGGCTTCAGGATAACATCGCCATGTTTGGCCTTGAACGCCTTGATGGTGATCAGATCGCGGGCGATGGTTGTCGGCGGCGTCAGGTCGGGAAAGTCCAGCACCATGAGTTTTTCAGGATAATTGCGCACCCAGAACGGGTCGTTGACGACCAGCGTTGTCTTTTTGAGCCGATCCAACAGGTGCGTTGAAGTAATGTAGTGCATGTCAAAGGGCGGGTCCTGACGCAGCCACACCACATCAAAAGTCCCCAGATCCACTTCGCGTTCTGGCCCAAGTTGCGCGTGATTGCCCTGCACCCGCTGCACGGTGAAATCATGCCCGCGTGCGGTGATCCGCCCCTCTTGATAGGCCAGATGATCCGGCGTGTAAAAGAACAGTTCATGACCGCGCGCCTGTGCTTCTTCTGCGAGGCGAAAACTGCTGTCGGCGTTGATATTAACGTCCCCAATGGGGTCCATCTGAAAGGCGATTTTCATGGGGTGCTCCGTGCTGCTTGCCCCTTTAGATGGCCCAGCAAAGGCAAGGACGCAATGGGTCAGCCGTGGCCAAACGCGTTTTCGATGATATGCGTCGCGCCGGTTCCGTCAACCAGGGCCACATCAAAACGCACGTTTGTCAGGCTCCCGTTTGGTTCCTGTGCCAGATATTCTTCGGCAGAGCGATAGATCCGCTGCATCTGTCGCGCCCCAAGGCTTTCAGCGGCGTGACTGAAGTTGCGGCTTTGTTTCACCTCGACAAAAATCAGGCCGGACCCATCGCGAATGACCAGATCGATTTCCCCCGATTTACCGCGCCAACGGCGCCGGGCCACGGCAAATCCCCGGCGTTCATAATCCTGCGCAATTCGGTTTTCTGCCGCCAAACCTGCGTGAAAAGCCGCCTTGCCCCGGTGATGCTTTTCGCCGGTGGCCATGTTTCCTAATCCTTACTTAAGGCCAAAGCCGCCTGATAGACCTGTCTGCGCGGCAGACCATGGGCTTGCGCCACAAGGTCAACCGCATCCCGCATCGACATATCATTCAATGCGCGCGTTAGATCAGACAATAGGTCATCTTCCTTAACACTTTCCGAATGGCCCCGATCAATCAAGACAACCACTTCGCCTTTGGGTGCGTGTTTCGCAAAGTTCTCGGCCAAATTCTCAAGTGTGTCGCGTTGCACTTCTTCGAATTTCTTGGTCAATTCGCGGCACATTGCGGCTTTCCGCTCCGGACCCAGCACCGCCGCTGCATCCCGCAACATCGCCCCCAGGCGCTTTGGCGATTCGTAAAAGACCAGCGTGCCGGGAATGTCGCGCAACTTTTCAAGTTCGGCACAGCGCGCCGCCTTGGCATTAGGTAAAAACCCGGCAAAGAAAAACGCGTCCGTGGGCAACCCGCCCAAGGCCAGCGCCGTCAGAACAGCCGAAGGTCCCGGCGCGCAGGTCATCATCAACCCGGCCTGCGCCACCGCACGGGCCAGTTCAAACCCCGGGTCCGCGATCAAGGGCATCCCCGCCTCTGACGCATAGGCGACCGATTTACCGCTCCGAATGGCGCTGAGCAAACGGTCCTGGGTTGCGGTGCTGCTGTGATCATGCAGCGCAATGATGCGCCGATCCGCCAAAGGCACACCGTGAATGTCCATCAACCGACGCAGGCTGCGTGTGTCCTCAGCCGCCAACACCTCGGCCGACGCGAGCACATCAAGCGCGCGCAGCGTGATATCGCGTGCAGAGCCAATCGGAACGCCAACAAAATACAAACCCGGCGCGAGTACGCTCTTTTGATAATTCACGCTGGACCCCCCTTTCGCACTCTCTATGATCACGCCAATGTTAAGTGGCAAGCAATTGCCATCCTATCACTAGGGGAGTGAGTTCACGATGATTGCCTTTTTCCAAGCCCGCCGCAAGAAGCTGCGGCTTTTGATGTTACCGCTGTTTGCCATGATCCTTGCTGCCTGTGATCCGATTGCCCTTGACGGGGTGACCAATATTGGCGGCCCAAAGATTGACACCGCGGCACCGGTGCCTGTGGCCCTTCTTGTCCCGCGCGGCGGATCGGGTAGCGATAACCTGCTTGCGCAAAACCTTGAAAATGCAGCACGTCTGGCGATGCGCGACCTTGACGGCGTCCAGATTGATCTGCGGGTTTATGCAACTGCAGGCCAGGCAAGCACCGCCGCAAGTGCTGCGGCACAAGCCGTGAACGAAGGTGCAAAGATTATCATCGGGCCAGTCTATGGTGAGGCTGCCAATGCCGCTGGTCTTGCCGTCGCATCGCAAGGCGTTAACGTTTTGTCGTTCTCGAACAACCCGACAATCGCTGGCGGAAATGTCTATGTCCTTGGGCCAACTTTTGAAAACACTGCCAATCGTTTGGTAGGTTTCGCCAAACGCAATGGCAAAGACCGCATCGTGATTTTGCATGCGCAGGACGTCGCCGGACAATTGGGTCGCAATGCCATCCAACAGGCAATCTCGGCCAATGGTGCGACTTTGGCAGGAAGCGTTGACTATTCGCTCAGTCAGGAATCGGTGATTGCCGCGGTCCCGCGCGTCAAGGCTGCCGTGAGCAGTTCAGGTGCAAACGCGGTTTTCCTGACAACCTCATCTGCCAGCGCGCTGCCGCTTTTTGCACAGCTTCTGCCAGAAGCGGGTTTGCCGGTCGCCACGACGCAATACATCGGCCTGACGCGGTGGGATATCCCGCCACAAACCCTCGCCCTGCCCGGTGTGCAGGGCGGATGGTTTGCCCTGCCTGACCCCGGTGCGACAGGAGCGTTTGCACAAAAATACTCGGCTGCCTATGGCGGCGCTCCACATCCGCTGGCCGGGCTTGCATTTGACGGCATTGCTGCAGTGGGGGCGCTGGTGAAATCTGGCAAATCCTCTGCACTTACCGGCGCATCGCTGACCCAGGGTGCAGGTTTCCGCGGGGCCAGCGGTATTTTCCGCCTGCGCAACAACGGCACCAATGAACGGGGGCTTGCAGTTGCAACGATCCGCAACAATGGCGTTGTCGTTCTTGAAGGTGCACCGCAGGGCTTTGGCGGCGCTGGGTTCTGAATTGAGCACTCATAAAACGTTAGAAACATCCTCAGGCGCGGTTGATCAGCCGCGCCTGATTTGCGCGCCAGAGATGATTTTTGACACAAGCGCGATTACGACCGCATTAAAGGAAGCCTGCACCGATCGCGATCCCACAGCGCTGCGCGCCTGCGCCGTAAGCATTTTGAGCGCCGCGCAAAAGGAAGGCCGGGCCAGGATCGCAGAGGGCTTTGCCGCATCCCCGTTTGACGCACGCCCCATGACCCGTGCCTACACCTACCTGACAGATAACCTGGTAAAGTCGGCGCTTTTTGTAGCTGCTGAACTGCTGCATCCCAAGCCGAACCCGACAGAAAGCGAGCGTTTGTCGGTGATCGCAGTAGGTGGATATGGACGCGGCGAAATGGCACCGTTTTCGGATGTCGATCTGCTGTTTCTGATCCCCTACAAAGCAACAGCATGGTCCGAAAGCGTCATCGAAAGCATGCTTTATATCTTATGGGATCTAAAGCTAAAGGTGGGCCACGCCACCCGAACCAGTCGCGATTGCATCCGCCTTGGATCCGAAGATTTCACCATCCAGACCGCCCTTTTGGAACATCGGTTCATCACCGGTGACAAAGCTCTGGCCACGAACCTGAAAAAAGCACTGAAGAAGGACCTTTTTTCCGGATCGGGAAGTGACTTTATCGAGGCCAAACTGGAAGAACGTGATCGCCGGCACATAAAACAAGGCGAACGGTATGTGGTTGAACCGAATGTGAAAGAAGGCAAAGGCGGCCTGCGTGATTTGCATTCGCTTTTCTGGATTTCCAAGTTCATTCATAAAGTGGATAAGATTGCCGATCTTGTGGCCAAGGGGGTTTTCCGGGCCGATGAGTTTGAAACCTTTAAGGCGGCAGAAGACTTCCTTTGGGCTGTGCGCGGGCATCTACACCTGCTGACGGGTCGCGCCACCGAACAGCTGACCTTTGATATGCAGGTTCAGGTTGCGGCGGCCATGGGGTTCGAAGACACGCAAGGGCGGCGCGGCGTCGAGGTTTTCATGCAAAGCTATTTTCGCCATGCCACAGCTGTCGGCGATCTGACCCGCATATTTCTGACCAGCCTTGAGGCCATGCATGTCAAGGCTGAGCCGCTGCTGGAGCGCATATTTCGGCGCCGTCCCAAAATCCGTGCGGGGTTTGAAGTCGTTCACAACCGGATTGCCATTTCGGACAAAACGGCCTTTCTATCTGATAAGCTGAACCTGCTCCGCATCTTTGAAGAAGCATTGCGGACCGGCATGTTGATCCACCCGGACGCGATGCGCCTCATCAAAGGCAACCTGCATCTGATCGACGACACCATGCGCACGGAACCTGAGGCCCAGCGCATTTTTCAGGATTTGCTTCTAAAACATGGCAACCCGGAACGCGCCTTGCGCCGGATGAACGAATTGGGTGTGCTTTCCGCGTTCATCCCTGAATTTGAGCCCATCGTGGCGATGATGCAGTTCAATATGTACCATAGCTATACGGTCGACGAGCACACCATCCAGTGCATTGCCAACCTTGCCCGGATTGAGAAAAGCGAACTTGAGGAAGAGCTGCCCGTTGCCTCTTCGATCTTGAAAAAAGGCGTAAACCGCAAGGTTCTTTATATCGCTTTGCTTTTGCATGACATCGGCAAGGGCCGGCCAGAGGACCATTCGATTCTGGGGGCCAAAATGGTTCGCAAAATTGCCCCGCGATTGGGATTGAAACAGGATGAAGTGGATACCGCAGAATGGTTGGTGCGCTATCATTTGTTGATGTCCGACATGGCCCAGAAACGCGACATTGCCGACCCGCGCACCGTGCGTGATTTTGCAAAAGCCGTACAGACGGTGAAACGGCTGGACCTGCTTTGTGTGCTGACGGTCTGTGACATTCGCGGTGTGGGTCCGAACACGTGGAACAACTGGAAGGCCGTTCTGATCCGCGCACTCTATCGTCAAACCGAACGCGCCCTTGAGAAGGGCCTTGAGGATCTTAATCGCGAAAACCGGGGCAATGAGGCCAAGAAGGCACTGCGTACTGCATTAAAGGATTGGCCCCGCAAGGCGCTGCAAATCGAAACGGCGCGGCATTACAATCCCTATTGGCAGGGCCTGCATGTCACGGCCCATGTCGCCTTTGCCGAACTGCTGCGTGACATCGGACATGACGATGTGCGCATCGACCTGCACCCGGACGAAGACCGCGATGCCACCCGCGCCTGTTTTGTGATGGCCGATCACCCCGGCATCTTCTCACGACTTGCGGGTGCCTTGGCACTGGTGGGGGCCAATGTGGTGGACGCGCGCAGTTATACCACCAAGGACGGCTTTGTGACGGACGCCTTCTGGATACAGGATGCCGACGGCAACGCCTACGAATCCGCCCGCCTGCCCCGCCTGCGCCAGATGATCGCCAAGACCCTGCGCGGTGAAGTTGTCGCGCGCGACGCGCTCAAATCCCGCGACAAGGTCAAGAAGCGAGAAAAGGCGTTCAAGGTACCGACCCATATCACCTTCGACAATGAAGGATCCGAGATCTACACCATCATCGAGGTCGACACCCGCGACCGCCCTGGCCTGCTTTATGATTTGACCCGCGCCATGGCTGCCTCGAACGTCTATATCGCCAACGCCGTGATCGCGACCTACGGCGAACAGGTGGTAGATACGTTTTATGTGAAGGACATGTTTGGGTTGAAGTATTATTCTCAGAGCAAGCAAAACACGCTTGAGAAACGATTGCGACAGGCGATAGTGGAAGGCGTTGAACGGGCCGAGGGATAACTTTGATCGCGATATTGCTTGGCCATAGCGATGTTCTGACGGCGTTTCAAGGCTTTGGACAGTTAAACCGTAAACGCCAGCGCGCTCCAGTTACAGGCGATTCAGATCGTAATGCTTGTGAAGGTGAACCGTTTTCAAGCAAGCCCAGCATTCACAACGTTTTCGGGAACATTGTTGAATAAACGTCAGAATACTAAAAATTTTCATAATTTATCTAAGAATAGTGGCGGAGACGAAGTCCGAAAGTTGTTTTATTTCAATAATTTAAGACCTTGATATTGCGAGAAATATATTTCTGAAGTGTTGCATTTAGTGCAGCAAAATGTGCAGCAAAAAGTAGTAAAGATCGTGATCTTGTAACATTCAAGCCAGAGAAACATTGTCTGGTAATGGACCGATCACCTTCAATGTGGGCCAAACCAGCCATTTAACCGTATCGCAGCAAACGTCGGCTCTGAGCCCACTTTGCCAAATGCTGCGCGATGCACGAATGGCCGCTAGCGGTCTCAAAACGTTTTGTCAGCCGCTCACGCAGCAGCCAACAGGGCCCGTCCGATTTTCTCGACATGCACACAGTCCGTGCCGCAACACCCGCCAAAGACATTCATTTTTGGATGGGCTGCCCGGATACCGGCGTACTGGGACGCCAGTTCATCCGGGTTGCCCTCTTCGAGGTGGCCCAACTGGCACAGGGTGCCGTGATCCAGCGATGACGCGTTGGCCCGCAGCCCGCGGATGCGGTCTGTCCAGGGCTCGCTGGTAAGTGCGGGGCCAAAATCGACCGGGTGCGAGCAGTTGATCATGTAATAGGCCGGTGCGTTCGAGGTTGCGGCGTCGACCGTTTCAATCGCTTGTTTCAACGTCTCACCACTGCGAAGTTTGCGGCCTTTCTCGATCGTGAAGGCGATCACCGACGGCAACCCGGCCTTGGCCGATGCCCTTGCGATGCCGATGGCCTCGTTCGTTGTGTTCAGGGTCAGCGCGGTCACGATATCGACGCCTGCGTCCTTGAACGTCGCGATCTGCTCCGTGTGGTAGGTCTCGGCACCCTCGGCGGTCAGGTCGTGGTTCGTCTTGTAGGCGTCGCCCTTGGGCCCGATGCACCCGCTAAGCACGGTATCCTCGGCCATCAGCCCGGCTTCAGCGGCGCATTCACGGTAGAGATCAAAGCATTTGTGGTTCATGTCCGAAAGACCCTGCGTGGAATACCCAAGCAACGCCCCCCAGTCCCGGCTGGCACGGTATGTCAGGCTGTCAAAAATGAAGGGCGTTCCAAGCTGCGCGGCTATATTGGCGAAGGCGGTGTAATACTCCCGCAATGCCCCGACCGCGCGTTCGTCATTTAGCAGGTGAAAGGCGCTGAATTCCGGAAGCTCGAAACCGCGCTTGTACATAAGCCAGGTTTCGGTTCCGCCGTCGGTCAGGAAAATCTTGTCGGTCTGGTGCGGCAGTTGGGGGCGTGGTCGTGACATATCGTGCTCCTGTCGGATTATTTGCGTGGGTCTCTAGGAAGTGATGCGCCGGTCCTATGTCGCCGGGGCGATATTCTGATTGAAGCAAAACCGGTTTTGCGGATCGTATTTGGTCTTCACTTCAACAAGCCGATCATAATTGGGGCCAAAGCTTGTCCGTGTCAGGGCCGCGTTATCCTCACCATGTCCCGTGAAATTAAGATAAGCGCGCCCATGATGACCGAAGCGTTCGGAATTGGACCAGCCTTCGCGAGACCAGGCAATGTTTGCCTCGTCGTCGTTGGGGTCGGCCCAGACGCCATCCAGTGAATACATCCATCCCATCGATCGGTCGCCAAACGCGGTGGCGTCTGCTGCTACTTTCGCAGTCGCTCCACCAAAGTTCCAAAGCGATGAGAGTGAGTTGTCCGAAGGCGCGGCCATTGCGTTGGCCATGGCAATGTCAATCATCTCATCTGTCAGTTCTGTCAGATAGCGCGCTTTCCAGTAGCAGCGAAAATCTCCGGCAGGCATGAGAGTGTCGAAGAGTTGTTGCACATCGCAATAATTCAATCGCCCGGAAAAATCGGTCGACATGTCGCCAAGCTCGCGAAGGGGCTGAAGAAGCGTTTCACCTATCGCGGCGTCACCGTTGTACACGCAAGCCAGCGTAAAGACCCGCTTGCCCCAATGTTCCTCGGGGAAATCCTCGCCCCCTGCAGTGGAAAATTCGCAAAGCGATCCAACTCTATCGCCATGTTTGGCGAGAAAGTCGCGCCATGCGCGAATGGGTTCGGGGCCGTCTTCGACGAGGTAGATTGGGGCTGCGAACATAACTTCCGGACCAATGGGATGCAGCGCGAATTCGAACTGGACCACGACACCGAAGTTGCCGCCCCCACCTTGCAAGGCCCAAAGCAATTCGGGGTTTTCGTCAGCACTTGTGTGGATCAACGAACCGTCGGCGGTGACCACGTCCGCGGCAACCAGATTGTCGATCGACAATCCATGCAGCGCGCGCAACCAACCAATGCCACCCGAAAGCGTCAGGCCCGCGACGCCAGTGTCGGAAATCAGACCACCGGGCGTGGCCAGACCATGAGCCTGCGTCGCGGCATCGACATCACGCCACAACGCGCCGCCTTCCACCTTTGCAGCCCGCGCAGAGACATCGACCGTCACTCCGCGCATAAGCGACAGGTCGATCATCACGCCGCCGTCACAGACCGCATGCCCCGCAACATTGTGTCCGCCGCCACGAATAGCAATGGGCAGGTCACGGGCAACCGCGAGCTTGACGGCGGTCTGCACGTCGCCAGCAGACATGCATTGAGCGATCAGCGCCGGGCGGCGATCTATCATGGCGTTCCAAACACCCCGCGTACCATCAAATCGCGGGTCTTCGGGGTCAATCATCTCGCCACCAAAATCGAGTGACAGCGTTTCTAAAGTGTTTCTAAAGTCATCCATCCTGTGCTTCCCTTTCAAAACTTGCTCTCATGCTATGCGAACACATCGGCTTGGCAGAGTGGCATTATGGCCAAGCACAAGGCATACTGGACATGTGAGCATGGCAAATCCGCCAGGATCGTGCCTAATTGGACAAGGATCAATCATGACCGAAACCAAAAAGCCCCTGATCGTGTTACTCGCCGCACCAGAAACATCGGCATCCGTTCTCTATGGATTATACGATGTCTTGCTCTCCGTGGGCGCTGTCTATTCTGACATGGTCTCAGGATCGCCAGGTGACGAACTGTTGGACATCAAGATTGCGTCGGCCGACGGAAAACCGTTTCATTGTATTGGCAATATTCCGGTTGAACCGCACATGTCGGCTGACAATCAAGCGACGCCTGATGCCGTTGTCATTTGCGACATGTACACGTCGATCTACGATGTCCCGAAAGGCCGATACCCGCGGGAAATTTCCTGGTTGCGAAAGATGCACACGGATGGGGCTATGCTTACGTCGGTCTGTTCAGGATCGCTCCTTCTTGCAGAAGCCGGGTTTCTGGACGGGCAAGAGGCGACAGCGCATTGGGCGTACCGAGATATGTTTCAACGTCATTATCCAAAAGTCGCCTTTCGCAATGAATCGATCTTGTGTTTGGCAGCCCAAGCAGATCGCATTGTTACGGCAGGCGGGGTCAGCGCGTGGCATGATTTGGCTGTCTACCTGATCGCCAGGTTCTGCGGATACAAACATGCGATTGAAACCGCGAAAGTTTTTCTTATCAGCGGCCACTCTGAAGGCCAGTCACCATACTCCGTCATGACCCGCCCAATGGAAACCTCGGATGCGCAAATCTCTGACTGCCAAGTCTGGATTGCCGACAACTACGCCCTCACTAAGCCGGTCAAACAAATGGTCGCGCGATCCGGCCTGAACCCTCGTACCTTTTCACGCCGGTTTCGCTCTGCAACTGGCTTTGCGCCCATCGAATACGTGCAGGCACTTAGAATAGAAGAAGCCAAGCAGATGCTTGAAACTGATGTGCATTCTGTGGATGAAGTTGGCGGTTCAGTTGGTTACGTAGACCCTGCCTCGTTTCGTCGGACCTTCAAACGAAGCGTCGGTCTGTCACCGGCAGCCTACCGAAAGAAGTTTCAACGCATTTCGCAGATCGCCAAGCCAATTGCCGTGGGATAACGTTGAGGTCTTCGCGAAGCGGACGTTGGCGCAGTTGCAGCGAATGTCTCTAGAGTCCGCATCTGACGAGTTCATGTGCCGGGCAGCGGAAGTCGGCAAACCCCCGGAACCAGTTAATCGTGCTAAACGAAGCGAAGGTTCCCGCAGAGCCCAAATAGACATCACAGCAAACGGGCTTGCCGGGCATTAAACGATTACGTTTAATAGTGGGGCCACAGCGCGGGCGGGGTCCAAGGGAGATCTTCATTATGCCGACTACATTGCGCATGTTCGTTCCTGCGGCGATCCGGGCTGTCATGGACCGCCTCACGCCGCGCTTAGAAGCCGAGACAGGCGTGCGGCTCATACAAGAGGTTGAGCTTAACCCACTGATACCGAAACGGATCAGAGCTGGTGAGCCTTATGACATTGGCCTGACCAATCCACCTTATGCGAAGGCCTTGATCGTTGACGGATTTGCAGACGGCGACAGCCACCGTGCATTCGGGCGTGTCTCACTTGCGGTTGCGCGCAAGGGCGTGGCGAATGGCCAAATAATAGCGGACTCACATGGTATCGAAGCGCTTCTCCGCAGCGCAAAAAGCATAGCCTATACAGGCGCTGGGACGAGCGGACGCACCTATCTGGATGTGATGGAGCGCATGGGACTGACTGACTCCGTCTTGCCGCAAAGTTATGCGGTGGCTGGGGGCGTGCCCGCGGTGACGGTCGCGACTGGCGAATACGAGCTTGCAATTGCCCCTCTCACAACAGTGATTGCCACGCCCGGAGTCGTTCCCGCAGCCGTGTTCCCGGAACACCTTGGGACACATATAGACATGTCGGTATTTCGGACCGCCGCATCACCAACAGCCGCGGCAACAGTGATTGACATCCTAACCGATCACGATCTCGACGATGAACTCGCTGCGGCGGGAATTGCGCGTTTTCAACTGATCTGATTGCGTTTTGGGCTTCCGGCAAAATTGCGCACTGATAGGAGAGGCCTGTAAGTCCGCATCGTCCGCATCTGACCAGTTCAGGCGGATTGTAGCGAAAGCCGGCAAACCCTGGAACCCGTCACTCGTGAAACACGCAGCGAATGTTATCGAAGAGCCCAACCTACTGAATGCTGCGTCATACTCAGATGTCGCCTTTGGTGACATACCTTTCAGGTATGCGTCTGTTCCTGCTATTGTGTGGGTCAGGAGGGATGTTTCTATGAGTAGAATTGCATTCGAAATGCGGGACCAGATGGATGACATGTCGGAAGCCGATTTCGAAGACACCATGGGCTTGAGTAAATCTGAATTCCGCGACTACCTAAGATCGGCTGCAGACCAAGAGGATAAGTGCCTTGCGCAAGAGGGCGAACCTGCACCCAATTTTGCCGCTCACACTCTGAACGCCGAAGGAAGTATCTCTTCCGGACTTCTGGACCTTTCCGATCTTCGTGGCGCTCCTGTCTCGCTGATATTTGGGTGCTACACATGCCCGGTTTTCCGTCGCCAATCAGATAGGATGAAGCAACTGATTGAGCACTACGGTGGACGGGTTCAGTTCGTTTTTGTCTATGTGTTGGAGGCGCATCCAACAGATGGATGGAACACTGATTCAAACAGAGCGACCGGAGTAATGTATGCCCAGACCATCAATTTGGAGGACCGTGCCAAAGTAGCCAATGACTGGCGAAGCGCATACGAATTCGAGAATCCGGTTGTGCTTGATTGGCCAGACAATCGAATAAACGCGGATTATGCTGGAGAACCAGAACGGCTTTATGTGCTGGACGGTGACGGCATCGTGACGTTCAAATCGGAACAGGGGCCATACTACGATAGCCATCTCGAGGACTGGGCCGCCGCCCTAGAAAATGTCGTCCGCTCAAATTAGGCAAACTTGCATCCGCGAAGTCCCTGGGTCTCAATATTCACAGACGGCCAATTTGCCTCACCAACCCGGAACCAGCCATTGGTATGACCAAGTCGCATGGCCGTTTCGTCCGCACACCCGCCGCTCGATGCAAACCGGCGTGACGCACCGCCGCAGGTCTGGTTTGAGCCCAGAGTGACCAGTGCTGCGGAATAAACAAACGGCAGCACACCACGGAAAACCGACGTTGGTGCGTTTCGCGAAACCGATATACTGCCCGCATCGGCACTTAACTTGGGGCTCAATTTCAGCGATAGCCACTCTTGGCCAAGAGCCAGCAATCCTACCAAGGCATAATCCCATGAAACTCTTTTCGTGCGACAACATCGTGCGCCATGGTTGCTAAGGTTGTGAGATCGAATATCGGGAGCCGTAGTTCCCTTTGCAGCCGCGCCGCATAGGGCGGGAGATCGGTGCATTCCAGTACCATTGACCGGATTTCAGGAGAGTTCCGTTTTAGCGTCAGTGCTGCGTCAAATACTTCGGATTCTATCAAATCCAAGTCCATAGACGTTCGTTCGTTTCTCAGAATTACCTGTGCAAATTCTGAGGTGTTCTCCAAGCCTTGAATGACAACCGGAACATCCCCAGCACCGACCGCTTTGAGATGAGCATTGCTCAATGCTGCTTTATCTGCGGTCAGGATTCCAACTGGTGCGCTACCACCAGTCATGTGAAATGCCAGTGGCACCTGAATGAGGCTAGAGGAAAAAACAGGAATATTTACGGCAGCGGCCAACTCGCGTTGAAACAGCGCAAGGAATCCACAGCTTCCGGTAATGGCGCGCACGCCTTCACGTTCGAGCTTTCTGGCACCGACCAAGAAGGGCTCCAACAGCTCTCGCGAAGGGTTGTTCAGTAAGTCAGGAACAGTGACACCCTCGATCATCTCATAGAGGACGGGAAACGAAAGGCTTGAGGGGTTTTTGATATGGCCGGGTGGCTTTGGAAAATAACTTTCAAGGCAAAGTACGCCTATGGAGGCACCACATATATTCTGACCGCCCGCATGGGTTACCATTTTGAAACTCTCCACTAATGTTTAAAAACGCTGAATACTATATGGCGCAAGATCAATATTTGGCGGCACACCTGCAACAAGATCGGCCAACAGCTCACCGGTCTTGGGTGCCATCATTAACCCATAATGAGAATGACCGAACGCAGCAAAAAGCCCCGGTTGCCCTGCGATAGGGCCAAGCGCCGGCAGGCTGTCGGGAAATGAAGGACGTCGGCCCAGCCAGAATTTCATGTCACTGTCATTCAAATCCGGAAACATGGCGAGCGCTTGTTTGGCAAGCAGGGTTTTCTTACGCGGATCCGCAGCGTCGTCGATGGCTGCAAACTCCGAACTACCGGCAACCCGCAGACCAATTTCCATTGAACTTGCAACGATTTTAGCGTCCACATCCATAATGGAGTTGTTCAGTTGTAACTGGGAATTCGGGAATTCCACATGGTAACCACGTTCCGCGACCAACGGGATATTAAGTCCCAAAGGCTTTAAGATCGCGGCACTCCAAACTCCTGCCGCGAGAATGATCTTTTGCGCCTTAAGTGTGCTACCGTGCGTCGCAAGCGTCCAGCCGTCCGCATCTTTGGTCAAACTGGTGACCTCGGCTCGAATGATTTCCGCGCCCTGTGCCGCCGCTTTTTCGGCCAAAACCTGACCTAAGCGTCCCGGCGCACTTGCACGTGCTTGGCCTTTGATCAACACAGCCGCTTTGAAATTCCGAGAGAGAGCCGGTTCCAGCCGTTGCAGTTCTTGTTGACCAATGAGCTCCAGTTCCGCACCCTTTTCCTTGCGAATGGTATTCCCAAGATCTCCCAAGCTGGCCCGCCGCGCATTGCGAAAGGCGTGAACATACCAGCTGTCAACGACAAGGTTTTCGTGACCGGTGCCTTCGAGGTGGCGGCGAAACAACGTGACAGAGGGCTGACACAATACTTCCATTGCGTCGGATATATCGTGAACTGTTGCTTCGTTTGAGTTGGAGAGAAACCTCAAACCCCATGGAATCATTTTTGGCCAAAATGACGGACGGATCGTCAAGGGACCGGCTGCGTTTAGCAACATGCCGGGAATGGACTTCCAAATGCCCGGTAAGGCCTGCGGCACAACGGACCAGGGCGAAATAATACCCGCGTTGCCAAAGGATGTCTCTTGCCCCGGCTCTCCACGGTCAATCAAGCGAACGTTTACGCCGCGTTCTTGCAACGATAGTGCGCAGCAGATGCCAACAATGCCCGCGCCCAGAATGGTGACAGTTTCTTTCATCCGTTTTACGCGGGTTTCAGCTTGGAACGGCGGGCCATCATTTGCGTCACGATAACGGGCGATGCAATGAGTAGCGCGACTGTCTGACGTCAGCACCCGCGGGACAGATTTGAGGGTTTGAATAAGGGAGGATTTCTGGTTCATCTTATCGATTAGGAGATCGAGATGACGAAGAAAGCCCAGACGTCCAAAGACGCTGCCGACAAGGTAGTTAAGAACATCCGCCGTAAGACCCGGCAGACATATTCAGCTGAAGAGAAGATCCGCATTGTATTGGCAGGCTTGCGCGGCGAGGAAAGCATCTCGGTGCTGTGTCGCCGCGAAGGTATCGCTGAGAGCCTTTATTACAGCTGGTCGAAGGAATTTCTCGAAGCTGGCAAGCGCCGGTTATCTGGCGACACGGCACGGCAGGCCACATCGCCTGAGGTAAAGGATTTGCGTTCTGAGTCCTTGGCCCTGAAAGAATGCGTTGCCGATCTGACCCTTGAGAACCGTCTGCTCAAAAAAAGCATGACAGGGGCTGGGGAGTTCGAGGAATGAGATACCCTGCGTCTGAGAAACTGGAGATCATCCGCACCGTTGAGGGATCGCATCTGCCAGTCAAGCAGACCCTCGACATGCTGGGCATCCCACGCACGACATTCTATCGATGGTACGATCTCTATGTCGACGGCGGCCTGGATGGACTGGCTGACAGATCTCCACGCCCAAGATCGGTCTGGAACCGCATCCCGGATGCCCGCCGTGGCGACCTGATTGAGTTTGCGCTGGAACATGAAGAGCTGACCACCCGGGAACTGGCCGTCAAATACACGGATGAGAAGCGGTATTTTATATCTGAATCGTCAGCTTATCGCATTCTCAAAGCTGCTGATCTCATCACCGCACCGGATTACGTGGTGATCAAAGCGGCCGATGAGTTCAAAGATAAGACAACGGCCATCAACGAGATGTGGCAGACCGACTTCACCTACTTCAAGATCATTGGCTGGGGTTGGTATTATCTCAGCACGATCCTGGACGATTACAGCCGCTACATCATCGCCTGGAAGCTCTGCACAAATATGCGGGCCGAAGATGTGACAGACACGATTGAACTGGCTCTGACAGCATCAGGCTGCGACCAGGCTGTTGTGCGGCACAAGCCACGTCTGCTTAGCGACAACGGCTCATGCTACATCTCAGGCGATCTGACCAAGTGGTTGGAGGATCAAAAAATGACGCATGTCCGCGGCGCGCCATTCCACCCGCAGACCCAAGGCAAGATCGAACGCTGGCACCAGACCATGAAGAACAGGGTTCTGCTGGAGAACTACTACCTACCCGGTGATCTCGAACGCCAAATCGGGGCCTTCGTCGAATACTACAACAACCAGCGTTACCACGAGAGCCTGAACAACGTCACACCCGCAGACGTCTACTTCGGTCGCGACAAAGCCATTCTCAGGGAAAGGAAGAAGATCAAGAAACAGACAATCCAACAACGTCGCTTGCAACATCAAAAACAAGCAGCATAATCAATCACACAAACGAGCCAGAGCCTCCAATGCTCAAGCCGCTCTGATGTTCCATTTTATATGAAGACGGACAATTCATGTTGCTATGCAGGGTTAGGTTCTTGTTCTGCGCAGAGACTTGTCCCGTTGGTTGATGCAGGTCTGATAGCTGGGCGTAACCCGGCAGTTCTTGGGGTCAGTTACTCTAACACACTGAAAGCAAACATCCTTGAGACCATCGCGCCGCCATGGAAAAGTGTCTCGTAGCGATTGCCGTCCAGAGCGCTCACCGTGAAACAATTGACGCGTTCTCCCACCGATTCGCCCCATGTAGTCATTTCATAGCAAAGCACGTTTTGGGTAATTTCCCAGGTCCCTCTATCAAAGCAATCGCCCTCTGCGCTGCCCAATCTCAAGCAAACTGATCCGCTGTTGTCCCAATTCCAGAAGCCATATTCAGCGTGTTCAGCCTGCCATGTCCCTGCGAGCGCCAGTTTCTTGAGCGCTTCACCGTTGAGGTCCTGCGCTAATGCAGGTCGCATGACCCCCGATGCAACCGTTAGGAACAGGACAAGAATTAAAGATAAAGAAATCTTACCAACCGCTAAAAATCCCATCTTTATATCCTTTCTATTCGTTGGGCATTTCGGAACCTTCGCGCCCACTAGCTTTGACACAAATACCCTACAAGTATTCTTGTGCCTGGACATCGCGCTACTCGTATCACCAGTTTCTACAGATAATGACTTCGGGCAGACCTTTGTGTAGGCGGCGACAGATCGCAAAATACAAGGCCGTCGTAGCATGTTTGATTTAAGCTATACTACATTTGGAGGTCAAAGTCTGCTTCGTCCCGCTTAGCGGAAGTTAGTCGCGTTTGTAGCGAAAGTCCGGTTTCCGCCCTTCATGCCGAAATGTGCTTGTTGCAGCATTGGTCACTAACGGCGGTGTGGGCGAGCGCCTTCGATCAATGGTCACAGCGTGGAGGAAAGCGGCCTTCTCTCACCCCAAACTTATTTGCCGTTTATGGGGTATTATGATACCATAATATCAGAAAAAACAGCGCGCCCCGACGGAGCAAGAACCGATGACTTCTGAAGCAGACACCATCCGTAAATACGGTGCTAATAAGGTAGAGGTGCAAATAGCATGCTAGAAGACCTGTCTAAACCTGTCATCGTGCAGAGCATGGCCGGGGCCGAATTGAAGGCCATACGGCGCAAGTCGGGATACAGTCAGACCCAAATGGGCCAGATGATCGAGTGCAGCCGCCATGCCGTGTCCTATTGGGAATGCCAGGGAACAATCAGCACCCGCCGCCTACGCTATGGGGTGCCTAAGCGCATGGGCGAAGTGCTTGGGTTTACGGTTTTGCCGTATTTCCACGCACCACACGCGCGGGGGGATGGGGTATTATTGCCGAACAGGTTGACCAGTACGCGCACGCGGGGGGATGGGGTATTAGAATGGACGGACGCAGAGCAGTCCGCGCTTGATCGGGAAGTGGCCCGATTAAATGAAAAGGCAGCCATTGCCGCAGCCCGATATCGACAGCTTTGCGGTTCAAATACTCGCAAGGGTAACCCGTGCCGCAATATGTCAGAGCCGGGACGCAGGCGGTGCAAATTTCACGGGGGCCGCTCTACGGGGCCAAAGACGCCAGAGGGCAAGGCACGTATTGCAGATGCCCAAAAGGCGCGCTGGGCGGCTTACAGAGCCGCTCAGGGGAGTTAAATGCTTATCGCCAACCATATCAAATATATAACCCGCCTATGGGTGGCGATTTAGATCAAGAAAGGGCAGGATATGCCGGGACCAGACTCAGGCACAATTTGGATAGAACCGAACGAAACAGGCGGTTATTTCGCGCAGTTTGAGGCGTACTTATGGACGGGCAACACGGCTAACCGCCTAGCCCGCGTGAAAGCTATTGGCGGCCGTATGATGCAGGGCACGTGGTCCTGCATTCGTTGCGGTGATGATCTGTCTCTGGACAAGCGTGCTGATACACGGTTTTGCAGCGAGGGTTGTCGCAAAAGGTCGGCACGGGATCGGCGCAATCGTAGTATCTTTTAGGGTCTGAACCTATAAACGGATTTAAAGCAGCCATTGGCTAGGGTAGGTTTCAGGGTCTGCAATGCGGACAAAGCGCCATTTCGCTGCAACTACGCCTAGGTCCGCTAAGGGACCTAAGTCGACCATCCCAGGAGCCCGGCGGCGCTGGCGGAAACAGTCTGTTTTTCTCGAGTCATATTTTCGCCAGACTTAACGCAAGTTACTGCCCTATCAGATCGCTAATTATACAGTCGCTGGGCAGCACAAGTGGATATCTTAAGTGTATACTAATATTAACAAAAACGACCTTTTGGATGGCACAGAACTTGATCCTCATCATATGGCGCAAATGAACGCAAAGCGGGGCTTTTTTCGTTTGCTCTGGTCGTTGGTCATTATGGGGTCAATTGCGATATACTGGCTTGCCTTCTGAGGCGCATTTCGACTTACGAATTTGTGTAGATGGCCAAAAGGCGACATTCTGCTAGGTCTAGCCGAATTTCAGTCGGTGAGCAGAAAAACGGTCCAACCCATCAACCGCTGAACGGAGTCAAACTCGCGCCATATTCGTTTGGCATATTCGCTTGCAGATATAATGTTACGAGTGAAAGCAGCTTTCTATGCGATTTCGAAGCCAAAAACGTTCAATCACTGTCTCCTTACGCCGTCATTGGCAAAACGGGTCTGATATTCAGAACAGTGCTCCGTTCCTAAAACACGACGTCACAGCAGGCGGCAGACCGTATTTCTCGCCAGCACCATTCACCTCGAACTCTGTATGGAATAGGCTGGCAAACTGGCTGTTGAGAATTAGACTCAGATGATGTGCCCGCCATATTGGCCTGCATTATTTGAATTCAAAGTGACAGAGACTAAATGGGGCGTTGCGGGTAATGGATTAGTCCCGATGCGTGGCCGTTTTCAATCCTTGGGTGACGGACGAAAAGCCGCCTACCTGACGACGCACGTGAGAAATCCTTAGTTTGGTTGGATGCCCATGCGACGCGATGAGATCAGCGTTGGTCATATCGATGTCCGAGAGCTGTTCTGCGCTCAGGAGAGTGCGGCAGGACGCCGCATTGATAACAGGCACGCCGCTCCCAAATGCTCCTTAATGTTAATGTTTAGAGCCGGGGAAGTAAGATGTTCAAAGGATTAGGAATTTCAATTGCTATTATCTGTATTGGAATGCTGGGTTTACCGGTCCTCATGGTAGCCTTTATTTAGTGTAATTGGCTGTGAAGAAGGGAGCGACCCTTATTGGGACCGGATCATAGGTGTATCCAATGAGCCTTGCGTCAGTTGGGTTGATACAGCAGCACGGTGACCACGCTTCTTTGGTGCCAAGCGTTGCTATTTTCTGTGGTTATTTCGGCGGATCTGATCTTGGAATTCGCCCATACGGGCTGCTAGAAGTAAGCTGGGGATTTGTGTAGCATGAGGGCTGCATCTCTTGGAGCGGTCGTTGGTGACCGCCGCGTTCTCAGCGGCATCATCCATGTCATTCGTAATGGCTTGCGCTGGCGAGACGCTCCGTCCGATTATGGGCCGCATAAGACGCTATACAACCGGTGGGCCCGTTGGTCTCACATGGGCGTCTTTGCACGCATCCTGACCGAACTGGCCGCTCAAGGCGATGCAACAGACACACTGATGATTGATGCGACTCATCTGAAGGCCCATCGAACAGCCTCCAGCATGGGGCTCAAAAAAAGGGGCGTGGCCGCCTGATTGGCCGCACCAAGGGTGGCCTGAACTCGAAACTCCATGCCGTAATCGATGCGGTGGGGCGACCAATCCAATTATTCCTGACAGCGGGGAACGTCAGCGACTACATCGGCGCACGAGCACTTTTACCCTCACTACCTGCTGCGGATTGGATGCTGGCGGATCGCGGCTATGACGCCGATTGGTTCCGTGAAGGCTTGAAAGAAAGAAGCATCGAACCCTGCATTCCATCGCGCCGGAACCGCAAAGACATCATCCCACACGACACCAGGATTTATCGAAGCCGTCACAAGATTGAGAACATGTTTGGACGGTTGAAAGACTGGCGCAGGGTCGCGACCCGTTACGACAGATGCCCTGTAATCTTCATGTCTGCCATCGCCCTCGCGGCAACGGTATTGTTTTGGTTATGAGTCCAGAGCCTAGGGTGCAGTGAGGTATTTTATGTGGTACAAAAAATTCCATCGATATTTTAATTGATCATATTCAATTGTCTATCCAATTAACATGGCGGACTTCGTATCCGCCATTTTCTTCAAGATCACTATCTCATAACCTCATGATAGTAGGGTGGAATTCGGCGTTTTCGCGCTGATGGCGGTTCTCGGTCCGCTTGATTTGCTGCACATTTTGCTACACAATTTGCTGCACAAACGCGGAGGATTTCCGCCATGAGCATCGCGAAACGAGGCCGTCTCTACCACCTCCGCCGCCGCGTCCCGCGCCGGTATCGGGGCATCGAGCCGCGTGAAACCGTCTGGATCAGCCTGCATACCGACTCGGAGACCATCGCGCAGAGCAAGGCGGATCGCGCGTGGTCCCAGATGATCGAAGCCTGGGAGGCACGGCTGGCCGGGAACAGCGCGGACGCGGAAGCGCGCTACGAGGCCGCCCGCGACCTGGCCCGGGCGCGGGGCTTTCGGTATCTGGATGCGGGGGCCGTGGTCAAGCTGCCGGTCGAGGACGTTGTCGCACGCGTCGAGGCCATCCCGGCCCCGGCGAACCAGCCCGATGCCATCGAGGCCGCCGCCCTTCTCGGCACCGTCTCCGAACCCCGGATCACGGCTACCAAGGCGCTGGAGCTTTATTGGACGCTTGCCAAGGAGAAGACCCTTGGCAAGAGCGAGGACCAACTTCGCCGCTGGGAAGCACCACGCAAGAAGGCGGTGAAGAACTTCGTCGCGGTGGTTGGCGACAAGGAGATCGCCAACATCACCCGCGACGACATGCTGGACTTCCGCCAGCACTGGCTCGACCGGATCGAGGCGGGAGAGGTCACGGCGAACTCGGCCAACAAGGATCTGATCCACCTTGGCGACGTGTTGAAGACTGTGAACACAATGAAGCGCCTTGGCCTTTCGCTGCCGCTGGGCGAGTTGTCCTTCAAGGAGGGCGAGAAGCAGACGCGCCCGCCATTCAGCGATGATTGGATCAGGACACGGCTCCTCGCGACGGGAGCGCTGGACGGATTGAACGGCCAGGCCCGCGCGCTGCTGCTCGGGATGATCAACACGGGCTACCGGCTGTCCGAGGGTGCGGCGCTGACGGCGGACACGATCCGGCTCGATTGCGACGTGCCGCATATTTCCATCGAGCCCGAGGGGCGGCAGCTCAAGTCGCACTACGCGCGCCGCGTGATCCCGCTGACCGGTGTCTCTCTGGAAGCCTTCAAGCAGTACCCCGAAGGCTTCCCCCGCTACCGCAATCGGGCGACTCTCAGCGCGGTCGTGAACAAGTTCCTCCGCGCCAACGGGCTGCTCGAGACCCCGCACCACTCGTTCTACTCGCTGCGCCATTCCTTCGAAGACCGCATGCTTGCCGCCGGGATCGACGACCGGATCAGGCGTGACCTCTTCGGTCATCGGCTCGACCGGGAACGGTATGGCAAGGGCGCGTCGCTGGAACACGTCGCCGAACTCGTCAAGCGCATCGCCTTCTGAGCCAGCAGCGCCCGCGCCCGGCGTTGCGCCTCCGATAGCCGCTTCTCTTTCTTCACGGCCGCGGACAGCTCTGCCTCCAACCGCTCGAAGACCGGCGCGAAGGCTGGGTCTTCCGCGACCAGCAACGCGACCTTCATCAGGGCCGCTTCAATCCGCGCGGCATCGACCGGCTGGGCCGGTTCGGTGCGAGTTGCTGATGGGCGTGACGGTGCCATGTCGAGCAGCATGAGGCGGCGCGTGCGTCTTGTGCAGGGCAAGCAAACGCGCTGCGCAAAGCGGCCTGTCACAGCGTGCAAATCGGATGGGGAGCCTCCCGAACGCGTGGCTCAAATCGAAGCACCGAAGTGGGCATCTTGGCGGTCGCGCCCGGCCCCCGACTCATGCGTCTGGGAGCGTTGCCTGAGACTGCGTGTTTGGGACCTTGAACGCGCGCCATGAGCTGGTTTCGGAGGGCTGCGGAAGACAACAGGAAGAAGGGCAAGATAAAAGCGCCTGCCACGAATGCCGCAAGTCACTGACATGACAAGCGTTTTCGCGTGCATGCAAATCGGTCGTGTGCAGGTTTCCTGCAATTGCGCAGTGTTTTCAGACCTCTGGTATGCACACTGCGGAAACCCACTCTTGGCAGCTACTCCTTAGACGAGGCGACAAGTCCGAGCATCGAGAGTTGGTATCTTACGCCCAACAATGGGAGCGCAAGATAAAAGAGGTGCGGCAACACGTGCCTAGGTGTCTGATGTTGATGAAGAAATTGCATGGCAACCCTCCAACCCTTGCCGCTCAAAGGCACCTAAATATCTGATTTGGCGTTGAATTTGACGCCGCCAAAAAACACCCATTGGGAATGTGCCGCTGAATTATTCCCTCGAAGTCAGGGTGTTAACCGTATTGTTGCCGCATTACGTAACGGGGTGCGGCTGAATAAAGCCAGTCACAACAACCAGTTGCCTGCCAAATGCAGCAACCCTTTTATCTCGCGCTCCATTGATGCGCTGTCTCCGTGGCCGGGTCTTGTCGACACAATTCAGTGAAAGCTTGCTTGAAAGCTGGTCGCCGTGAGCGATACATGCGCATCAAGCGGCGGGCGCAACTCGAAGGCCTTGGGCGTTCGTGCGAAGTTCCAGAGGCGAAACAGGCACCATTCCTCGCGCCGTTCATCTGCCACTGCAAGCTCATTGCGCGAGATATGGAACGGCGTGCGTTCCCACCCATTTGTGGTTTTGACCTCGATCAGGCGCTGCCGCCCGTCTGCATCGAAACTGGCAATATCGTAGCCTGCGCCATCCCCGTCTTCTTCCGAAACCCAGCGGATTTGCTGCGCAAGATCCTCTCGCCCCACTGCCGTCAGAGCGTCACGCTCGTACTTCAAGACGCGCTCTTCCCCGGCCTTGCCAAGGGCGCGGTTGCGTTCATCCCGCGCGGCCACGTCGAACTTTCGGGCGATGTGGAGCATCTGCTCAAGCTCGTCCGGCGGCGGTTGGTTGGTCAAGGTCGGTGCAGGCCCGACCCAGAGTTGCGCCGCCTCGGCCAAGCCTTCCATCGGCCGGGAAGAAAGGGAACGATGCGCCCAGTCTGGGTTCATCGCCAACCAGCGTGCGACGGCGTCGATCAAACTGCCCTGGAAGTTGAACGCCGGTTTGTACCCGGTGATCCATACTTCACCGAGCCCCTTGAGCACAGCGCTGATGTTCTGATGTTTGAACTCAACCGACCCTTCCGAACGGTTGTTGAGGAGCGGCAGAAGCTGCCGCCGATGCTCCGCTTTGTTGTAGGGACGGCCTGTCACATCGTCAGCCAACATCGCGAAATAGTCCGCGACGATCAGGTCATTCTCTGCATCTGTCCACGCTTGGCTCGACATTGCGCCAGGCTAGGGCAAGGTATGTCTGATGTCACGAAGACACAGGATGCAGACTTTCACTGCGGTAGGCTCCAAGGTCGGCTGCGCGGACAAAACGGCCGTTTGCCAACTTAATACGAATGGCTGCTCTCTGATGGTTTGCGAACTTTGGGCGCGAGGGTGAGTGCGAGGCTCAAAACCAGTTTTGACATTGTGATGTGTTCCCTTTGTTAGCCAACACTACTTTCCAAAGTTAAATAATCCTCGTGCCGATCCAAATGGTCGCAAGCAAAACTGGTTGGTGACACAGGTAAACCGCCAAGCTGTTCCGCCCCGGCCAGGTCATCGCGTTTGCGAGCCACGTGGTCTGCACGTGCCCGAAGATGCCGCGCATCGGCACTAGCTTGGCAAATGCCATTCCCATCAGAAACGGCGCGAGCCAAGGCACTAAAGGCAGGAAATCCAGAGAGGGGCGCACTGTGGTGCCAAGTCCTGTCCAAGCCAGCCAAGGGGACGCGAAGACCTGTCGGCCCAGATACGCGTCCGCGACCAAGACAAGACAGGTTGATCCGATCAACGCCCATCCAGGCGCTGCGATCACGAGGACGCCAATTATGCTACAGGCGGCAATGACGTGCAAAATGCCGAAATAGATGTAGCTCTCTGGGAAGGCGATATAGCTTCCCATGCTGACCAAAAGTGCCGCGAGCACAAGCATCCCCAGCCGTTTGGCCCACGCATGGAACCGCAAGCCGGGCCCATGCGCGACAATCAGACTGACGCCCGACAAAAACAGGAAAGAGCCGGCGATGACGCGCGCAAACACAGCCCACCCGCCTGTCATTGTGAACCCACTTGGCAAGATACCAAAGATCTCGAGATCGCGGGCAAAATGGAACACGACCATTGCCAACAAGGCCACTGTGCGGCTGGCATCGAGCCACAGCAACCTGTCGGCCCCCTCGGACGAAACATGTGTGTTGTGATCCGGAAGACATGTCACAGAAAGACCGCTCCTAAGCTTTCTGGGCCAAAATCAATCGCTTTGCTACCACTTCGCCATCACTCCGCAGCCGCCAAACTATCCATGAACGTGACGCATTCGTCAGCGCTTCCAACCATAGCTTCGGGGCTAACCGATCCCGCCGCAGCTGCGACGTCCGCCGCAGCGCGGTTGAGCACTTGGTCGACTTGCTCTGCCGTCAACAGACCTTCCTCTTGTGCGGCCGTCACTGTTGAGCAGATGCCCGCTGACAAGCCAGTGGCGATGCCCACACCGGCGGCCGTTCCACCGATCACCGCACTGCCGATCAGGGCACCGGCGATGGCTCCGACGACGAGGCCACCAATGCCGATCAATAACTTTCCCATTATTTTTACTTACTTAAGCACCCGAGCCGTATGGCCAGATGATGTTGAGAATAAAAAGCAGCACAAACAGGATGATAAACTGGATGCCGTTCCGTTTGCCTTTAGACATCTCGGAAAAGGGCGCGATATGCTGCATGCCCCAAATTACGGAATAAAGGATGATAGCCGTCACGATGATGTGTGGGATATCGAATTGCATGGCTTCTTCCTTCGATCAGGCCTTTTTGCGTGAAAAAGCGCGGCACAGTGCCATGAGAATAAAAAGGTTGATTGCCGGTGCAAGGGCCGCCAACCATGGCTTGAGGCCGTCCGATACACCGTCCAGCAAGGAAACCCATGGCAGACCCAGCGGGATCAAGAAGACCCCGGACAGCGGATCACGCTCCTGACCGAAAAGCCCGAAGGTCCCGATCAGGAGCAACGCGAGAGCCACGAGGTAACAAGCTCCAACGGTCCGAATGGTCCATTTGCAAAGAAATGCCATGCCTTAAGTTCAGTTGGCGAATTCGCTGAACACCGTGACGCTTCCATCGCTTTCGCTCCGGCAGCTCAGATTCTGGCCGCCGACATCCAGTACAAGAAGCGCCCCGCCACCGGTACGAATGCGCTCTGCGATATTGATGTCCTTTGCGGGAAAGCCCGTCATGCGCGCAGCTTGATTGATGCATGGCGCTGTCATGGCGTCGAATTGCGCATCGCTTCCGCTCAGCCCATCATTCACAGATGGTCCTCCGCCGGTGGTTTCGACGCAGCCAGCCAGCGCAGCAAGCACCGCGCCACCGATCATGATCTTGAATTTGCTGTCCATTGTAGTGGCTTCCTCTTTCTGAGTTTTCTTTAGGCGTTGCGATTATTCGATCCCGAAAATCACGTTGTATGACGTGGTTGATCCACCCCGGTTGATCACTTCGATCACGTGATCGCCTGTTTGCCAAAGCTGCCCGCGGTATTCGTCCGCCGATGGCGTTTGGTCGAGCAGGAAACTATTGTCGGGGTTTAAGATCTGGTAGGATATATCCGGGCCTTGTGCGGCGACCCGCACGTAGAGGTTTTGACCGTTGGCAGCACCAAGCACATAGCGGCGCGATTCACCCGCTGCGAGCGATCCGGTCATTTCCGTGCCTGTGCTCCCAGACGGGAAGCGAACGGTCACGGTGGACGTGCTGTCACCGGAACTTCCGGCAGAGGAGGAGGACGAATTGTTCATTCCGGCCGAGGGATCGTTGCTCCCCTCAACAAGGAAGTCACCTGCCGCCCACCCTTCGGAACCGGGATCAGCCAACGTGGCAACGCGACACCAACGGCGACCTTCTGCCATCCGACAACCAAGGTTGCGGACATTTTGGCCATTGTTGAGGCGTGTGACCACCCCCGCACTCGATGACGGTGAGGCGCGCAGGTTCAGCCCGCCACCGCCTGATGTCGAGACCCGGTAGAAGTCAGGTCCTCCTGCCAATCCGTCAGCGAAGTCCGAACCACCAGTATCACTGGCGGACCCCTCAACACTGATGACGATCTCGTAGTTCGACACCTCGTCGCGGCGCGCAGCACTGCGCATCATGTAGACAGAGACGGAGTATTCCCCTGAAACCGGCAGTTCCCCGTCGAAATAGTTGATATCAGGCACCATCGCACCAGTGAATTGGCTATTGGCCAGGGCCTCGTCTCCGGGGCCGGTGCCTGGGGCGTAGACGTTAAAGTATGTGGCCAAGTTCGATGGGTCCATTCGAATTTTCAGCCGCTGACCTGCTTCGGCACCGATGGTATACAGCACGCTTTCTTCGCCGGTGATCGAGTCGTTTATAGCGGTGCCGGATGTTCCGGCGGCGAAACGGACTTGCTCTGTCCGCATATCGCTTTGTGCGGTGGCGACGGCAGGCAACGCCAGCGTCATGGCGAAGGTGAGTGCAACAAGTGATTTTTTCATGTGCAGGGGTCCTTTTGGTGAAGAGGGGTTAGCTGCGGATACGAATAGAGGAATGCATGAAGGGCATCGCGATTTCGTCAGGCCGACAGCATCGGGTGAAGAGGAAGAAATCAAGACGATGCTTGGCAGTTTGCGTCATTGAGCGGACTCGAATTGAAGAAGCGTGAACGTCCCGTCGTCATTGGACGTCAGGATCAAGTGCCCCGCATCATCAATTTGTGCCGAGGTTGTCGTACCCAACCAACCGACATACGCGTCCGACCTAGAATCCGGTGGGCAGGCCGCTTTTGTCATCGGGCCCGGCGTGATCGTGAGTGTCATTTTATCAAGGTTCCAACCGCCAAGCAGTCGGTTGCAATCCGCTTGCGCGGCGAAATCCCCCGGTTCGACAAACGTGATCGAGTAGCGATCCGGCTGCATCGCCTGCTCGCCCGTTTCAGGATCCGCCACAGAGATCAATCTCCATTCCGTATCAACAAGACTTTCCCGAAGCGCAGCGGCGGCGGCTATTAGGGGATCTGGCAGGACACCCCCATCAACAAGGGCTTGCGAAACGACCTGAGCGCCCAAGCCCATGATGTTCTGAGAGCTTGTCGCCCAGCCAACCAAAGAGATCCCTTGTTCGCTGAACTCGACAACTTCGGACTGAAACCCAAGCGTTTGCCCACCGTGTCCCCAAACGCCCGGAGCCTTTTCTGCCAGTCCAATGCCATATGCCGGGATGCCGGGGCTTCCTGTAGGAACCGTATCCTGCATGACATCAAACGTGTCGGGCACCCTGAACAGCGCATCGCTCATCAGCGCTTGGATGAACACATGCATGTCTGCGGCGGTAGAAACAACGGCACCCGCTGCAGCCCCCTGCGACATGTTCCAGTCGGTCGTTTCAACATCAAACGGCATGGCCAGGAAAGCCCGCGGCAGACCCATTTCCGGGGTCGGCACGTCACTGCCGAAGAAGGTGTCATCCATCTCAAGCGGATCGAAAATCCGCGTCTTGAACACATCGGCCAGGTTCTGGCCTTCGATGCGTTTGATAATCAACCCAAGCAGGATGAACCCCGTGTTGCTGTAGGACCACTGACCGTCCGCGCCGGGTGAGAATGATGGTGCGCCGTGGTCGATCGCGAACTCTACCAGCTCTGTCATCGTGTAGCCACGCTTCAACGCGGCGGGATCGGCAATGTCGCCTTCCATGATGCCGGGCGACCCATCTGGTGCATTGTCCGTATAGCTGAAGACACCAGACGTGTGGTTTGCCAATTGCCGCAGCGTGATGACGTCCCCGTTCGGCAAGGCATTGGCTACCTCCGGCAGGTGAACAGAAAGGAGATCGTCAAGTGAAAGCGCGCCTTCTTCCTGCAATTGCAGAATAACGGCCGCCGTCATCATCTTGGTGTTGCTGCCGATCTGAAACGCCATGTCGCAAGAAATCGGTTGACCGGCCTCCGGATCGGCCACGCCAGCGGCCCGCGCATAGGTCCAATCGGGCGCTTGCAGGGACAAAACAGCACCGGGTGCCGCGCCAAAAGCCGCGCTGAGCGGGCCTTCTGTATCAACGGCGGCGGTCAGAACGCCATCCAAAGCCTCGGCAACGCTCATGGGAACCGCCGCATCTGTCGGACAGGTCGTGATGTCGACAGCATAGGCCGATGTTGCGAACAGCATCAGAGGCACGGAGGCAGCGCGCGTCAGATGCGAGCCATTTATGGGGAAACACTTCACGATATGTGACATCCTAAGTGTTGAGATGAGTGTCAGGAAAAAAGCAGTGTGGCCCCCTTCAACGAAGGGGGCCGGAAGCTTAGCAGTCTTCCGCGGGAAGCATCCGCACAGACTGGTAGCGACCGTCACCAACAGTCATTTCTGCGCACGCCCCTGTGGACCGGTTAAACCAGTACTGTGTTAGGCCCTGCGTGCGGATCAATTCGTAGCCAAGGTTCTGGATACCCATCTCGGCTTGCCCGGCGCGCGCGCCTTGGAAAGACGAAAGATCCGAAGAGCTTCCGACGGCCGGAGTTCCCGAGGAGCCCGTGTCCTCGACGCAGGCCGCGAGCGGCAGAATTGCAATTGCTGCAAGTGTAGTTTTCAGTTTCCAGACCATGACTTTTCCTTTCATGTGGCGGTTGACGTTTTTCCCCTCGATCTGGGATCGAGGGATGTTGGCGACTGCACGGATCATCAACCCTTCAGCCGGATTTGCGTCGGATCGTGCGGATTATCAGAAGTAGAATGGCAGCGCCGATCACTGCGGGAATGATCGAAGCAAGGATACTTGTCCCAACTTCGAAGCCGACCAACGGAAAGATAAAACCCGCCAAAATCGACCCTCCAATTCCAATCAGGACATCGCCCCAAAAGCCGTATCCGCTTCCCTTGACGATCAGACCAGCAAGCCAACCGACGACAGCTCCTACCAGGATCATAATCGCCAAGCCGATCAGAAGACCGACGCCAGCCCCCACGGCCCTCGCTGCGTTGTCCTGAGCGACTGTGGGAGTGGCAGCCAACATCAGAAAAGGAATGAGTTGCGTCTTTTTCATCGTCATTAATTCCTTGCCAGGCTCTGTGTTTGGATCAGTTGCACGCTGGATAGAGATAGCGATTGGCCTCAGACACATCTGCAGGACAGTTGGTCGGTGCCGAGTGATACCAGTTTACCACCCGTGCGCCCGCCCTGTCGAAAGAGCACTGGAATGTCTGGCCAGATGTCGTGTTTCCGTTGACTGCATGTGTGCCGTCCATTCTTTGTCCCTCATAGGACAAAGAGGCTATGGCACTCGCAGAAACGTGAAGATGGTGCGCTGCGTATGTATTGCAGGCGGACATCATTTCCGCTTCGCTCGCCTGAGCATTGCCGCGGCTTCCGCCGGAATGGTACCAGTTTACAACGTGGCTTCCGGATCTGTTAAACGAGCACTGGAAAGTCTCGCCATATGTGGTGCTGCCATTGACCGCATGCGTACCGTCGACCCTCTGGCCCTCGTATTTCAGCGCGGCAATGTCACTGGTCGACACATGCAAGTGATGCGCGGCGTATGAGTTGCAGGTGCTCATCATCTCAGCTTCGCTGGCAGCAAAGGCGCTTTGACCAACGCAGACAGACACAACCAGAACCGCTGTTTTGAAGATAAATTTCATTCCGTTCCTCCCAAAAAACGTTTATTTTCAATTCTCCATCGCTTCAAAAACGATAATTATAGCCGATCTGGATTGTCTGCGCTTTGAAATCAATGTCGTCAAAGACGGCAGTTCCGCCCATCGCGCCAGACGTCAGTTTCAGGTTTGGCGTTTCGCGATAGCGATAGCCGATATCAATCGTCCCGGATTGACCGACAGGAAAAGTCACGCCAAAGCCAATTTGATATGAAAAACCACCATCTGAGTCATTAAAATTGGCTGGACCTTGGCTGGAAACTACATATGCGTCGACACTGGTGTACCCGATCCCGCCCCCCACATAAGGTCGCCACGAGCTGTTCGTTTCAAAATCGTACCAAGCGTTGACCAACAGGGAGGTGGCTGACAAATCGCCGCTTGCATCTGTAGAAAACGGAGCGAGAAGTGTTAGTTCTGTTCCATCCACGTCTGAGTTCGAATAGGAAAGTTCAACCTCTGCACGGACGTTCGGAGCGACACGCGCACCAAGCACCAGACCTAGCGCAAATTCTCCGTTCGGATCGAAATCCTGTTTTGCAATGGCGGGTATACTTGAAAGTAGCGAAGCGTTTGCGCCTTTAGCGTCAACACCAATAACCGCACCGCCGAAACCGCCAACGTACATGTCTGTGAAGGCCATTTCGGCAGATCCGGCACCTGGCGCAAGAACAGCAAGAAGCGTTATGAGATTTATGGCGCGCACTTTTTTCTCCATTATTTTAGTTTCAGCATGCGCCCGTTTCCAAGGTAAAACGAAATCGAAAGTCCGGGGCTGTAGTCGGAACTATGATAGCAACGGGACAATGCCCTGCAATCCGCTTAACGAAGCACTGTCCGAAAACCGCAGTTCGAACTGCATAAAAGGGGTGTCAGTCTCAGACAACTGCCCGGGGGATGTCCAATTTCAGTCCATCTGCGCGGAACGGTATTCGATTTTAGAGGGCGCTTCGCTATGCCATAACTTCGCATGTGTCATAGCTAGCCCTATTCCTACTTCAACAAACATGATGGCTCTTGGCTTCATCATGTGACATGATTCAAAGCTATCGACGCGCACGCAGCAGTGTTTGGAATGGGGTTTCTCCGTAGCGCTGTCGATAAGCTGCGGCAAAACGCCCAAGATGGGCAAAACCGCTGTCGAAAGCCACGTCCGTGACAGTTGTTCCAGCGTCCGGTACCAGCAGCAAGGCATGTGCATTTTCGAGCCGTATCTCCGAGAGCATTTCGCGCGGGCTCTTACAGAGTTCCGACCGGAACGTAGCTTGCAACTGTCTTGGTCCAACCCCTACGGCACGTGCGATACTCTCAACGGTTAGCGCCTCGTCAGCATTTGCATGCATGAAATCAAGCGCTGCTTTTACCCGGCTGACCGCGCCTGTTTCAGCAGCAGAGATTGCCGTGTGCGCATGGCACAACGCATCAACCAGGTCGATGATCAACGCTTCCATTGCGCCAAGCGCGCTGGGGCGGCGCAGCGGGCTGTCTGCGCGCTGCAGCTCCGGAAGGATATAAAGAAGCAGACCGCGCAAACTATGCGCCTCGCGCGCACCACCCACCGCCATCACGGGTGGCACCATAAGTCCCAGTTTTTTAAGTCGTTGCGTTCTCGGAACGCGAACATGCACGGTGCGTGCCTTCGCGCCCTTTCCGGCGCGGATGGAACTCTTTCTCGGCGCGCCCGGTTGCAAGAGCAATGCTCCTGATCCCGCAGCTTCTTCTTCCGTGTTTCCATATCGGAAATGGATCTTTCCGGTATGTGGGAACGATACAGTGACCCGCTCGCTGGTTGTCTCGGCATCGTACCCATCGGTCACGACATCGCCGATCGTAACACAGCCAACCGGCATGCTAGTGACCCGAAGCCTGCCAGACCGCTTGTTTGAGAAGTTGACCCAATGCAGGCTTTCCGCCAGCTTTCCCGCTTGCGGGTCGTCGCTAGGTCTCAGATCAACTAAATTTGGTTCAAGCAATGTTTGTAAATCTCCTCATCCCTCGGAGTGTAGTGTAACGACAGCGACTTATCCAGCCTTTGAGATGAGTTTTCCCGTTCCGCCGATCATGGTTCGCTTGCGCGCCTTGCACCGCAGTATCGAGTGTTTGGTTTGTCCAAAAAACGGAGACGCATAGCGCCCACTTCGAAGGGCTGATTTCATCCGGTCATGTAGCTACTGCGAACTAGCCATCATCGATTATTCATCCCCGGCGAACACCATGAGGCCCCGAAGAAACCAAACTCTGCTATCGCACGGAAATTCCAGCGACGCAGTGCGAAATCACGCGATCGTAACATGAACATGCGCCGCATAGGACATCACACAGGCTTCTGAAATCGTAACCAAATCGTCTCCATCCATCACTCGACATCGTCCGTCGGCTTTTCGAATGGCGGCTTTGTCTAGTATTTTGGTCATCGGTGTAAACCGCAGCATCCGGTAATAAGGGCTCAAAGCAGACATTCATCCCCCTCACGCCGCCACCCCCGGTGCCTCCAAAATCACCACCCCTGCAATCCGCCAGCCTTTGTCGGTCTCTTCCATCTTGTAATCCAACAGGTGCACCGCCCCCTTGCCGTCGGTAATCTGCACCTTCTGCCACAGCGCCCCGCCGCGGTCCCGAAGTTCCAGATACCGCACCTCGGCGGGCCGCCAGACCATCGGATAGCCCGTCGTCACCATGCGTTTGAAATTTTCCGGTGATTGAAACAACATCTGCAACGTCGGCGTCGCATAGGTAAACGCGCCCGCGAAATCATCCGCCTTGAATGCCTCAATCTGGCTGTTGATTGTGCCTTCAATCTGCGCTTGCTGTGCCGTCGCACTAAAGGCCAGAAAGACGGTCAAGACCGCCCCCAAAACCCCCGAAATCAATCCCGTCCGCATCGCACATCTCCCCCATGGTTGCATGACTTATGGTAAGTCACGCGCACCGAAGGGCAAGAGGTTCACGATGTGATCAATTTCCCGGCCAGCGCATCCTCGATCAATGCTACCGTTTCATCGACACCATAAAGCGCGATAAATCCGCCAAACCGTGGCCCCTGTGACGCGCCCAGCAACACTTCATAAAGTGCCGTGAACCAATCACGCAGCGGATCAAACCGTTCTTTGCCTACTGCAAACACCATAGTTTGCAAGGCTTCCGCATCCAGACCGCCATCCCACACCTTCAACTGCGCCAACAGGTCTTCCAACGCCTCCCGCTCCAGATCGCTGGGCGCACGGAACACTTTTTCAGGCTTCACAAAATCATTGTAATACCGCACCGCATGCTCTGCCGCCGCGTCCATCCCCGGATTGGCCTCCGGCGTTGCATCCGGCGCATAGCGCTGGATAAATCCCCACAATTGCGACTTTTCCTCAGCCGAGGACACGGACGCCAGATTCAGCAACATCGAATAGGGCACCACCATATCCGATTTGGGCACATCGCCCCCGTGAATATGCCACACCGGATTGTTCAACTGCGCCTTCAGATCCTGCCCCTCATAGGCGCGCAGCTGTTGGTGATACTCATCGACCGCCTTGGGGATCACATCGAAATACATCCGTTTGGCGGTCTTGGGCTTGAGATACATGAAATACGACAGGCTTTCGGCACTGGCATAGGTCAGCCATTCGTCAATCGTCAGACCGTTGCCCGATGATTTGGATATCTTGTGGCCGTCCTGGTCCAGAAACAGCTCATAGGTGAAATGCTCAGGTGCCTTGGCCCCCAAAATTCGGCAAATGCTGTCGTAAATCGGCGTGTTCGTGGAATGATCCTTGCCGTACATCTCAAAATCAACACCCAGCGCCGCCCAACGCGCACCAAAATCCGGCTTCCACTGCAACTTCACATTGCCCCCGGTCAACGGCAGCGTCATCTCGGTGCCATCCTCATCATCAAAAGTGATCGTTCCGTCCCGCGCATTCACCTGCTTGATCGGCACATACATTACCCGGCCCGTCGTCGGGTGGATCGGCAGGAATATCGAATAGGTCTGACGCCGCTCTTCACGCAGTGACTTCAACATCACCGCCATAATTTCATCGTACTTCTCAGCCGCCCGCAACAAAATCTCATCAAACTGCCCCGACGCATAGAACTCGGTGGCTGAGATAAATTCATACTCAAAACCAAAGGTGTCCAAAAACCGCCGCAACATCGCATTGTTATGGTGGCCAAAGCTCTCGTGCGTACCAAACGGGTCAGGGACGCTGGTCAGCGGACGCTGCAAATGCTCGGCCAGCTTTTCGGGGTCCGGCACATTGCCCGGCACCTTGCGCATGCCGTCCAGATCGTCGGAAAAACAGATCAAACGCGTGGGAATATCGCTGATCGCCTCAAACGCACGGCGCACCATCGTCGTGCGCGCCACCTCTCCGAACGTCCCGATGTGCGGCAAACCGCTGGGTCCATACCCGGTTTCAAACAGCACATGACCCTTTTCAGGTGCCTTGGATGCATAGCGTTTCAGCACCTTGCGCGCTTCCTCAAAGGGCCACGCTTTGCTCTGCAGTCCTGCATCCCGCATCTCAGACATATCAAACTTCCCGAAAGGGCCAATTGCGCCCAATGCGCACGGCTGGCCCTGTTCCTATTGCGTCACCAGCGCAGGGTCAATATTCTGCACCGCAACATGACCTCAAAGGACACCTGCAATGAACGACAGCACTTCTCTCTCACTCAGCGCGCAAGATTGCCTTGTCGCCCTGATGATCGCCGTGTCCGCCTCAGACGAGGACATTCGAACCGCTGAATTGATCAAGATACAGTCCTCTGTGAACATACTACCGGTCTTCGCGGGCTACGATAACGACCGCCTCGCCACGATTAGCAAAACAGTTTTTGATCTCTTTGAACAGGAAGACGGCCTTGATGCCCTCTTTGGCCTGATCCGCGAGGCGCTGCCGGAACGGTTGAATGAAACAGCCTATGCACTGGCCTGCGACGTGGCCGCCGCAGACGGCACATTGGAAGAAGCCGAACTGCGCCTGCTTGAAGAAATCCGCTATGAACTGAACATCGATCGGCTTCATGCAGCAGCGATTGAACGCGGCGCACGCGCCCGGCATGTGGTGTGACAAAGGGGGCGCTGACTTTCGCTGTGCGGGACTTAGCAAGCATTCGCCGCGCTTGTTCGAACGGCTGCTTTATTGCGCGGAATAGGTTCTGGCTCACCTAAGGTATTGTGCACGGCGGCAGCAACGTCGATGTTGCTCACATGGCAACCGAAATAGAGTTCTCTTTTGCAGCGCTGAATGGGTCAGTTCGACGGCACATTCGTGTCTTCCAGATGCACCAGTTTCTTGATCGGTTCGCGATGGGCCTCACAGTTGCTGTTGTTGCTCTGGCGTTAACCGACCGAGGTATGGACCTTTTTCAAATCTCGCTGCTTTTCGGGATCTACTCGCTCACAACCATGGCGATGGAACTGCCTTTCGGTGGCTTGGCCGACAGTATCGGACGCAAGCCGGTCTTTCTGACGGCAGTCGTCGCCAGCTTGATTTCGCTCGCGCTCTTTCTTTCAACCAGCGATTTCTACGTTCTTGCACTCTCATTTGCATTCATCGGTTTTGGACGGGCGCTGCGATCGGGCACGCTTGATGCGTGGTTTGTCGAAACTTTCAAGGCCGCCGCGCCAAATGTGGATGTCCAGCCCGCACTGGCCAAAGCGCAATCGGCCAATGCCGTGGGGTTGGCCGTCGGCGCGGTTCTGGGAGGTCTGTTACCCGACATATTAGGCTCAGTCGCGAAACGCCTCGGGTTCAGCATCTATGATGTGTCCTATCTGGCAAGTTTTGGTGTAATGCTGGGCGTATTTGTCTTCACAATTTTGGCCATTGTAGAAAATCCGCGTCCGATGAATTTCGTCGCACTCAGACAGGGGTTCGCAAACGTTCCAAAGGTGATCAAAGACGCGGGCCTTCTCGCTCTGAAACATCCTACACTTTCAATCCTACTGGCATCGCTGGCATTCTTTCTGATGGCGACCAACCCGGTCGAAGTGCTCTGGCCGACCCATGCAAAGCCCATGTTGGATGCCGATTACGCAAACACCGTCATTGGTATCGTGACAGCGACTTATTTCTTCTCGATCGCTTTCGGCGCATCTCTGTCCCCGCACATCAGCCGAATCTTCAGGCGGCGGCACGCCCTGACGTTGGCGGCGACGTTTGCTTGCTTGGCGGGCGTTCAGATCGCATTGGCATTGCAAGGTAGTATCATCGGCTTTGTGGCAGTTTTCATTCTGTATTCTGTAATTCTTGGTGTCAGCGAAACGCCAGCCAGCAGCATTCTGCATCGCTGCGTGGGCGACCATCAGCGGTCGACCATGCTGTCTCTGAGATCGTTGATACAACAGTTGGGGGCCGCATTGGGTCTGGTGTTTGCCGGAGCCGTCGCTGAAATTTATTCCACACCAACCGCATGGATTGTCGGGGCGTTGTTTCTTTTCATTGCAGTGGTAATGACCTTAGTGTTGGTCAAACGATTGGCTTTAGAAGCCGGTAGCTGACATTCGTGCGTCACGCAGCATCAGCCAATGTGGGCTCTCTACCGACCTTAGCCGCGCACGGCACGAACGACCGCTTAAGATATCAAAGCATTTGAGTAGCGGACCGCCCTGCCCTAGTACAAACGGCCCAAAGCAACCCTTAGTGACTTAGCTATGCACTTGGATTGCAGCTTGACGAAACCCTTATTGCTGGCGTTTCCTGCTACTATGGAGATCAATGAGGACAACGTTGACGACGCGGTTTTGGCGCTGCTCTGGCTGACGCTGCATGACGGGGACCGGGCCTGGAAAAGTCACGACTGGGATGTGCTCGATCGGCTGCACAAGAAAGGGCTCATCCTGGATCCGGTCGGCAAGGCGAAGTCAGTGGTGCTTACAAACGACGGCCTGCGCCTTTCAGAAGAACTGTTCGAAGCCCTTTTTACCAATGCGGCCAAGCCATGATTCAACGGTTCATACTTAGCTTTGGAATGAGTCGAGCATTGCATTCCACGCGGCGTCACTCACGGCCCATACCAGACATTCGACCGTTGAAAATTCCGACGATCCAATTTCCCTGAAGCGGACCTTCATGCATGACGCAGCATATTGAGATCGCGAAGGACGGCATCGCGGGACGACGCGAACTTTGGTGCCATGTATGTCGATGTCCGGCTTGGCGAACCGTTCTCTTTGGGTTCCGGCGATGTGACGTCAGTTCTTCTTGGGGGTCAAAATTGCGCGGCAAGGTGGTCAATCACAGTGCGTATGAGGCCTGTTAAGTGACGACTTGGTGGGTATACTGCATAAAGCCCTACCACTTTAGCTTCTTCGGCTTCGAAGATAATCTGAAGACGCCCCTCTTTAAGAAATGGCAGTGCGGTATAAAGTGGCACCCGCCCAACGCCCAAGCCTTCCGCCGCCATATTTGCAACCGCGAGTGGGGAGTTGGCGCGAAAGTTGCCCGATACAGGGACAGTGTAGACACCTTTCGCCCCGTTGAACTCCCAATTGTCGGCCGGAGATGTCGATGATTGCAAAAGGCAATTATGAGTTGAAAGCGCTGAGGGCTCTTTCGGCAGGCCATTCTTCTTAAGATAGTCAGGCGATGCACAGCAAATGATCCTCATGTCCATTAGTTTGCGCGCCACAAGGCTGGAATCTTTCAAAGCCCCGAACCGGAGCGCGAGGTCATGACCTTCTTCCACCAGCGACACATGGTGATCGGAGAGATGCAATTCGATAGACACCTTCGGATGCGCGTCTTGAAACGGTTGCAGCAGGTGAACCAGTTGCGAAGATCCATATCCTGTAGGTGCAGTGATACGGATGCGCCCCGCAAGCTCAGTCTGACGCTGTTGCACAAGCCCTTCCAACTCATCAAACTGTTCAATCAGCGGCAGGCATCGATCATAGTAAGAGCGCCCTGTATCGGTCAGTGTAACGCTGCGCGTTGTGCGGTTGAACAGTTGCGCATGCAGCCGTTCTTCGAGCTGACCGATGTATTTGCTGGCGAGCTTAGTGCTGATTCCAACCTGCCGTGCACCCTCCGTAAAGGATTTATGGACAGCAACAGCCGCAAACGTCTTCATCCCAACGATAGTATCCATTATCTACATCTCGTTCATAAACATTCCCTGGCTGGGTATATTATCGCTGGATGCGCTTCAAGATATCTCTTTTTCATCGCCGGAGACGTCCTCTGGCTCATGACAAAGGAAATCAAATGTCCAACGCAGTTCGTATTCACAGCTTCCCTCTCTCTGGCCACGCCCATCGCGTGGTGCTCTTTGCCGGTCTTGCTGGCATCAATCATACGGTCATCAATGTCGATCTTGGTGGTGGTGCTCACAAGTCCAAAAACTACCTTGCCAAAAACCCTGCGGGTCAAGTTCCAATGATCGAAGACGGCGACACAGTTGTCAGCGATAGTAACGCCATTCTGGTTTACCTCTCTCGCAAATACGCCCCCTCCTACATCCCCAATGACCCAGTTGGCGAAGCAGAAGTGCAAAAGTTCCTGACCTTGGCAGCAGGCGAGCTTGCTTTTGGTCCAGCAGCGGCGCGCTTGATTAATGTCTTCAAAGCCCCTCTCGACAAAGACTTTACACATGCAACAGCCGCCAAAGTTCTTGGCAAGCTGGAGGCGCACCTTGAAGGGCGCGAGTGGTTGGTTGGTGATGCACCAACAATCGCGGATGTGGCCATCTACAGCTACACGGCACACGCCCCAGAAGGCGACGTTTCGCTCGATCCATATCCAAACGTGCGTCGTTTGCTGTCCAACATCGAAGCCCTCGATGGCTTTGTCCCCATGGTGTCAACACCTGTGGGCCTGAAAGCTACGAAAGCGGCCTAACCCAACGCTGGCCCAACCGGCTACTCCCCCTGGTTGGGCCTCCTATCCATCGTTCAAATTTTGAGGCTCGTCATGAATGTTCAGCCAACAATAGCCACAACGCAATTCCATGCAGGTGAGCGCGAAATGCAGAAGCGGGCCGGTAAAAGCGAAGCAATAGAGGCCATTGGCAAGATTGCCATTCGTCCTTTCATGCCTGACCAGCACCGTGCGTTTTACGAGCAAATCCCGTTCATTCTTGTGGGAAGCCTTGATCGCTATGGTTGGCCTTGGGCGTCGATGCTCGTAGGGGGCGCAAATTTTATCAAGTCGCCCGATAACAAGCGTCTCGATCTTGATGCGACGCCGTTGGCCGATGACCCGTTGGCCGCGAACCTCAAACAAGGTGCGCCCGTCGGACTTGTCGGGATCGAACTCTCGACCCGTCGTCGCAACCGGATGAACGCGACTGTGCGTGCGGTCAGAGATGGGGGTATATCGCTTGAAGTTGTGCAGTCCTTTGGCAACTGCCCCCAATATATTCAAACGCACGACGTTAGTTTCCTACGCAGTCCAAAAGCGCAGATTGACCGGACACCGACGCAGCGGTTCACGCAGTTTGACGCGGCAGCGCAAAGCTTCATTGCACAGGCCAATTCTTTCTATGTTGCCAGCTCCTCGGGCACAGGCGAGAACCCGACAACGCGGGGCGCGGACGTGTCTCACCGCGGCGGACAGGCAGGCTTTGTCAAAGTTGAAGGCAACTCTATCATCGTTCCCGATTTCTCCGGCAACAACTTCTTTAACACACTTGGAAACTTCTTGGTGAGCCCCAAAGCAGGATTGCTTTTTCCCGATTACACAACGGGTGATATCTTGATGCTCACAGGCACAACAGAAGTGTTTGAAGCAGACGCACCAGAGATCGCTTGCTTCAAAGGAGCAGAGCGAGGTTGGAGGTTCACTTTGGATCACGGCATCCGCATCCATGACGCCTTGCCGTTCCGGGCTGAGTTCACCGAATGGTCGCCGAACAGCCTGATGGCTGACAACTGGACCCAAGCCGAAGCCCGTCAAAAGCTGGAGGCCGAACGCGCTGCTTGGCGTCCCCTGAAGGTGACTGCCATCAAAGACGAAAGCAGTGTTATCCGCTCATTCACGTTCGATGCGGTGGACGACCAACCTTTACTGTCTTTCGAAGCTGGGCAATTCCTGACAATCCGTGTGACGCCCGAAGGTGCCGAGCCACAAACGCGGACTTACACCGTCTCCTCTGCACCGGGTGATCAGGGTTACCGTATTTCGGTCAAGCGGGAACCGGGTGGTGCAGTGTCCAACCACCTTCACGATACTCTGAAAGTTGGCGACGTTATCGACGCGAAAGCCCCAAAAGGCGGGTTTTTCATAGACGCCTTGGAAAAACGCCCTGCTGTTTTGTTCGCCGGTGGTGTTGGTGTCACGCCCATGATGTCGATGACGCGTCACGTACTGAACGAGAGCGTGCGCAAACGCTACACGAGGCCGTTGACGGTTTTTCATGCCGCCCAAACAACCGATCAGCGCGCATTTTTGGAAGAGTTCCGCGCAGCAGAAACCCAGAGTGACGGCAGAATCAAATACGTGTCGATCGTTGGCCACCCCGAAGACGGCGAGGTGCAAGGCACGGATTATGACGCGACGGGTTACATCACCCCCGATCTGATCCGATCTGAGTTGTCCTTTAATGACTTTGACTTTTTTCTCTGCGGCCCGCCTTCGTTTATGCAGGCCGTGTACGACGCATTGCGTGATCTCGGTGCACGCGATGTGCGCATTTTCGCGGAGGCATTTGGCCCCGCAGCGCTCAAGCGCCACGCTGATGTGGGTGCCACAGCATTTGAACCCGAACCAGAAGCCGAAACTGCAGTCGTAAAATTTGCGCAATCCGGACACGAGCAGCACTGGAAAAAAGATGACGCCACGTTGCTCGAAACAGCCGAAGCACATGGGGTCACACCGCCATTTTCTTGTCGTAGCGGATCTTGCGGGAGCTGCATCACCAAAAAACTGTCTGGCAATGTTGTCTATCGCACGCCGGTGACCGCCGAACATGGCGAGGACGACGTGCTGATTTGCAGTGCCGTCCCCGCCAAAGATACCGAAGAACTCGTCCTAGACCTATAATCAACCAAAGAAGGGCCACGATCATGTCTCGACCACCATTGCCACCGTTTAACCGTGAAACAGCTATTCAAAAGGTGCGCCTTGCCGAAGATGCCTGGAACAGCCGCGATTCTTCAAAGGTCGCAACGGCCTACACGCTTGATACCAAATGGCGCAACCGCGCACGTTTTGTCAGCACGCGTGACGAGGTCGAAGCTTTCTTGTCCGGCAAATGGGTTCGCGAAATCGAATACCGCCTGATCAAAGAGCTATGGGCGTTTAATGAGAACCGTATCGCCGTGCGCTACGCATATGAATGGCGTGACAACAGCCGCAATTGGTTCCGCTCTTATGGCAACGAAAACTGGGAGTTTTCCGCAGATGGTCTGATGCAGAACCGCCATGCGAGCATCAATGATCTGCCCATCCGTGAACAAGATCGCCTGTTCCATTGGCCGCTTGGTCGCCGACCAGACGGCCACCCAAGTCTATCTGATTTGGGCCTCTAAGCCAAAAGGAGAACCGCTGGATGTTGGCTTATTGTTGATGTTGCTGGCACACGGATAAAATTCGATGAATATCAAATCTCTATTTTCCGAAAGCGGGCCTTCATGCCGCCCGCAGCATTGGTCGTTGTGGGCTCTGATCGGACCTTCGCGCAGGCTTGAATGAAAGTCCGGTTTGGGCCGTTCACGACGATTGAAGCGAGTCCAACGATGGGACGCAAAGTCCTGCGGAGCAAATGTTTGGATTTAATGAATCCTGAGACTAAGGAGTTCATTCTGGCAATTCCCACTGCCGAGTTATCCCATTCCAATGCCGCCCGTTTGGCCCATGTTTTTCCCACTCGGAAAGCCGCCGCCATTCATCAAGTGAGACGACTTTGCCGGTCCAAATTTTGGGACGACCGCCAAGGGCAAAGCCGTGCCTATGATCGTCGGGGGCTTTGTCGTTCGTTTTTCGGATTTGACGCGGCAGGGCTGCTACTTCCGCTACTTTCGCTACTTTGAGTGCAGTTTCCCGCTCCTGAGTAGCAGAAGTAGCGGAAGTAGCAGGGGTGACGGCCTGTTTTTCAATTTCCGCAAGGGCTAAACGTGGGTCGAATAACATCAGACACCCCCCACAATACGATACGCAACCTGACGGGCCTGACCACCGATCACGGTCCCGCTTTCAAGCTGTATCAACCAGCCGTGTGCAGACAAAACGGTCAGTAGCTTTTTGACGGCTGCTGTTTCCCGGATGGAATTGGGGCCAAATTGAACAATGTCTTTGGGAACAATCGTTGCAGCGTCCCGACCGTTAGACGCAGCTATGGCGGGCCAGCTTCCAACGATCCAATCGCGAAGGTTTTCAGCGCGGCTGATTTCTTCGGATATCGTCGCCGCCTCTGCCAGCCTCTTTGCTTCAAAGAGATAGAATTGGGCGAGTGTTATCGCGTCTGCCATGGTGGCGGCAGTAACATCCGGTTCATTCAGATTACGCCAAAGGGTCAATGTACCTGCGATACGTGCGGCCTGTTCTGGCGACTTTGAAGCAAACGATTTTACATGCTCCAGTTCCCCGCCTGATACCTGCGCTATCTCCGTGGCCTTGTAATATTGGTAGAGCAACTCCATTGCCGCACTGGACAAGGGTAATGCACGCGGCAGCAGTTCTTGCGGATTGTCCTCAGACAGCGGCTTGGGGTGCGCCAAAATCTCAGATATGCGCGCAGAGGCTGCTTCTTTTGCTACTTCCGCTTCTTTTGCGCATGACTGACGCAATCTGGTGCCAATAGCACTTGGTGGCTCGGTGATTAAGAACCGCGCCAAGAAGCCCTGACCACTTGCCACCGGGTCTGCCAGCAAAGGACGCGCCGCAACAGGTTGCACCATGAGGTGCGCAGCCAAGCGTCTTCCATAGAGTGTTGTGGCTCCGTCACCGGCGCGAACACGGTCCAGCGCATCGCCACCCCAAAGACCCGACAACCCGGCCACGGTTTTAAGGCGGTTGTCAGAGTTCATGGCATGACCACCAAGAAAGCCACCACCTTCATCTGAGAACAAGCCAAGGCTGGGTTGTCCGGTCAGATAAAGCTTCACCAATCCCTCAAGCGTTGGTTCCGATGTTGTCAGCTTTGGGGAAAGAGGCTGCTTTGGTTCCGCGCCATGCGCTTCCAAGTCGGCCTGCGCCGCATTGGCCTTTTGCGCATTGCTGCCAGCCGCCTCTTTGAGCATCCGGTCGCGCTTTGCGGTCCAGAGTTTATGCGCAACGGACCAATCGGCCATCTCTTCGCGGTATTCGACGGCACGGTCGCGTTCAAACGCGCGCAAGCCCGCCATGACCAGTTTGTCACAGCCACTCTTGCGCTCGCCAGACTGGGCAACAGTCAGACAGAACAAGGACACAGGCGCATATCCCGCCAAAGTCTCGACGTCTGCATGGGACTGCACCGCCAAAGAGGCGACGGACAGAGCAGATTGTGCAGCGATTGCCACAGGTGCCTGCGTTGCCAACTGAACCGCCTTCACAGTGTCCTTGAGTGGCCCCAAGGCTTCTACTGGGTAATCCGCACCACGAGGGATTTCACGCACAAGCGGCTGCGGGCCTTCATCTACAAAAGGTTTCGGTTGAAGCACTGTCATGCCGCCACCCCGCTTTGCAAAACGTCATTCCAATCTTGCCCATCTGGCGCGGGCATCAGGGATACATCCCAACCCAAACCGTTCGCGCGGTGCGCCAGCGCATTGCCAGCTTCGCGGCCCACGTCGTCACCGTCAGTCGCAATGATTAGCGCACCCGTTTTTGTCGGCAGGGACAGCCCGCGCATTCCAGATGTGGAGAGTGTGGCCCAGACGGTATGAGGGCCGTTGAGAAGGCCACTAAGCAGGCTCAGGCCCGTTTCTATGCCCTCGCACACCACAAGAGGCCCCAATGCATCAGACAGGCGCACCGCGCCGCCCTGACACGGCCCCAACATCATTTTTGCAGACTTATCCAGGCGCTGCCCTGTCTTTGTAAAGAATGTGCGGTGAACGCCGCCCGTTGAGGCAATGTCGGCAATCATCGCGGCACAGTATTGGCGGCTTGGTCCGTGATAGGTATCTGGCAACCAGCGCAGCGTGTCAGGCAACGGGTATGTGATCCCACGGCCCCGCAGATATGCCTCGCCCTTGGTGCCGCCAATGGCTTCGCCGAATTCCCAAAGGGACCGGGCGCGGGCTTTGATCTTTGCGGCCTGTGCAGCGCGTTCACGCTCTGCGTTTTCAACAGCCATGCGGTCAATCTCGATTGTGCCGGGTGTGATCCCCGCGCCTGTGAGAATGTCCCGAAAATCGCAGCCATTCTTTTTGCAATGCAGCAGCAGCTTGCCGCTTTCGGCGTTGATCGTCAGGGCGTTTTGATCCTTGCGGCGGGCTGTCTGGCAAACCGGACAAGGGGCCACACCATAACTGCGATACCACTTGCCTCCAAGTTCTGCGCTCAGGCGTGCGGGGTCAATGAGATTGCTCATCGCAAGACCCCTGATCCGCCGTTTGGCGGATCGACCCTGCTGGCTTCAGCCCACGCGTTCAGATCAGCCCCACGATAAATGATTTTACGGCCCAGCTTGTAAAACGCTGGCCCCATGCCTTTGTGACGCCATTGCGCCAGCTTGTCCCGGTCGCCAATGATGTTCAGTTCATCATCGCCAAGAACGTAGTTTCGGTTTTGCTCGAACAGGTTTGCCATGCTGTCAATCTCCGTTGGTTACGTGAGATTGCAGTGGAACCGATTGGCCTAACTTTGAAAAAAGGCACTAATAGCGCTACAAAAAGGGGTTAAGGCTGAGACCTTTTGCCCATTAGCGCTTCCGTAATTTTCTTGATGTTATCCGTCGGAACCGGTCGATGTTGCCCACTCAACATTGCGGAAAGCGAATTGACTGGCGGTGGTATCAAGTCTTCGTCGGTAATCTGCTTGACCGACCACTTGGCATGCGTACGAACATTCTGATTTATCTCAAGTATCTCAAAAACTTCGTCAAGCGCCCGCCCATAGGAGGTCGAAGGGTGATCCCCGCTTGCGGCGGTGCCATATGTCGGACGTTGTCCGGTTTCCCGCGCAAATAGTTTTGCCAGACGCAGTGCAATCGCGCGCGCATAATAGTCGGGGGCTCTGTGGCTGATATTCCAGAACTTCTCTTCTTGATCTTTCAACTCTTGGTAACGCTCTGTTAATGCAATAGAAAAATCCAACATCACAAGAAATGAAGCGGTGTAGCCACCAACCTCCGCCACATATTTCCGGATCATCTCGGTGCTTTCCTCGAGATTTTCACGTGGAGCGCCTTTGTACAATTTTTGATTCATGATCGGAATTAACCGCATCAACATCGCAAGATGTTCTGGATCACCTTCCTTGGAACCGAGATGGTCCAAGACGGCATCAATATGCGCGAGACTTCCAGATATCGCATCCAACTCCCGCTGAAATTCCGACTTGGTATCGTGCTGATTGGGTTTGCTTATGTCGAAAGGATCAGGCGATAGTAGGGTTGTTCTACCGCGCATTCCCTCTTTACCGAAGGGTGCAAGCATCTTGTCCACGGCAACATGTAGTCGCTCGGAAACATCTGGGACAGAGTCTTGGGAACTTTTCTGCTGCATTAAGGCAGCTTCACCCAGACCTTAATGCTCTGCAAGTTTTTTCTGGATCTGTTCTGATTTTGTTCGCCGCGAAAAAAGATCAGGGGACATCGACCTTAGTGTATTCAACTTTTTGTCGATGTTCGCAGTTTAATGACGTCGGCACTTGATCCAGATACGAAATTCGACCACTTCTCCATCAACACCCGCCGCTTATCCAACAAATCAGACCGCGCATAAGCCCGTTCAACATCAGACCCGATTCGATGCGATATGCTCAATTCGGCAACCTCGCGCGGCGCATTGGCAACCTCGGATGCCCAATCGCGGAAGGTAGACCGGAACCCATGTACCGTGACGCCCTCAACATTCATCCGGCGTAAGAGCATCAGCATCGCCATGTTTGACAACGGCTTGTGGCGTTTCTGGCCTTCAAAGACATAATCCGACTTCAACGCTTTCAAAGGTTCAATGATCTCCAGCATTTCATCCGTCAGCGGGACGCGGTGATCATTGCCCGTTTTCATCCGAATGGCCGGACAGGTCCAGAGTCGTGCCTCAAGGTCGACCTCTTCCCAGCGCAGCCCCAGCACCTCACCCGTCCTTGAACCCGTCAAACAGGTGAACATCAGTGCCTTTGCCGCCATCGCATTGCGGGTCTTAAGATCAGCATAAAAGGCTGGCACATCTTTCCAGTGCATTGCTTTGTGGTGCTTGGGCTTGGCTTTGACCTTGGGCAATGCGTTCGCGTCTTTGATCGCCGTGACCGGGTTTTCGCCAGACCGGAACCCTTTTGAACGCGCCACATCCAGCACCGTTTTGATACGTTGCGCCAAACGCCTCGCCGTTTCGTGCTTTTCCGTCCAAATGGGCGCAAGGCACATCATCACCTCAGGTTGATCAATGCTATCAATCGGCATCCGGCCAATCTTGGGAAAGGCATAGTCGCGCAAAGTGTTGATCCATTGCTGGCCATGCTTGGCGTTTTTCCACGTCGGCATCCGGTCAATGTGGACCTGTTGTGCCACCTCTTCAAACGTCGGGATTTCTTGGCGGACGTTGAAACGCGGGTTCAACCCTTGCTTGGCCATGCGGCGATATTCCAGCGCCCTGTCCCGCGCTTGGTTCAGCGTCACAACATCAGCGCCACCCAAGCCATAGTCGGTGCGCAGCGGCCCACCTTTCTTGTTCTTTTGGCCTTTGACCACCACCCGCACGATCCAACGGCGCGCGCCAGATGGATCAACGACAAGATACAGCCCCCCGCCATCGCCATGACGTCCAGCGCCTAAGTTCTCGACCAGCTTCTTAGTCAGTTTTCCAGATAGGGCCATTTCAGAAATACCACATTCAATACCACTCAAGGAACGAATATAGGCATCATCGAAAGAAACTCAAGGCAATCGTGAAACCCCACTTCAACCATAAAAACAAAAGAAAAAGGCCGCCCAAGGCGACCCAATCAAACTCTACAAAATGGCGGTCTGGCGGAGACGAAGGGATTCGAACCCTCGAACGCTTGCACGTTACTCCCTTAGCAGGGGAGCGCCTTCGACCACTCGGCCACGTCTCCGTCGACCCGTTTAGCGGCGGCATCTGCGAGGGGCAAGGGCAAATCAGGGCAAAATGCAACGTCGGTATTACGTCTTTATTGCGTCGGTCCCTTGGTGCATCCGCAAAACCATGCCCGCCACAGCTTGCGCCGCTACGTGCACACCGTAAACCAGCGCCGAGGGGAACGCGTTTGGTTACAAAGTATTTACACGCCGGCAACATCGCGATTGCCTTTGCCACGGTTGCGCAGGCGGCGGACGTGACGCTGACAGGCGGCGCAGGTGCCGTGATCACCTCGGCGCTGGCAGGCATCGAGATTTTCAAGAAAGCAGGGCCGGACGACAAGGCACTGGCCAAGGTGATGGCCGACGCCGCGCAGGCGCATCTGCAGAAATCACATCTGAGGGGCGATCGGCGCAAGATCGTGATCCAGATGATGGCGCTGCACGAGATCACCTATGTAGACATGGCGCAGGGCAATATGGACGCGGCCATTGTTGCCGCAACCATCTGTGACCAGATCAAAGCGACAGCACAAGACAGCGAACAGCGATCTGACCAAGCGCGGGCCGATTACAAAGCGCTGCTGATCGCCATTCTGACCCCACTGCTGACCCCCACAACACCTGAACAGGCGATGCAGCAGGAGTTGCTGCGGCGCAGTGAAATATCGGGCGAGGCACAGCGGCTGCGCGATATGGGCATCACTGAAAACGCCCTGATCACCTTGGCCCAGCGCATCGGGACGGATACCCAGGATTTGGAAAGCGCATGGGCGGAACTGGAAAACGCTATGGAAATCGCGGAGCGGGTGCAGAAGGACGGGCACGCGCCGTCAAACCACGGCGATTTTGTCGATGAGGTGATGCGGCATGTGGCAGAGTTATCCGCGCAGGGCGACTATGCCAGCGCCAGCGCTGCAATTACCGAGGCACTGGCGGAGGAAGACGCCGCCAGTGCCGCGCGTAAATTGCGGCTGTTGGCCAAAGGCATCGACATCGCGCTGCTGGCAGGCGACAGCGCCCTTGCGGCAAAGCAGTTGGTGGCAAAAACAGATCTGGACGCAGGCGGCGGTCAGGCGTCGTTTGAGGACCTGCGCCAGATGCAAGACCAGTCCTATGAAAAGGGACGGGACAAAGGCATTGCACTGGATCTGGAGGTTTCCATTGATCTGGCGCAGATCATCCTGACCCGCGCCACAACCGCCGATCAGCGTGGGACAGTCCACAACGACCTGGGGGTGTCGCTGCGAACCCTCGGGGCGCGCGAAAACGGCACGGCGCGGTTGGAACAGGCGGTCACCGCCTATGAGGCCGCGTTGCAAGAACGCACGCAGGAGCTCGTGCCGCTGGACTGGGCCACGACGCAAGGCAATTTATGCAGTTTGGAACTGGCGTTCTATGACAAGATAAATGATCCGGCACATCTGGACCGGGCGCAGGCCTATGGTGAGGTTGCGCAGGCGGTGTTTATCGCCGCCGGGGCCACACAGTATCAAGCCATGGCACAAAGGCAATTGGACAGTATTACTGCCCGCCGCGACACCCTTTAGGTATTAAATAAGAAATGCAGCACATCTCCGTCCTTGACGGTATAGGCCTTGCCCTCGGCCCGCATCTTGCCCGCTTCTTTCGCAGGTCCCTCGCCGCCTAGAGATACAAAATCATCATAGGCAATGGTTTCGGCGCGGATGAAGCCTTTTTCGAAATCGCCGTGGATCACGCCCGCGGCTTTGGGGGCGGACGTGCCGTGTTTGATGGTCCAGGCGCGGGCCTCTTTCGGGCCGACGGTGAAATAGGTTTCCAAGTGCAGCAATTCGTACCCGGCGCGGATCAGGCGGTCGAGGCCCGCTTCGGCCAGACCCATTTCGTCGAGGAACATCTGCGCCTCTTCGATCTCAAGCTGGCTAATTTCTTCTTCGATTTGGGCAGAGATGATCACATGGGCGTTGCCTTGGGCCGCGGCCATATCGGCCACTTTAGCGGAGAATGCATTGCCTGTCGCCGCGTCGCCCTCGCCCACGTTGCAGACATAGAGCACCGGTTTGGTGGTCAACAGTTGCAACATGCGCCATGCCTTGCGGTCGTCGTCGTCGACGGAAACCACGCGGGCGGGGTTGCCTGCTTCGATAGCGTCTTGGGCCATGGCCAGCAGGCGGTCCTGCTGCACCGCGTCTTTGTCGTTGCCCTTGATCTTGCGCACAAGGCCCGCGCGGCGTTTTTCGATGCTTTCCAGATCGGCCAGCATTAATTCGGTGTCGATGGTTTCGGCGTCCGCCACCGGGTCCACACGGCCTTCAACATGGGTCACATCGCCGTCCTCAAAACAGCGCAGCACATGGGCAATGGCGTCGACCTCACGGATGTTGGCCAGAAACTGATTGCCCAGCCCCTCGCCTTTGGAGGCCCCTTTGACCAGACCCGCGATGTCCACGAATGTCATGCGCGTTGGAATGATCTGTTTCGATCCTGCAATGGCGGCGAGTTTTTCCAGCCGCGCGTCAGGCACGGCAACCTCGCCGACGTTCGGTTCAATCGTGCAAAACGGAAAGTTCGCGGCCTGTGCCGCGGCGGTGCGGGTCAGTGCGTTGAAAAGAGTCGATTTGCCGACATTTGGCAAACCCACAATACCCATTTTGAAACCCATGTGCCGCGTCCTTTATCAAAGCTCGCGTTGTCCTAGGGTGTCAGGCGGCGGGGCGCAAGTCTCAGCGCGCGCGTCGGTCCTCGCGGGCCTGAAAAATCAAGAGCCACGCCAGCAGAATAAACATCGGATGGGTCAGGCCGCCGGAAAAGATCAGCGCTGGAATCCAGATGATAAAGACGATCACACTCAGGATCGGTCGGCCCGTGAGCAGGATCGAGAGCGGCGGAAGCAAGATGGCGAGAATGTAATTCATTCCAATGAAATAGGACCTGAATTTCTATTTTCAATTTCTTTGCGGGATACGGCCCAATATTTGTCGGTCACCTCAAAGCGAAGGCACATTGATTTTTCCCACGCTTTTCGGCATTGCAGCTTCAACACCAAAGGAAAGCCGCCATCATGACTCGTATTGACGCCAAATTCGCAGACCTCAAGGCCAAAGGGAAAAAGGCGTTTGTGTCCTATGTCATGGCCGGGGACCCCGATTTTGACACCTCGCTGGAAATTGTGCGGGGCCTGCCCGATGCGGGTGTTGACGTTATTGAGCTGGGTTTGCCTTTTACCGATCCGATGGCCGATGGCCCGACGATCCAACTGGCCGGGCAACGTGCCTTGGCGGCGGGCATGACCCTGCGCCGCACGCTGGATCTGGCAATTGCCTTTCGCAAGGGTGACGACACGACCCCGATTGTGCTGATGGGCTATTATAACCCGATCTATTCCATGGGCGTTGAAACGTTCCTGAAAGAAGCAATTGCGGCTGGGATCGACGGATTGATTGTGGTCGATCTGCCCCCCGAAGAAGACAGTGAACTGTGCCTGCCAGCCCAAGAGGCGGGGCTTAATTTCATCCGACTGGCCACGCCGACCACGGACGATAAACGCCTGCCTCGGGTGGCTCAGAACACGTCGGGTTTTGTATATTATGTCTCTATCACAGGGATCACCGGGTCCGCCGAAGCGGATGCAGGCGATGTTGCCCCCGAAGTCGCGCGCATTCAAAAGGCCAGTAATCTGCCGGTGATTGTCGGATTTGGGGTGAACACGCCCGAGAAATCCCGCGCAATTGCCGAAGTCGCAGATGGCGTTGTGGTTGGTTCCGCCATTGTGTCGCGCATCGCCAAAGGCGACAGCGTCGCGGATGTGCTGGCCTTCGTGAAATCGCTGTCAGATGGGGCGCATTCCGCCTGACATCTGGCATGCAAGCGCCCTGCCCTGCCTAGCCGTTTCGCGCGTCATCAAGGTATTCTCTGAGCGACGTCAGTGCTGGTTTGATCTGGGTTAACTTGGCCACATCAAAACCCGCCACCAGTGCGCTAAACTCCGGTGCCAGCGCCTGAATGGTGTCATCGCGCATCTTGCGCCCCGCAGGGGTCAGCCACACCCGTTTGGACCGGCCATCATCGGGATTGGCGCGCAGATCGATCAGCCCATGCGACACCAACCCTTTCAAGGTATGGGTCATTGATGTCTTGGGCACCTGGAATACGCGGGCCATGTCGATGGGCACCGCACCATCACCCCGATTGATCAAGTGATTGAGCACCGCAAAGTGCGGCGCGATCAATCCTTTCGGCAGCCGCGTCTCTAAAATCGTGCGACTGAGTTGTTCTATGATCCCGATTTCCTTGAAAATCTCGAACATCAGGACCGGATCATGTTTATCCGTCAATCAATTTCGCCTTCAATGGCCAACGCGGTGTGCGCGGTACTGTTGGACCATAGCCCAGCCGCCCTAACATTTGAACCGTGCCGCCGCCCGGTGCCAACATCGCATGTGCAGCGTCATAGTGGGGTGCCATCTCGGGATATTCCTGCAACGCCTGACTGACCGGATGCAACGCCAGCCCACTACCTGTGGTCGCAAGATTCAACCGCAACCAGCGCCGTCCAGCGTCAATATGATCCTGCCGGGTATTTGTGGGCGTGGTGATCACCGCATAGGCCGGGGTCGCTTGCAACATCTCACTATATATCTTGATGCCCTCCTTGAATCCGGTGCTGCCGGGGTCCGCCTGATCCTCGCGGGTCAGGACCCCAGCCAACATCAGGCTTTCCAAGAACGGGCCACCCAGATCAATACCATCCGGCGTGGCGTTGATCTCGGCCTTGCCAAAGCGCATCAGATCAACGCTTTCCTGCATCGTGCGCGGTGTCATCGCCTCGACCATCCACGCGTCCCATGTCAGTTTTCGAAGGGACGAAACCTTCGTTGGGTCGGTATAAATATCTGCGATCAACCTCAGTTCATCAGCAAGCTCAGGGGGTACTGCACGTGCTTCGTACGGCTCCTTGCACGAGCGGCGATCAAGGATGTGGACGGCCAAAGCGTCTGGTTTGCCACCTTTATTGAATTTGGCCTCGGCGATGGGCCCCTTTGGTCCATCCGGAAAAAGAGCAAGGTCAACTGAATATCCATCTGCCCCGGCCGCCAAAACCATCTGTTCCAAAAAACACCCCAGCCCAATGGTGATCTGGCGATCAAATGGGTCTGTTTCCGGCAAGCGGCGGGTTTCATCATGAAAGACACGCAGACGATCATCGCCAATCATTTCAATCTGCCAGGGCTGCAAGTTGTGGGGGTTTGGCGCGAGCAGGGCAAAGCTGAGCGCGTTAAGGCGCGCGTCATTATAACTGCCTGCCAACGACCATGGCCGAAGTGCGTTTTCGGGCGTCCGTGTGACCAGAAAGCCGGTAGCTGAAGTTGCGGCGGCCACAACCATGCCACCCCCGATCAAAGCAAGAGTTTTGCGGCGGGAAAGTTTCATGCCAGAGAGTCCTTGTTTTGGTGCGATATGGTACTAACCTATATAGTGCGATATCGAACCAATCAAGCCATTTCTTCAATTGCTCTTTATTGGTGGAATTGGTAAGGAAAAATTACCAATCTAAAAGTGAGTCTGAATATGCCCGTCATCACCAACATTGCCGATCTGAAACGCATCTATGAACGCCGGGTGCCACGCATGTTCTTCGACTATGCGGAATCGGGCAGTTGGACGGAGCAGACATTCCGCGAAAATACCTCGGATTTTGACCAGATCAGGCTGCGCCAGCGGGTGGCCGTGGACATGACCGGGCGCAGCACCGCAACCAAGATGATAGGTGAAGACGTATCTATGCCTGTCGCCCTCGCCCCTGTTGGCTTCACCGGCATGCAAAACGCCGATGGTGAAATGAAAGCGGCCAAAGCGGCCGAAGCCTTTGGCGTGCCGTTCACCCTGTCCACAATGTCGATCTGTTCGATCGAAGACGTTGCAAGTGTGACCACCAAGCCGTTCTGGTTTCAGGTCTATACCCTGCGCGACAGTGATTTCATGCAACGCTTGTTTGACCGGGCCAAGGCCGCAAATTGTTCTGCTATCGTGATCACGGTTGATCTGCAGATCATGGGCCAACGCCACAAGGATTTGAAAAACGGCCTCTCCGCGCCACCAAAATTTACAGTCAAATCAATGGCCAATCTGGCGACCAAAGTGCCTTGGGGGCTGGAAATGCTTGGCACCAAACGGCGATTTTTTGGAAATATCGTCGGCCATGCCAAAGGCGTGAAAGACCCTTCGTCGCTTTCCTCCTGGACCGCCGAAGCTTTTGATCCATCGTTGAATTGGGACCGCATTGCCGAATTCCGCAAGATGTGGGGCGGCAAGGTGATCATCAAAGGTATTCTGGACGCTGAGGACGCAAAAATGGCGTTGAAGGTTGGCGCTGACGCGATCATCGTTTCAAATCACGGCGGGCGGCAATTGGACGGTGCGGTAAGTTCGATCAGCGCCCTACCTTCAATTCTGGATGCTGTGGGAGACAAGATAGAGGTGCATTTGGACAGCGGTATCCGCTCTGGCCAGGACGTTCTCAAGGCGATGGCGATGGGGGCTAAGGGCACCTACATCGGACGCGCGTTTGTCTATGGATTGGGCGCGATGGGTCAGGCTGGGGTGACAAAGGCGCTTGAGGTGATCCACCGCGAACTGGACATCACAATGGCGCTCTGCGGGGAAACATCCGTCGAAAACCTGGGCCGGCACAACCTGCTGGTGCCAAAGAACTTTGGCGGCGACTGGCAGGACTAGAGCGCGACCTTTGCCCGGCGTGCGAGCGCCGGGATCAACACGATTGCGGTCACCGCCAGCAGTAGAGCGATCACAACAAATGCCGTGCGCAGACCAAATCCTTGGGCGATCACCCCCATCATCGGCGGCCCAAAAAAGAACGCCCCATAGCCCAGTACCGACGCACGGCTGATCGCGGCCAGTCGCGACGCATCCGGAACGCTGCGCCCCACAAAAGCCAGCGCCAAAGGGGCTACGACCGAAATCCCCAAACCACCCAGCGCAAACCCCGCCAGCGCCATCGGAACATTCGTGGCCAATCCCGCAAGCAACAAACCACTGGTGGACACCAGCGTGGCCGCCAACATCAACGTTGTATCGCGCATGAACCGCGCCAATCCATGCCCGGACAACCGGCCAATCCCCATGGTCAGACCCAACAGTGCGGGGCCCATCGCCCCTTCACCCGGTGTCCCGCCAAGGGTCCGCTCCAGATGCAAAGCTGACCACCCCTCAGAGGAGGCCTCGGCCAAGAATGCCACCAGAACGACCAGCCCTGCCATGATCACCAGACGGTGTGGCATGTCGGCGGGTGTCCCATCTGTGTCGTCTTCAATATTCGGGCTGACATCGCGTGCGGCATAGGCAAGCCCCGTCAGAACGACCACCAAAAGCGCAAAGATCACCCGCAGATCAACCTGCGCCTCGCGCAGCACACCCGCCAGCAATGCCGCCCCCGCATAGGCGAACGAATAAAGCGCATGGTTCAGGTTCATCAAGGTGCGGCCAGATCGGGCCTCAATCTCGGACACGCGCGCGTTGATCAACACATCCGTCACCCCCGACCCGATGGACGCGACCAACATCGCCAGCGCCAGGATCACCAGCAACGACGAAAAACTGGCGGCGAACATTCCCGCGGCAACCACCAGAATCGCCACAGGCAAGGCCTTGCCGCCCGCCAACCGTTGCGCAAGCGGTGCAAGCCACATGGCCCCAACAGCGCCAAGGGCTGCGAAAAGGACCGCGATGCCGTAAGCCCCGTCAGACGCGCCAACATTGGCCTTGATCACTGGCATATGCGCAAAATACGCCGCCCAGGCACCCCCAATGGCGATGAATCCCGCCAATGGTTTACGGGTCAGGTAAAGATCATGTTTGATGCTCATGCCACCGCCATTGCCACGGGTTTGGTCAAATGCCAACACAGCATTGAACGGACAGGGTGGATTTGTTCTTTTCAACCCTGCCAAACCGTTCTATACGCGCGACTTCACGCGGGGACTACAGCCTTGGAGGGGCCCCGCCCTATATATATTGGAGATTAAAATGGCCGGAGAGATTCCAGATCTTGAAGCCCAGGTACGGACGGGGACAGGCAAGGGCGCCGCTCGTCAGGCACGCCGTGATGGCATGGTACCGGGGATTGTTTTTGGTGGCGACGCAGACCCACTGCCGATTAACATCCCGTTCAACAAACTGCTGACCATGCTGCGCGCAGGCCGCTTTAAGGCGACCTTGTTCAACATGAAAGTCGAAGGCCACGATGACGTGCGTGTCATCTGCCGCGACGTCCAGCGCCATGTTGTCAAAGACCTGCCCACACACGTGGATTTCATGCGTCTCAAGCGGACTACGAAAGTCAACCTGTTCATCCACGTTGACGTCATCGGCGAAGACGTATCACCCGGTCTGAAAAAGGGTGGTACCATGACGCTGGTCCGTCCAGAAGTCGAACTTGTCGTGACCGCGGCTGATATTCCTGAAAGCATCACCATTGATGTTTCCGAGTTGGAAATCGGCGACAGCGCGACAATCTCGGATGTCAAACTGCCTGCCGGGTCTAAGCCCGTCATCGACCGCGATTTTGTGATCGCACAGATCTCTGCCCCATCTGCCCTGAAAAGCGCTGATGAAGACGAAGACGAGACAGCCGTGGATGAAGTGCCCACAACCGAGATGGGCCCTCCAGACGGTGAAGAAAGCTAAGCAAACCGCACATGTGGGATTTGCTGAAACGGGGTCGCTGATGCGGCCCCGTTTTTTCATGTGCACGGCGCGTTACGCCCCTAATTCCAAATGCTGCAAGGCGGATCAGGGCGTGCAAAAAACGATTTCATGCTATTGTCGCTGAAGCGGCGAAAGGCGGTGAAGTCCGGTATCGTCGTGGCCCCCAATCCATCACACCTCTTGCAACAACCCAACGACCATCGCATCGTGCATAAAATACCCCGAAAGGCAGACCATCATGAAAGTAGTCGTTATGGGCGCGGGCGTCATTGGCGTCACAACCGCATATTACCTTGCAAAAGGTGGGGCCGATGTCACCGTCATTGACCGGCAGGCCGGTCCGGGGCTGGAAACCAGCTATGCCAATGCCGGCGAACTGAGCTATGGCATGACCTCGCCCTGGGCGGCCCCCGGCATTCCCGTCAAAGCGGTCAAATGGTTGTTCATGAAACGCCGCCCGCTGTTCATCTGGCCGCTGATCAGCCCGACCATGTGGAAATGGTGCGTGCAGATGATCCAGAACTGCAACGACGAAAGCTATCGCATCAACAAGGGTCGTATGGTGCGGGTGTCGAACTACTCACGTGACGTGATGCCGGATCTGATTGCGGAAACCGGCATTGAATATGACGGCCGCGAACAGGGCACGCTGCAACTCTTCCGCACCGCCAAACAGATGAAAGGCTCAAAAGCCGATCAGGAGATATTGGCGGAATACGACAGCCCTTACGAGGTGCTGGGCCGCGACGCCTGCATCGGCGTTGAACCGGCACTCGCCGAGGTGCGCAACAAATTCGTTGGCGGCCTGCGCCTGACCGCAGATCGCACTGGCGATTGCCGGTTGTTCACCATGGCATTGGCCGAAAAATGCGGGGAAATGGGCGTTGAATTTCAATACGGCCAGTCGATCAAATCCCTCGCCATTGAGGATGGCAAAATCGCCGGCATCAACACTGAAATTGCCGGACGCATCACCGGTGACGCCTATGTCTGCGCCATGGGCAGCTATGCGGTGAACGTGCTGAATCCCATCGGGGTGAAACTGCCCGTCTACCCGGTCAAAGGCTATTCCGTGACCCTGCCCGTCACCGACGATGCCTTTGCCCCGCAATCCACCATCATGGACGAAACGCACAAAGTCGCCATTACCCGCCTTGGCGACCGCATCCGCGTCGCAGGCACCGCAGAAATTGCCGGATATTCCAACCGCCTTGGCCCGCATGCCACCGACACCGTCAAACACGTGATCAGCGATCTGTTCCCCAAAGGCGGCGACATTTCCCGCGCCGAAGGCTGGACCGGCCTGCGACCCATGACCCCCGACGGCACGCCGGTTCTGGGCCCCACACAGTTTGAAAACCTCTTTGTAAACACCGGGCACGGCACGCTCGGCTGGACAATGGCCTGCGGCTCAGGCCGTGCAGTTGCAGATGTTGTGCTGGGTAAAACACCCGAAATTTCGATGGAGGGACTGACGGCGGCGCGGTATCAGCGGTAAGGGCGAGAGGTGTGACAGGCAGTGTCCGCGGTGCGGACGAAGCCGTCATTCGCCTTAAGGAAGCGAATTTCTGGTTACTCCGCTCACAAGTAAACCACTCCGAAACGTTTTTCAGTCAAGTCAAAGTCGCGTTGATTGGTTTGGTTTTGACGAGAGGTTTCGGCCATGAATTCCTCGGCCCAATCACCGGGAAATATATAGCTAATGAGTTTGGCTGGAGTCTGACCTACGTTCCTCATGAAATGTGAAACACCGCGTGGACATTGAGCTGTATCACCAGGGCCAAGCAAATGGACGGTATCGGCAATTTTCGCCTCCAACTGCCCTTCAATGATGTGGAAAGTCTGGCCTTCCCACTTGTGATAATGATCTGGAAATAAATGCGCCAGGAGCAATCACGCCATTACTGATGACGTACTCGGAAGCTGTCGATTCCTTGCCGACGACAATTCCAGTGAATTCATCCTCGGCCATCATATAATTTTTACTACCGTTCCAATTGGACACGACGGTCTTCTTTGTGGATAGCAACTGTTTTACCGTCATGGTCCTTCCCTTGAGGTGATGGTTTAGCTTGCCCTAACGAGACATTCGCCATTGCGCGACAAATCGTCAAGTAAGGGCTCCCGCCCCCCATCCGCTGCACCCGCACCACCCGCCCGATGCGACGGCCCTATCGCCACCCCATTGCACTGCCCCCCCCACCACGCTAGGCACATTCCGACGCAACCCTAAGGCACGCACCGCGATGAAACCCATCCGTCTCATGTCCGGCTTTTTCACCGTGGGTATCTGGACCCTGCTCAGCCGCGTCATGGGCTTTGCCCGCGACGTGATGATCGCAGGATATCTGGGTGCAGGTCCGGTGGCCGAAGCCTTCCTCGTTGCGTTTTCCCTGCCCAACATGTTCCGCCGCTTCTTTGCCGAAGGGGCGTTCAACATGGCCTTTGTGCCGATGTTCTCCAAAAGGCTGGAGGCTGGCGACGACCCCGAAGGTTTTGCCCAGGACGCCTTTGTCGGCATGGCGTTTGTGCTGACCCTATTCACGATCATCGGGGTGATCGCGATGCCGGGACTGGTGCTTTTGATGGCGTCGGGATTTGCAGGTGACGAACGCTTTGACCTGGCGGTTGAATATGGGCGGCTGGCGTTCCCCTATATCCTGTTCATCTCGCTCGCCGCCTTGGTTTCCGGTGTCCTGAACGCCAATGGCCGCTTCATGGCCGCTGCCGCAGCACCTGTGGTCCTGAACGTCGTGTTTATCTCTGCCGTTTTGATCGGTGCCGCACTGGCGCGGCCCAGTTCTGACGCCCTTGGGGATGGCATTGATCAGGCTCTGGGCATGCGGGTCGGGGACACGCTGGCACTGTCGGTACCGCTTGCAGGCCTGGCGCAGTTGGCGCTGGTGTGGTGGGCGGCCCGGCGCGCGGGCTTTACCTTGCGCATAAACCGCCGCCCGCGCCTGACGCCGGACCTCAAACGCCTTGCGATTATTGCAGCACCCGCTGCATTGGCGGGGGGCGTGGTCCAGATCAACTTGCTGGTCGGCCGCCAGGTGGCCAGCTTTTATGATGGTGCGGTGGCATGGCTCAACTACGCGGATCGCCTGTATCAATTGCCCTTGGGCGTCGTCGGCATTGCCATCGGTGTGGTGCTGTTGCCGGACCTGTCGCGCCGCCTCAAGGCCGGCGACGAGGACGGATCACACAGCACCATCAGCCGCGCGGCTGAGGTCGCGCTGGCGCTGACGATCCCATCAGCTGTGGCGCTGATGGTGATCCCCTTCACGCTTGTCTCCGTGTTGTTCCAACGCGGGGCAACGGGCATCGACGATGCCGCGGCCATCGCCATTGCCGCATCAATCTACGGACTTGGCCTGCCCGCCTTTGTCCTGCAAAAAATCCTGCAACCGCTCTATTTTGCGCGTGAAGACACCCGCCGCCCCTTTCATTTTGCCGTCGTTGCCATGGTCGTGAATGTCGGTCTGGCCGTGGGGTTGATGCCCTTTGTTGGCTGGATAGCCCCCGCCATTGCCGCTTCCCTTGCCGGTTGGGCGATGTTCGCCCTGCTGGCCGTGGGCGCGCGGGGTTACGGCCTTGCGGCAAAATTCGACGCCCGGTTTCACAAACGCATCTGGCGCATCCTTGCTGCATCCGTTGCCATGGGGTTCACACTCTGGACCGCCAATGCCGCCCTGCAACCAATGTTGGGCCAGCCGTGGTGGCGCGGCATCGCTCTGCTGATCCTGATCGGTGTCGGCATCATCAGCTATTTTGGCATCGGCCAGATGATCGGTGCCTTCCGCCTGTCAGAATTCAGGGGCGCGATGCGCCGGGGATAGCCTCGTCCCCCGCTTCTTTTCGCCAAAAATACTCAATCCCGCGCTCTTGCCAGTTCACCGGCGTTGCAATTTCGCGCGCAGCCGCGCCCATTCCCCCGGCGCAAACAAAAAGCTCAGCCCAAAACCACAGAAAAACCCGGCCAATTCCGCCACCCACAGCGTCCCTGTCTCAAACAGAATACCCCAGATCAGCTGTAACCCCATCAACACCGCAATCAGCGCAAAGGCTCGCAATTGCTGCGCGCCCTGCCCCGCCAGCTTGCGCCACATCACAAATGAATAGCCGCCAATCAGCCCGTACACATTCGGATAGGCACCCGCCAGCCAGACCGGATCATTCAGCACCAGCGCATAAAACACAGCACCACCGATCCCGGACATGACAAAAATCATCAGCAACGCCACCTGCCCCATCACCTCCGCCACCATCTTGCCCAACGCCAATAACAGCACCATCGCAAAGAGCGCGTGGGTAAAACCAAGGTGGATAAACGGATAGGTAATAACCCGCATCACTTCGCTCAGCGGCCACTGACCATTGGCCAACATCCAGTCAAAGATGTCGCCGGAAAAGCCATAAACACGGACCAGCCCCAGCCGCCAGCCAATCGCACCGGGCCCGCCGATCACCCCTGCTTCTCCCAGCGATAGCCCCGCCTCAATCCCGGCAATCGCCAGAAACAACAGGACCACCACAGGCGGCAACGGGTTCACGGGGGGCTGGATTTCAGGGTCGTGCATGGGGCCTCCTTGACGCTGGCTGGCCCCATGAGTAAGCGGGACACAAGCGCATTTCCAGCCCTTAAGGAGCGACCCATGACGGAAACCAAATTCACCCCCCGTGTGTTTTCAGGCATTCAGCCGTCCGGCGGGCTGACTTTGGGCAACTATCTGGGTGCGATCAAACGGTTTGTGTCGATGCAGGACGAGGCGTTCGAGACCATCTATTGCATGGTCGATCTCCACGCGATCACTGTCTGGCAGGAGCCCGAGAAACTCAAACACAACACCCGCGAACTGGCGGCAGGGTTCATCGCGTCCGGCATCAGCCCCGACAAATCCATCCTGATCAATCAAAGCCAGGTGCCTGAGCACGCGCAACTGGGCTGGATATTCAACTGCGTCGCCCGCATGGGCTGGATGGGCCGCATGACCCAATTCAAGGACAAGGCGGGCAAGAACGCCGAGGCCGCAAGTCTGGGTCTCTTTGGCTATCCGGCCCTCATGGCGGCCGACATCCTGATTTACCACGCGACCCATGTGCCTGTGGGTGAAGACCAGAAACAGCACCTTGAGCTCACCCGCGATATCGCTGCCAAATTTAACCACGACTACGGCGTTGACTTCTTCCCCATCACTGAACCCGTCATCGAAGGGGCCGCAACCCGCGTCATGTCCCTGCGCGACGGGTCCAAAAAGATGTCGAAGTCCGACCCGTCGGATGCCAGCCGCATCAATATGACGGATGATGCCGATGCAATCGCCAAAAAGATCCGCAAAGCCAAAACCGACCCCGACGCCCTGCCCTCCGAAGCCAAAGGGCTGGAGAACCGCCCCGAAGCGCGCAATCTGGTCAACATCTATGCGGCCCTCAATGACCAAACCGTCGATCAGGTACTCGCAGATGTGGGAGGCCAGCAATTTGGCACCTTTAAACCGCTGCTGGCCGAATTGGCAGTCGCAAAACTCGCCCCCATTTCAGACGAAATGGCCCGCCTGATGGCCGACCCGGCAGAGATTGACCGCATCCTTGCCAAAGGGGCCGGGCAAGCACGCGAGATTACGGCACCGATCTTGAAGAAAACCTACGAAATCGTCGGCATGGTTGGGTGACATGGGCCATATCAAGGAATAGTTTGCTGATGGCCTCTAGCTGGTGAAATCAGCCGGCGACCATTCTTGCGGACCCAACATCATGCCCGCGCAAACCCAGCGGTCTTTTGACTAAATTCCCGTCACACCCAAGTAACCTCTACGCGGACGAAGTCGCCGTTGTTGGTGCTCTTTGCGAATGACCGTGACCTCATCATGCGCAAAAAACGACCTCGGATCGTCGTGTTGCCGTTAGCGCGAGGTCAGTTGCAACTCCACACTTCGATCGGTGCAACTCATTCTTAGGCAAGCCAATGCGACTTAAGGCAAAAGATCTTATCGATTTCGAACGCTACCCGATTTCGACCCCTGGAACCTCGCGTGATGCTATCTTGGATCGGGTACGCAGTGCGTTGAAAATGCAAGGCTGTGCTGTTCTCAAGGGCTTTCTGAAACCAGAGGGGATCGCCGCCTCAGTTGCAGAAGCAGAAGGTGTAGCAGGCGAAGGCCACCGCAGCTATTCGCGCACCAACGCCTATTTCACGTCGGAAGACTTAAGTTTGCCACAGTCTGATCCGAGGCGGAGATTTTTTGATAGGTCGAACGCGTTCGTTCCGGCCGACAACTTCCATTCTGACGGTGCGCTACGCACCATTTTTGACAGTGATGGTTTCGACACATTCATTCGCGAGTGCCTTGAGCAGCCGGAAGACCGGTTCTTTCGCTACGCTGACCCATTGGCAGACGTCATCGTGAATGCCGCTGTGGAAGGGAATGGGTTTCCGTGGCACTTTGACACCAACAATTTCACAGTAACGCTGGCGCTGCAGAATGCAGAACGCGGCGGTGCTTTCGAATACGCCCCGATGATACGCAGCAGCGCGGACGAGAACTTTGCAGAGGTTTCCAGGGTTCTTGACGGCACGTCCGAGAAAGTGAATGCGCTGGAGATTGAACCCGGCGATTTGCAATTGTTCAAAGGTCGCTACTCGCTGCATCGGGTAGCACCTCTCGAAGGCCAAACTCCCCGCTATGTTGCCATTTTTTCATATGTGGAAGAGCCGGACATGGTGGGCAGCGTTGAGCGCACTCAGCAACTCTATGGAAAAACGCTTCCAATTCACCACAATCGGGCCGGACAGCGGGCAGACACATTGACAGATTGACTAGCACTAACTTCTCTAGCGGGGCTATGTTGCCTTGCAGGGACAAATACAAAATCTGAACCTTCAAAGCGAACTTCGAAGATGCACCTCTCTTGAAAGCACACGTTAATACGCGTTGCTGAATCCGTCACTTTGGCCTCAAAGCAGCCATTAGATCGGGCGCAGCATGTTTCCATCACGGGCAAACCATCACACACAAGGAAGGCCCATAGCCGTCGTTCGCCCGGTGCTTGTCATCCTGCAGTGAGGCCCGTCAGACCCGCCATTCGCCGCGGGTGCAAATTCGGGGGATGGCCGACTCACAGAGTTCAGGACCAAATCGCCGCTCGCTGTGCGCGCGCAAGTGGCGGCAATCGACACATAGCGCCCAATGCGTATGTCGGCCCATCGTAAAAGGTAAAATCTTCACCCAGGATGAAACTCGAATGCCTAAAGGACTCTTCCCAGTGGTTTACGTGCCTTCAGCGCGGAAATTGAGTCCGTCGTCACACCATCAAACAAAAAGAGCATTACAAAGAAAGAAGAGACGTTAGTGCTTTGCGCGTGCATGACACTCATCAAAGGTGACTTGAAAACAAGAGAAGATGATCTGCGGGTTGGTGAAATAGGTCGAGCAGATTCATTCTGTGAATTTGATCCGGACGTCAGTGTCATGGGCACATGCACTGAAGGCAAGTATTTCAACACGTAAATCATGGGCCGATTAAGTTATTGACAGAATGCAGCTCTGGCGTCACCCTTGAGGCAACACTCGGAAAAACACCTATTTGGCATTCGCGCCCCGCAGTTTGATCTCTAGCAAGAGGTCGGCGCGGGTTTTTTTTGTTTGGGGGGAAGTTTGGGAAAACGTCAAATCCAAATTGGCCTGCTTCTGTCGCGGTCAGGCACCTATTCGCTGATCTCTGAAGCCTGCCGTGTAGGGGCTATGTCCGCCATTGCCCAAATCAATGCGGACCCGAACCTGGCTTTTACCTTGCATGCAGTCGAGCGTGATCCCGAGGGTAATATCGATCGATATGAACCATTGTGTCGCGACATTCTGGACAACACCAATGCACGCCATGTGGTCGGATGTGTAACCTCTTCGAGCCGCAAAGAGGTGATCCCGACGCTGGAACGTGCTGGGGCAACCTTGTGGTATACGGTGCCCTACGAGGGGTTTGAGGCATCTGACCATGTGGTCTATACCCATGCCTGCCCCAACCAGCACCTGTTGCCGCTGCTCGACTGGGCGATGCCAACCTATGGAAAACGGGCCTATCTGACCGGATCCAACTATATCTGGGGTTGGGAGATGAACCGCATCGCGCGCCAAGAGATCACTGCGCAAGGTGGTGAAATTTTGGGTGAACGGTATTTGCCGGTTGGGTCGCCGGACGTTGATCTGATGATCCGCGAAATTGCCTCGGCGCGTCCTGATTTCATTCTCAATTCAATGATCGGTCGATCCCAGTATCAATTCATTGCGGCCTATCGCGAGCTGGCCAAAACCAACCCCCATTTTTTGCCCGAAAACTGTCCAATAATGTCGTGTAACCTGACCGAATGTGAGCTGCCAGCACTTGGCGATGCCGCAGAAGGTCTGGTGGCCGTAGGGCCATATTTCCGCGGCTCGACCGCCTGGCCGGAGGGGCATAATTTCAATTCGTCGCACGAGGCCGCGACCTTTACGGCGGTCCGCGAGCTGGCGCGGCTTTTAAACTTGTGTCCAGATGCCGAAACCCTCAGCTTGTCTGAACTGCTTCGTATGGATGGCGCGGCAGAAGGCATTGTTGACCCCCAGACCCATCACACCCGGCTGCCGGTGCTGATCGGTCAGGTCGAAGGCGGCGAATTCGCCGTGAGAAGGCAATTTGCACCGATCATGGGCGACCCATACCTGTCGCGGGGGCGGAGTGGGCTTGAAGGCATTGCGCCAAAGTTGCGGGTGGTGTCATGACACGGCGTGTTTCCATTCAAGAGCTCGGCGGGGCCCATGCCATCATATTGCACCGTGAACACGTAACGGTCCGGAATTTGTCGCGCCAACTCACTGCAATTGGGTTGCAGATTTCGACCAGTTGGCCCGTGCTTGATGCTGGTGCCTTGGGGGCGGATTTCGTGTTTTTTGATGCAGACATGGGGCATGATGAGCAATTCCCGTGGCCCCCTGGCCAGTCGCCGATGCCATTGATCGCTCTGATTGGCAGCGAGGCACCAGGACGGATTGACTGGGCGTTGTCTGCCGGTGCCGATGCCCAACTCCTTAAGCCAATTGGGGATGGCGGGGTCTATAGCGCGCTTTTGATTGCGCGCGCGGCCCACAATGCCCGAAAAGCACTTTTGGATGATGTGGACAGCCTTCGCCGGCGTCTGAACGAGCGTCAGACCGTCGTGCGGGCCGTCAACTTTTTGATGGTGTCCGGTGTCGATGAAGACGCCGCATATGATCGGCTGCGCCGCATGGCCATGGATTGGCGGATCAACTTCGAGGACGCGGCGCGAAGGGTTGTTGCCCAACATCTTGAAAAGGGGGATTTGCATGACCGACATGGTCATCGGGGTTGAGGCCGAGGTCGCCGAAGCTGGGCCTTGGCGTCGCCTTGTCCGCCGAAAACTGGCTGTGTTTGGTCTGGTGTTGATTGCCGTGATCGTGATCGGGGCTCTCTTCGCGCCGCTGATCGCGCCATACTCGCCAAATGAGCAGCATTTCGAGGGGCTGACCCTGCAGGGCGCGCCGCTGCCGCCGGGCGGCGATTTCCCGTTGGGCACTGACCTGCTTGGGCGCGATCTGTTTTCGCGCATATTATATGGCGCAAGAACGTCACTGATCATCGGTGTGGTTGCAAACGGATTGGCATTGATCATTGGCACCCTGATTGGTGTCACGGCTGGCTATTTGCGTGGCTGGATCGGAACGATCCTGATGCGATTCACCGACCTGATGATGGCTTTCCCCGCGCTTTTGCTGGCGATCTGCCTTGCCGCGATCTTTCAGCCCTCGTTGTGGATCGTTGCAATGGTGATTGCGCTGGTGAACTGGGTTCAGACCGCGCGGGTGATCTATACCGAAACCACATCTTTGGCGGAACGTGATTTCATCGCAGCCGAAAAGACACTGGGGGCTGGCACCGGCCGCATCCTGTTCCACCATATCCTGCCGCATCTGGTTCCGATCCTGATTGTTTGGGGAACTTTGGGAATTTCCACCACAGTTCTGCTTGAGGCGACGCTCAGCTTTCTGGGTGTCGGCGTGCAGCCTCCAACGCCATCCTGGGGCAACATCATTTTCGAAAACCAAACCTATTTTCAGTCGGCTCCGTGGCTGGTTTTTCTTCCCGGTTTCGCCATTCTGATCCTGGCGTTGGCCTTCAATCTGGTCGGCGACGCCCTGCGTGACGTTTTGGATCCCACACAGCGGGGGCGCAGCTGATGCTTGCCTACCTTGTCCGCCGGCTGGTGCAATCGGCTTTGATCATGCTGGGCATCTCGTTCATCACTTTTTTGCTTTTGTACGTGCTGCCCGCCGACCCGGTTCGCCAGATCGCCGGACGTTCCGCCACCGCGCAAACAGTCCAGAATATCCGAGAGCAACTGGGACTGGATCAACCCTTTGTCGTTCAATATTACCGATATCTTTCCGGCCTGCTCCAAGGTGACATGGGGCGCAGTTATCTGCAGAAAACCCAAGTTAGTGAGCTGATTGCTGCGCGCCTCCCCCCGACGCTTTTGCTGATGGGCGCGGGTATCATTTGCGAGTTGATTATCGGTTTGTCTATGGGGGTTATCGCCGCGATCCGGCGCGAACAGCCCTTGGATCAGACGCTGATGATCACATCATTCATTGCCGTATCGGCCCCGCAATTCGTGGTCTCGCTGCTGTTGCTTTATGTCTTTGCCGTGCAACTGGGATGGTTCCCGATCGGTGGTTATGGCACAGCGGCACATCTTGTCTTGCCCGCTGTGGCGTTGGGGATCATGGGATCGGGTTGGTACAGTCGCATGATGCGGTCGTCGATGATCGAGGTCCTTCAGCAGGATTTCATCCGCACCGCCCGCGCCAAGGGCCTGACCCGAAGGCGCATTATCCTGCGCCATGCGATCCCAAATGCCATCCTACCAGTGATTGCCATGATCGGGATTGATATTGGCATTTTCATGGGCGGGCTTGTCGTCGTTGAAAGTGTCTTTGGCTGGCCCGGTATCGGCCAGCTTGCCTGGCAGGCAATTCAGCGCGTCGACATCCCGATCATTATGGGCGTCACGCTGGTCACTGCCTTTGCAATCGTTCTGGGAAATCTGTTGGCGGACATCATCACACCGCTGATCGACCCGCGCATCAAACTGCGTTGAGGGTCATTCAAATTCAACAAGGAGGAATACCAAATGAAAAAGCTACTCTGTACATCCGCACTGGTTCTTGGGTTTGCGCTGCCCGCGCTCGCCGAAGGCTATCAACCCGACCCGAATGCCAAACCGGGCGGAAATATCGTGATCACCTACAAGGATGACGTGGCGACGCTGGACCCTGCCATCGGCTATGACTGGCAAAACTGGTCGATGATCAAATCAATCTTTGACGGTCTGATGGATTACGACCCCGGCACCACCGACCTACGCCCCGGCCTGGCCGAAAGCTATGCCGTGTCCGATGATGGCATGGTCTTTACCTTCAAATTGCGCGCTGGCGTCAAGTTTCACAACGGGCGGGTGATGACCGCCGACGACGTCAAATATTCGCTCGACCGGGTGACCAACCCAACGACGCAATCTCCCGGCGCGGGCTTCTTTGGCTCAATCAAAGGCTTTGACGAGGTCTCATCCGGTGCCGCCGACCATCTTGACGGGGTAAAGGTTCTGGACGCCAGCACCGTCGAAATCACTCTGTCACGACCCGACGCAACCTTTCTGCATGTCATGGCGCTGAACTTTGCGTCGATCGTCCCAAAAGAAGCGGTCGATGCGGCAGGAGATGACTTTGGCAAACAACCCGTCGGCACCGGTGCCTTCAGCCTTGGCGAATGGACGCTTGGGCAGCGGCTGGTTTTTAACAAGAACCCCGATTACTGGCGCGCGGGCATCCCCTATCTGGATTCGGTGACCTTCGAAGTGGGGCAGGAACCGGTCGTTGCCCTGCTGCGGCTTCAGAATGGAGAGGTGGACGTTCCCGGCGATGGCATCCCCCCGGCAAAGTTTCAGGAGGTGATGTCAGACCCGGCTCAAGCTGAACGTGTAGTTGAGGGCGGACAGCTTCACACCGGCTACATCACCCTCAACGTCAACACGCCGCCAATGGACGATGTGCGGGTGCGACAGGCGATCAACATGGCCATCAACAAAGCCCGGATCGTGCAGATCATCAACGGGCGCGCGGTTCCGGCCACGCAACCCCTGCCACCTTCGATGCCCGGATATACCCCGGATTATCCGGGCTATGCCTTTGACGTCGACGGTGCCAAGGCACTGCTGGCCGAGGCAGGACATCCCGAAGGGTTCGAAACCGAGCTTTACGTGATGAACACCGACCCCAACCCGCGCATCGCCCAGGCAATCCAGCGTGATCTCGATGCCATCGGCGTCAAGGCAGCGATCAAATCACTGGCCCAAGCCAACGTGATTGAGGCCGGCGGCAATGGCACTGCTCCGATGATTTGGTCTGGCGGTATGGCATGGATCGCAGATTTCCCCGATCCATCCAACTTTTACGGCCCGATTCTTGGGTGCGACGGGGCAGTCGAAGGCGGCTGGAACTGGTCGTGGTATTGCAACGAAGAGCTGGACACGATGGCGACCAAGGCGGACAGCATCACCGATCCAGGCATGGTGGATGATCGCATGAACATGTGGTCGGACGTCTATATGGGTGTGATGAAAGATGCGCCCTGGGTGCCGGTGTTCAACGAACAGCGCTACACGATGAAATCGCCGCGCATGGGCGGGGCCGACGCGCTTTACGTTGATCCGGTATCGATCCCGGTCAACTATGACTACGTCTACGTGACCGAGTAAGCGCATGTGTCAGGCTTGTAATTACACGATCCACCACGCGCAGCACCATTTCGGCTGGGACAATTCCATTGCCCCGGCCGAACGGGTCACGCCCGGTTCGACAATCCTGTTTCACTGCCACGACAGTTCGGCGGGCCAGCTTGGCCCGTCGTCCACGGTGCAGGATGTGGTCGATCTGGATTTCGGCAAGATCAACCCGGTTTCGGGTCCGATCTACATCGAAGGGGCCGAACCCGGCGACAGCGTAAAAGTCTCCATCGAAAGCTTCGCGCCCTCTGGCTGGGGCTGGACCGCCAATATTCCCGGCTTCGGCCTGTTGGCGGATCAGTTCACGGATGCTGCGTTGACCTTATGGAAGTACGATCCCAGCTCGCTTGCGCCCGCGCTTTGGGGCGATCAGGGCAAGGTACCGCTAAAGCCGTTTTGCGGCACCATCGGGAACGCCTTGGCAGAAGCGGGTTTGCATTCAATTGTCCCGCCCCGGCGGGTCGGGGGCAATTTGGATATCCGTGATCTGGCGGCGGGCACGACGCTTTATCTTCCTGTTGAAGTGGCCGGCGCGCTGTTCAGTGTTGGCGACACCCATGCGGCACAGGGTGATGGAGAGGTATGTGGCACGGCAATTGAAAGTCCAATGGACGTGGTTTTGACGCTGGATCTGGTCAAGGGTGAGAATCTGAAAACCCCACGCTTTACCACGCCGGGTCCCGTCACCAATCATCTTGATGCCAAAGGCTACGAAGCCACAACCGGCATGGGCCCTGACCTGATGCAGGCGGCGCGTGATGCGGTGTCGGCAATGGTTGACTTGTTGTGCAAACAGCGCGGCATGTCAGCGGTAGATGCCTATATGCTGGTGTCGACCTGTGGTGATCTTAGGATCTCGGAGATTGTTGATATGCCCAATTGGGTCGTCAGCTTTTACTTCCCGCGATGTGTTTTTGAATGATGCCAGAAGCATACAAGAAAACTGAGGCGGCCCTTGAGGCCGTCTTGGAACAGCCTGTCCTCAAAGTTGACGGACTGACGGTATCGGTGCGCAGTGAACAAGGCCAAAAGCCGCTGATCCGTGACATCAGCTTCACTCTCGAAAAAGGGGAGATTCTGGCCATCGCAGGGGAAAGCGGTTCCGGGAAATCGATCACCTCCTTGGCCATCATGGGGCTTTTGCCGCCCCCCGCAGTGCAGGTTACAGGCGGTGCCATCCGGTTGAACGGAAGCGATCTAACCCAGTTTGGCGAAGCCCAGATGCGCGACATCCGCGGCAATCGTATAGCGATGATTTTTCAAGAACCGATGACGTCGCTCAACCCGGTTCTGACCATTGGCACACAGATTTCCGAAGCAATCCGTGCGCACACACTGATCAGCCGCCGCGAGGCCCGCGTCCGCGCGCTGGACGCCCTTCGGTCGGTCCGGATCAGCCAGCCTGAGCAGCGGCTTGACCAATACCCTCATGAGTTTTCGGGCGGCATGCGCCAGCGCGTGATGATCGCAATGGCGCTGGCGTTGGAGCCCGAAGTGCTGATCGCGGATGAACCCACCACCGCGTTGGATGTCACCGTGCAACGCGAAGTTCTCGACCTCTTGCGCGATCTTCAAGCCGAACATGACACCGCGATCTTGCTGATTACCCATGACATGGGCGTCGTTGCCGAAATGGCCGACCGGGTTATCGTGATGAAAGACGGCGCTATCGAAGAGGTCAACGACGTCAAGACCCTGTTCGCGGCCCCCAGCAGACTCTATACCCAACAGCTTTTGGAGGCCGTGCCGCGCATGGGCGATGGCACCAGCAAACCGCCAAAGCTGCCTGCAAAGGATCAGCCGGTTCTGAGGTTGGACAATCTGGCGGTCCATTTTGATGTTCGTGGCGGCATTATGGGCCGGGTCACGCACCGGGTGCACGCGGTTGAAAATGTCAGCTTTGACATTGCCCGGGCCGAAACATTCGCACTGGTTGGGGAAAGCGGCTGTGGCAAATCCACCATCGCCAGGGCGGTTGTCGGTCTGGCATCTCATACCGGCCGGATTGAGGTCAAAGGTCGCCATCTTGAAGGCTTGGACTCGGCCGGGCGCAAGGCGCTGTGCCGCAATGTTCAGATGGTGTTTCAAGATCCGATGGCGGCCCTTGATCCGCGCATGAAGGTCGGACATCTGATTGCCGAACCCCTGACCATCCACGGCATCGGAACCACCGCGGATCGGAAAGCAACTGTGCTGGACCTGCTCAAACGGGTTGGGCTTCCTGCCGACGCGGCTGACCGGCATCCGCACCAGTTTTCCGGTGGTCAGCGGCAACGCATTTGCATCGCCCGCGCGTTGGCGTTGCATCCTGATCTGATTATTGCTGACGAATCTGTTTCGGCATTGGACGTATCTGTTCAGGCGCAGGTGCTCGAATTATTGGGTGAATTGAAACAGGAAATGGGGCTCGCGTATTTGTTTATCTCCCATGACATGGCCGTGGTCGAAAATATCGCTGACCGTGTTGCTGTCATGTACTTGGGCCAAATCGTGGAAATGGGCAGTTGCCGGCAGGTTTTCGGAAACCCACAGCACCCCTATACTCAACGCTTGATCGAAGCCGTGCCAGTGCCCGATCCGGCCCACATCCGGACCAGCGACACGCGTCTGACAGGAGACGTTCCAAGCCCGGTCTACAAAATCGGGCAACGCCCCAAAATGATGAACCTAATAGACATCGGGCAAGGCCATCTTGTCGCGGGGAATATTTGAAGTCTGAATACCTGCGAACACAAAGTACGCCTCAAATGTTCTAAAGTTTAGTCCTTGGGCCCGCTTAGGTGGGCGTCCGGGTTTCTACGAGTTCAGCCCAAAAAGGGACAGCCCACTAGGATTGCCTTGTCGTAGAAGTCGTATTCCGGATGATGCACCTCGACGGTGTGGCCCTTGTCGATGACGTCGATTTCGAATTGGTCAGCTGCTGCATAAAGTAGCCCTGGTCGGAAGGCGAACTCGCCGACAGGTGGACCCGGCGGATTGTGCATGCACTAGACTTCCTTGATCCCAAAACGCTCAATCATGCGGTCTTTGATCATCGCCTCTCCAACGGTGCCGCTCTCTTCAGCGGGCTGGAAAATCACGGCGACAGAGCCAACCTCGCGCAACATGTCAGCAACAAGCTCAGATGTTCGGCGGGTGTCATACATCGGTTCCGGATTTTCGTACAGGTCGCGGCGCTATGCGCTGTTTTCGGGGTGCATTTCGGCAAGGCAGTTCTTGATGACGATGGATTCCTCTCGCCTTTTCTTGGATCAGTCGTTCAGCGCGAAGTGGCCAGGGGCCGCTTCGTAATAGACAGAGGGTTGGGGCTGGTGACCGACAGGGAACACTGGCGATGGGATCGGTTTAAATTTCAAGTTATCATGGACCGTCCGGCGGGTTGGGTCGGCAATTGGCACGGCCGCTATCAGCGATTTGGTATAGCTGTGTTGCGGATTTTCAAATACTTGCGCGCGTGAACCGATCTCGACGATCCGGCCCAGATACATCACGCCGACCCGGTGGGCGACCCGTTCAACCACGGCCATGTCGTGGCTGATGAACAGAAACGACACGCCAAGGTCGGCCTGAAGTTCCATCATCAGGTTCAATACCTGCGCCTGCACCGATACATCCAGTGCCGAGACAGCCTCGTCCGCAATGATCAGCTTGGGATTGGTGGCAAGGGCGCGGGCGATGGCAACGCGCTGGCGCTGACCACCCGACAGTTCGTGTGGAAATCTGCGCAAAAAGCTGCGCGGCAACTCAACGCGGTCAAACAGCGTCGACACCCGATCCTCCAACTCGGATCCAGAGGCGATGCCGAAGTTCAGCAACGGCTCTGCCACCTGATCGCGTAGCCGCCGATATGGGTTGAGCGAGGCAAAGGGGTCCTGAAACACCATCTGCATGTTGCGTCGTGCCCGGCGCAGGTTGGCGGCATTTAGCGCAATAATGTCGGTGCCGTCGATCACAACCTCGCCCGAAGTTGGTTCGACCAGCCGCAGAATTGAGCGACCGCAACTGGACTTGCCACAGCCGGATTCACCCACCAGTGCCAGGGTCTCGCCTTTGTTGACGGTAAAGCTGACATCCTCGACCGCGTGGACATAGGCCGTGGTTCTACGCAACACCCCCCCCTTGACCGCAAATCGGGTGGTCAGGTTTCGCACCTCGAGCAGTGGTTCAGGATATTCGGCTGGTTCCAGTGTCTGCGACACCGCCGTGGCCTCTGCCCCGACGACGCGCATGGGTTCGGGCGCGGGCGTACCCGTCATCTCGCCCAGTCGCGGCACGGCGGCCAAAAGTGCGCGGGTGTAGTCTTGGGTCGGTGCCTCAAAAATCTGCCTGACCGGTCCGCTCTCAACCAGATTGCCACGATACATTACCACCACGCGATCAGCCATCTGGGCGACCACCGCCATGTCGTGAGTGATGAAAAGCACCGCCATGTTGTTTTCACGCTTCAACCGGTCGATCAGCGCCAGTATTTCGGCCTGAATGGTCACATCCAGCGCCGTCGTGGGTTCATCAGCGATCAGCAGGCGCGGCTCGCATACCATTGCCATCGCGATCACCACCCGCTGGCGCATGCCGCCCGACAATTCGTGCGGGTATTGTCGCAGGCGTTGTTCCGGTTCCGGGATGCGGACTTCGCGCAGCAATTCCAGCGCCCGGGCGCGGGCGGCCTCCTGGCTGAGGTTCCGATGCACGCGCAGCCCGTCAGTCAGCTGCCGTTCGATTGTAAACACCGGGTTGAGCGAGGTCATCGGTTCCTGAAAGATCATCCCGATCTCGTTGCCACGGATATCGCGCATCGTATCAGTGTCGGCACCTGCAACATCCAGCACCTCACCGCCGGGGCGGGTAAAGTGAAGCTGTCCGCCGGTGATCCGCCCACCGCCGAATTCGACCAGCCGCATCAGCGACAGCGAGGTGACGGATTTGCCCGAACCGGATTCGCCGACAACACAGACGGTTTCGCCGGGATTGATGGAAAAGCTGACATCTTCGACCCCGACAACGATGCCATCGTCGGTGTCAAATTCCACCCTCAAACCGTCGATTTCGACGATCGGGGTTTGTCTGGGTTCTTCAAGCATGTTCAGCCTCCCGACCGCGAGCGTGGATCCAGCGCGTCGCGCAGCACATCCCCGAACATATTCAGGCCGAGTACCGTCAACGCGACAGCGGCCCCCGGCACCAGCGCGGTCCAGGGTGCCACGTCCAGATAATCGCGCGAAGCCTGAATCATCAGCCCCCACGAAGCGCGCGGCGGCTGGGTTCCGAGGCCCAGAAACGATAGCCCTGCCTCGGCCAGGATTGCGAAGGCCAAGCTGATCGTCGCCTGAACTATGACGGGCGGCATGATGTTGGGTAGAATGTGGCGCAGGATCATCATCAGGTCGGTGGTGCCTGCTGCTCGTGCCGCCTCGACATAAGGCATCTGCGCGATCCGCAATGCCTCACCCCGGATAATGCGGGCCAGAAAGGGCGTAAACGCGATGCCGATGGCAATGATCGTATTTTGCAGGTTTGGCCCCAACACGGCGCTGATCGTCAGCGCCAGCAACAGCACCGGAAAACTCAGCAGAGTATCCACCAGTCGCATCAGCAAGTTGTCGGTGACACCCCCATAATAACCAGAGATAATGCCCAGCGGCAGGCCGATCACGACGCTCATGACCACGGCGGATACCGCGATCATGACTGAAGTACGCGCACCCAACATGACCCGATAGAAAAGATCCCGGCCCAGTTGATCGGTGCCAAACAGATAATCCATGCTTGGCGGATCAAGCCGCGCGCGCATGTTCATCTTGGTGGCAAACTCGGCGGGAATGACAAGCGGAGCGAAGATTGCGACCAACACAACGCCAGTGACCAGAACGATTCCAATGATGCCTTTTGATGTAAAAAAGGATTTCATCTCGTCATCCCAGCCGAATTCGCGGATCGACCAGCACGTACAACAGATCGACGATTAGATTGGCCAGCATGACCACTGCGGCGATCACAAAGACGCTGGATTGGATCAGTGGAATGTCGCGGTTCAACAGCGCCTGATAGGTCAGCCACCCCATGCCAGTGTAGTTGAACAGACTCTCGATCACGATGATCGAACCAAACAGATACCCGATCTGCAGGCCCGCTACGGTCATCACCGGACCAACCGCGTTGGACAACCCATAGCGCCAGACGACGGTGCGTTCCGACAGGCCTTTGGCGCGGGCGACGCGGATAAATTCCTGGCCCAGAATGCCTGTCATGGTCGCTCGGGTCATGCGGGTCAGATGCGCCATCAACCCCAGGCCCAGCGCAAGGGATGGCAGAAAGGCATGTTTCAGTGCCAGCACGAAGTTCTCAGACGGATCAACAAACCCGCTTGAGGGCAGCCACCCTAGGGTCCTGGCGAACAAAAGTATCAGCATGATCCCCCAGAAGAAGTCCGGCAGGCTGACGCCCAATAGCGCAGTAGTGCTACTGGCGGTGTCCTGCCAGCGGTCTCGGTGAACTGCCGCCCAGATGCCAAGCGGCACGGCGGCGGTCAGCGCAATGGTCATCGACATCACCACGATCAGGGAACTGGCGGTCATCTTTTGCAGCAACAACGGACCGATGGGTTCCTTGAACACCAGCGAGGTGCCCCAGTCCCCGGTCAGCATACCACCGATCCAGCGGCCATATTGCACAATCAACGGATCGTTCAGCCCAAGCGATTCACGCAGGCCCGCCAGCGCTTCGGGGTTGCTTTGCGTGCCCATGATCATCATCGCCACGTCGCCCGGCAGGATGTTGGTCACGACGAATGTGATCACCGAGATCAGCAGCAAGGTGATCGCCAGTGACAGGAGGCGGTTCAAGACATAGGTCATTCAATTCGTTCCAATAAAAGCGCGGCGCGGGCCACGAAAAGGCCCGCGCCGTAGTATCATGCGTTCAGCCAAACCTTGTGGAAATTCAGGTTCGATCCATTCGGATGCACGACCGTATCCAGCCCACCGACCGAGAGTTGTGCCCCGATTGATCCGTTACGGAACCACAAATAGACATCGTGGGTTTCGTCAAAGACCCGCTGCTGCACGGCCTTGTAAATATCGGCCCGCGCGTCAGGGTCGACAGTGATGCGCGCCTTTTCCGTCAGTTCATCAATCACCGGATCGCTGATCTTGCGGTAGTTGAACGCACCGGTCGTGTTCCACAGACTGTAGTACAGGAAGTCCGGTTCCCACAGCGTGAAGAAGTTCATCATCGAGATCTGGAAATCCTTGTCGACCCAGACCTGGCTTAGCCAATCAGACCAGGTCAGCTGCTCGATGCTCATATCCACCCCGCCCTCGCGGAACCACTCCAGCATGATCTGGGCGGCCTCGACGTGGTAGGGGTAATTGGTCGTGACCTTGAACACCACCTTCAACTCTCCCGGGCCATAGCCCGCCTCGGAAAGCAACGCGCGAGCCTGTTCGAAATCCTGTGGCCGCTGCACCAGATCGTGGTTGTAGGATGCCGAGGTCGGATAGCTGGGCGACGCCGTGACCGCGCCTTCGCCCCATAAGGCACCTTCCAGCAGCGCCTCTTTGTCGATCATCAGATCAAAGGCCTTGCGCACGCGGGCATCCTTGAATGGCTCGAAGTCGTGGTTCATGTTCAAAAAGTCCCAGTTCAGCGGGAACCACGTGACAACCTGATACGCCGGGTCTTCTTTGATCTCGGCCATCCGGTCGGCAGGGATATCGTTGATCATGTGCAGTTCGCCTGTCCGCAGGCCAGTCAGACGCACCGTAGGCTCTGTGATCTCGCGGATCATGATCTTTTCCAGATAGGCGGGGCCTTCCCAGTACTCGTCAAACCGCGCCAGTTCGACCTCGTTGCCAAATTCCCGGCGCACGAACTTGAATGGACCGGCGCCAATCGGCGTGGTGCCCTGCACCTCGCCCGAGCCTTCGGGCATGATCACACCGGCACCGTTTTCCGCCAGACGGCTGAGGAAAGGCGCATTGATGCTGTTCAACGTAACGATGACGGTCAGGTCATCAGGTGTTTCGATGGACTCAACCGCGTTGAAAACCTCAAAGTTGACCGCCCCCGTCGCCGGGTCCTTGCACCGCTCGAACGAATATTTCACGTCGGCAGAGGTCATGTCAGACCCGTCGTGGAATTTGACGCCAGAGCGCAGCTTGAAGGTGTAGACAAGGCCGTCCTCGGACAGATCGAAGCTTTCAGCAAGGTTCGGAATGACGTTCAGATCCTTGTCCACCGTCACGATCGAGCTGTGCACGTTCTGCAGCACCCGCCCGGTTGAGGCAGTGCCGGTCTGGTGCATATCAAGGTTCTGTGTCGTCTCGGAATGGCCCCAGATCAGGGTTCCGCCGCTGACCGGTGTCGATTGCGCAAGCGCTGGCACGGCACTGTAAAGGATTGTGCCGCCAACAACCGCGGATGTGGATTTAAGAAAATCTCTGCGTTTCATTTGTCTCTCCTCGTGGATGGGCCTCAATGTCCCGAAGGACGGGAAAGCCCGGTTGAAAAGTAGGATTCCGGCCCAACTGCGATGGGCTTCTGGTTTTTCAGATGCTGCGCTACGACTGGATGCCGGTCGCGTCAGTGTCAGGTCTGCTCAAATCGCAAAGCCGGGGCGTCTGTCCGCCACGGCCAGTTTACGTTCCAGCGCCATACCAAGGTTCAGCAGCGGGCCTTCCTGAAACAGCCGACCCCACAGGGATATTCCCTGTGGCACAGTGAAAGTTGGGCCCGCACCGGTGGCGTTTCCAGTGGTCAGTTTGCCAGCCCCCAGTGATGCGGCACTGCGGGTCCCAGCTTCAAGGAACCCGGCACGTAAGTGCAGGCAGGGATGGCCGGTGAAATTGCTGGCTACCAGCATCGGGCCGGTCATGAATGGGCCAATCAGCGCATCGACGTTACTGAACAGCGTGTCCAATGACTGCATGACCAGATAACGCAAACGGTCCAGCTGTACGTGATCGACGGCCGACAGGAACCGCGCCTTGCGGAAGGTATTGGGCCAGGCCCCATCGTCCTGCCATTTTAGCGTATCGTCAGTATCTTCTAAGGTCAGATGCTCGAACGCCGCGGCGGCTTCGGCGTAGACCACATTCATCAAGGCCCCATAGGGTAAATCCTGCAGCTCGACCTCGACGACCTCAATTCCAAGATCCTTCGCAGCGGCCAGAGCGGCATGGTCAACCTCGGTTGCACCCTCGCCGAAGGCTTCTGGTAAATAACCCAAACGCATGCCCTCTATACCTTGGTTTGCATCAAAGTTGAACGGTGCCGCGATTGTGCAGCGGTCGCCAATGTCCACGCCATTGATTGCGGCCAGCACCATCGCGGTATCCTCGACGCCGCGGCAGATCGGCCCGACCTTGTCGAGCGACCAGCAAAGTGCCATTCCGCCTGCGCGAGACACCCGTCCGAAAGTGGGCCGCAGCCCAGTGGTGCCGCAGCGCTGGCTGGGCGATGTAATCGATCCCAAGGTTTCGGTCCCGATGGAAAACCCGCACAGTCCGGCGGCGGTGGCCGACGCTGATCCAGCGCTTGACCCGCTAGAGCCTTCATTCAGGTTCCATGGATTGCGTGTCCAACCACCAGACCAGATATCACCATATGCCAGCGCCCCCAGCGTGGTTTTGCCCAACAGCACCGCGCCAGCATCACGCAGCAATGTGACGATATGCGCATCGCAGTCAGGCACACGTTCCTGATAGGGCTCGGCACCCCAACCGGTGGTGACACCGGCCGTGTCAAACAAGTCTTTCATCCCATAGGGAATGCCGTGCAGCGGACCCAGATTGGTGCCTTGCGCCAGCAATTTGTCTGCCGCATCCGCCTCAGACAATGCGGTTTCCGACATCACCTTCGCATAACACTCCAGCTTTGGGTTCAGCGCCGCAATTCGCGCGAGATAGATTTCGGTCAGCCTGCGGCTGGTGATCTGCCCGCTGGCGATCCAGGTGGCCAGATGCGTCAGGGGGGCAAAGGCGATATCCTCGTCGCTGTCGGGAAGCGGGGCGGAGTGGATCGCCAACAATTGGCTGTCCGCCACTTGGGGCATTTCAAATCCCGGCAGCCGCGGATCAAATCGCGACGCCATCGGCACGTTGTTGGACAATGGCACCTTGCGGCGCGCCACGGCAGATTCAATCTGCCCGGCCAGATTGCCAACCATCTGTTGGCGTTCCCGCACAGTGTAGGAAAGACCCAACAGCCGCTCGGCGGCTTCGATGTCTTCTACGGTGATGGCAGTATCTGTCATTGATGCTCTCCTGTTTTGCCGATCTGGTTCAGGCACCACTGTTTCAGCGACAAAGCGTCAGTGTCGCCCAATGCCATTTTCGCGCCGAGGCCCCCGATCAATTCCTGCTCAAGATCAATCATGGCCATGCTCAGACATCCTTCACTTCGCGCACATCCAGATAATCGCGCAGCCCGTCGCCGAGGAAATTGATGCTGAGGACCGTCAGCATGATCGCGGCACCCGGGAACAGGCCCAGCCACCAGGCCCGCGAGATAAAGCTGCGACCATCGGCCAGGATCAGTCCCCAGGTCGGCGTGTCGGCCTCGACACCGAGACCCAGAAACGACAGGCTGGCCTCGCCCAGAATGGCATAAGAGACGCTGACTGTTGCCTGTACGATGATCGGTGCCGCCGCGTTGGGCAGGATGTGCTGGGTCAGAATGCGAAAGTTCGAGGCCCCCGACACACGCGCGGCATCGACGTATTGTTCCTCTTTCAGGGTCAGAACCATGCTCCGCGCGACGCGGGCAAAATCATCGAGGAAGGCCAAGGATATGGCGATGATGACATTCAACAGCCCGGCCCCGAAAACGGCCACCAGATAGACCGCGATGATGAAATTCGGAAACGCCCACTGCAGGTCGATATAGCGCATGATCACGTAGTCGAGCCATCCACCGAAATACCCGGCGATCAGGCCCAGTGCCACGCCGAATACCAGCGCGATGGCGACTGTCGACACCCCGACAAACAGGGATATCTGCGTACCGTAGATCACTCTGCTCAACAGGTCGCGGCCCAAATCATCCGTACCCAATGGGAATTCCAGCGATGGCGGCATCAGCATGTCGAACAGCATCGCATTCGGATCATGTGGTGCCAGCCACGGCCCTAGGAACGCAAAGACGGCAAAGATGCCCAGCACGATCAGGCCGAAGACGGCCTTCTTGTCGTACGCGATCTCGCGCAGGAAACCGGGACCGCGACGGAGGACAGGTTCTTGGGTACTGACCGTATCGGCACCGAAGGCTTTTGCGTATTTGCTCACGATTGATACCTGATGCGCGGATCAACGAGCGTGTAGAGAACGTCAACCAGCAGGTTGGAAAAAACGAAGATGGCGGAAACGATCAGGATAGCACCCTGAACGACCGGGTAATCGCGGTTCAGGATGCTTTGGATCAAAAGTCGCCCCAGACCTTTGATCGCGAAGACATTCTCGACCACGACAGCGCCCGACATCAGCAAGGCAAAGGCGATGCCGATCACCGTGATCACCGGGATCAGGGCGTTGGGGAAAGCGTGTCGCATGATCAAAGTGTACTCACTCAGCCCCTTTGCGCGCGCGACCTGCATGTATTCGGCATTGAGCACTTCCAGCATCGACGAGCGGATCATCCGCGCAACGATGGCCGAAAACGCAGTGCCGACAGCGATCGATGGCAGGATCAGATGGGAAAACCATGGCCAGAAGCCCTCTGACAGCGGCACATAGCCGATGGCTGGCAGCCAGTGCAGGTTAGCGGCAAAGACGATGATCAGAAGGATCGCCAGCCAGAAATCCGGCATGCTCAACCCCAGAAACGCCACGAAAGTCACCGCATAATCCAGCCCCGTATTCTTGCGGGTCGCAGCAATCAGACCGGCGGGTACGGCGATGACGATCGCCACGAAGAACGATAAAAGGGCCAGTGAAAGAGTGCGCGGCAGGGATTCCGCGATCAACTGCCCGACTGGTACGCGACTGCCGTAGATCGAATTGCCCAGATCCCCCTGCACCGCATTCCAGAGCCATTTTCCGTATTGAACATACATCGGCTGGTCGAGACCGAGCTTGCGGCGGATCTCGTCCACTGCATCAGGGTCGCCGACATCGGCCAGCATGGCCGCAATCGGATCACCCGGCACAAGCCGCAGCATGAAGAACACAAGCGTCGCGACCACGAACATCACCAGGAGGGCCCCAAGCGTGCGTTTCAGTAGGTATCCGGTCAAGGCCGCCTCCGTTGTTGAGTGTTTGGTCCGGGCAAGATCGTCTCGCCCGAACCGGATGCGGGATAGCGCCGCGTGTCAGCGGATCACGACTTGAACGACACCCGGTCAAGGTCGACCAGTCCGGGGATCCGGCTCTGCTCAGGGAAGTCCAGGTTGGCGCTGTGAACCAGGATGTCCGAAGGGTGATAGCTGAACACCGAGGCCACCTTGTCAGAGGTGATCTTGTTGGCCTGCTGGACCAGTGCCTTGCGCTTCTCCGGATCGGCCTCCACACTTTGCTGGTCGACGAGACTGTCGACTTCACTGTCCGAGAAGTAACCGAAGGGCATTTTGTCCTTGTCGCGTTTACGCCCGTTGAATTTGGATGCGGTCTGCATCCAGTCCACCAGACCATCATCGGGGTCAAAGTCACCACCACTGCCCGATGTCCGCAGGTCCCATGTCATCGCATCGAACTCTTCAACATTGACGGTCCATTCCTTGGTATCCAGCTCAACCGTGATGCCCAAGTTCTCCTTCAGGATGGAGGCGGCGACCTGCGCCTCGCGGCGTCCCGTCGGCGTGCAGGTCAACCTCAGGGTCGGAAACCCCTCCCCGCCGGGATAGCCCGCATCCGCCATCAACTGCCGTGCGCCTTCGGGGTCAAACCGCTGGTTACTGGTTTCGGAAATCGCCTCGTCGTAGTAAAAGCCCATGGCCGGATTGATCGTGCCAAAGGCCGGCGTTCCGCGTCCGAAATGGGCGATCTTGAGAAAGCGATCCCGATCAAACGCCTTGGCGATTGCCAGACGCACCATGAAGCCTTTTTCCTTCATCAGTTCGGACAGGGGCTTGTTGAAATCCGACACCGTCATATTCTCGTGCCATGGGTTGATCCAGATTGACTGGAAGCCCGGACCGGGTGTTTCGTCCACCACCAGATCGGGATTGGCCACAAACCGGTCCACCAGTTCGCTGGGAACCGGATTGCCGCCGATCAGCTGGATGTCGCCGGATTCCAATGCTGCGGCCAGCGGTTCGGCATCGCTGATCGGTTTGATGATGACCTTGTCCAGCTTCGGGCGCTCAGGGTCATAGTAGTTCTCGAATTTCTCAAGCACGACGCCCTGACCGAGCTGGTGCTCGACCACCTTGAACGGACCTGTGCCTACCGGTGCCATCCCGTAGTCCGAATTGCCCATCTCCTCGAGCGCACGGCCGCTGACGATGGTCATGGCCCGACCGCTGGAGCGTTCCAACGTCTTGGTCAGGAACGAGGCCTGAGGCTTGGCCAGCGTGAACTTGACCTCAAGATCGTTGAGCTTCTCAAGCCCGGTCACATTACTCAAGACCCGAGAATGGATCGATTTTTCGGGATCTTTCGACCGGTTGTAGGTGTAAAGAACGTCGTCAGCCGTAAAGGCATCTCCGTTGTGGAAAGTCACGCCCTCGCGCAGTTTGAAGACGTACTGCGTGCCGTCGGCGGAGACCTCCCAGCCCTCGGCAAGATCGCCTTCGGCAACCAGATCCCGATTGATGTGCATCAGACCGCTCAGCACATTTGACATGATCTGGAATTGTACCACCTGATTGATCTGGGCGGGGTCAAGCGTGACAATCTGGCCCACACCGGACCACCCGCAGGTCAGAGTGCCGCCCGGGGTACCCGCGGCTTGGGCACCGCGGATCAGGCCACCGGCCGGCAGCATGTTTGCAGCGGTCAGCGTGCCCGCCGCCGCCATCAGGCGCAGCACCGCACGACGTTTCAATTTGGGACCCGACATGTCGTCCCGGGACAGCCCGAACATCGGATCACGACGGTCAAAATCATAGGCGTCAGATAGCTCTGTGTCGAATTTTGCCCTCTGCGTCTGGGTCAGGTTTTTATATGTATTGTCATCCATTTTAGATCTCCCTTTTGGTTATGGTATTTTGGTTTTGAACGCTCATGCAAAGGGGCAGGCCACCTTGCGACCGTCGTCAGTGAAAATGGTCTTGGGAACATCCACCCGACAGCTGTCACGGGCTTTTGGGCAGCGCGGGTGGAACACACAGCCAGACGGCGGATTCATCGGGCTGGGCACCTCGCCAGAGACAAAGCTGTGCGGGCGTTTTTGCTCGATCTCGGGGTCCGGTACCGGCACCGCGTCCAGCAGGGCCCGCGTATAGGGATGCCGGGGATCGGAAAAGATCGCGTCACAATCGCCGATTTCAACAATCTTGCCCAGATACATGACGGCGACCCGGTGACAGATATGGCGCACCACGCTCAGATCGTGTCCGATGAAAAGATAGGTCAGCCCAAACTCTTCGCGCAGGTCTTCCAGCAGGCGGATGATCTGCGCCTGGATTGACACATCGAGCGCGGAAACCGCCTCATCACAGACGATAAATTCTGGGCGCAGGGCAAGCGCCCGGGCGATCCCGACGCGCTGACGTTGTCCACCGGACATTTCGTGCGGATAGCGATCTGCAAGGTTGGCGGGCAGACCGCAAAGCGCGAGCAATTCCTTGACGCGCCGCGCCCGACCCACAAAGTTCATGCCCCGGTCGTGGATGCGTATCGGTTCCGCGATGATATCGCCCACAGACATGCGCGGGTTGAGTGAACTGAACGGGTCCTGAAACACTGCCTGCACCTGACGCCGGTAATGCAATGCCGCACTGCCGGCCATACCGGCAATCTGGTGTCCGTCGAACTTGATCTGGCCTTCGGTCGGCGTTTCCAGGCGCAACAAACACCGTCCAATGGTGGTCTTGCCGCACCCGGATTCACCAACCAGCCCAAGGGTTTCGCCACGGTGGATGTCAAAACTGGCACCATCAACGGCCTTCACATGCCCCACGGTTTTTTCGAAGATCGTGCCCTTGCGCACCGGAAAATGCACCTTGAGGTTTTCGACCTCAATCAACTTGTCCTGGGCCCCTTGGGACGGGGCGATGGCTACGGCGCTATTGGTCATGCCGCAGTCTCCTGATGGAGGGCATCGACTTCCCAGCAAGCCGAGCTGTGGGCATCGCTGATATCGATCATCGGTGGTGTTTCGGCGCGACATCGGGCCGTCGCAAAACGGCACCGCGGCTCGAAGGCACAGCCGGGACCCAGATCTGCGAGGTCCGGCGGGCTGCCCGGGATCGGCTCGATCTGCGTGCCGCGCACCTGATCCAACCGGGGAACGGAATTGAGAAGTCCGAGTGTATAGGGATGGCTGGGGTTCGCATAAAGCGCAGCGGCGATCCCGGTTTCGACGATTTTTCCGGCGTACATGACATTTACGCGGTGCGCATAGCGCGCAACGATCCCAAGATTATGCGTGATGATAACCAGCGCAACACCCATCTCCCGACAGAGGTCCTTCATCAGAGACAGCACCTGCGCCTGAACCGTCACGTCCAAAGCCGTTGTCGGCTCGTCCGCCAGTATCAGTTTTGGATAACAAGACAGGGCCATCGCGATCATCACACGTTGGCGCATGCCTCCGCTCAGTTGATGCGGGTATTGGCTCAGACGTCCTTCAGGGTCTGATATGCCGACTTTCTCTAATAGTTCAACGCCGCGCGCATTCGCCTCTTTTTGTGACATATTCAGGTGCAGCTTCATCGCCTCGGTCAGCTGACGCCCAATCGAGATGACCGGATTCAACGAGGTCATTGGTTCCTGAAACACCATCGCAATTTCTTTGCCGCGCACGTCCCGGATCGATTTGTCGTCCAAGCCCAGCAGGTCAATGTCGTCAAAGGCAATCGACCCGGAAACGATCTTACCCGGCGGACTTGGAATCAACCCAAGGATCGCGCGGGCACCCACCGACTTACCACTTCCCGACTCGCCTACGATCGCAACGATTTCACCGGGTGCAACCGAATAGGAAATGCCGTTGACGGCCTGAACCACGCCTTCAGGCGTGCGAAATTCAACTACCAGATCCTTGATTACAAGCAAGTCTTTCAAGTTTAGGCCTCGCTATTGGAAACGCCGGGTATCGGTGAGCGCCGTCCGTAGTATTTTGGCAAATCACCGTTTTTTTGTCTTCAATACGGTTGACCGTAGCCACGTTTTCCTATCCTGTAAACTAATTATCGATATCGATATCTATAGATTCAGTTTGATACAACAATGGGCGAGTTCACGTGGACCTGACGAAAAATTCTTCGCTTGGACAAAGCTTAGTACCCTGGAAAACCAAGGGTGACGCTTTGTTTCACGAAATCCGCCGCGCGATCCTCTTGCGCGAAATTCAGGCAGGCGAGACGCTTTCTGAGCCACAAATCGGAAGCAAATTTAACTTTTCGCAGGGTACAGTGCGCGAGGCGTTGATGCGTTTGCAGGAAGAAGGCCTTGTGCAGAGGCGCGGCTATCATGGCACGACCGTGACACGCAGCTCGCTGATCGAAGGCGTGCAAATGGCAGAGATCCGCATCAAACTAGAGATGGAGGGCGTCCGCCATGCCACCGATGGGTTAACCGAAGATGATTTCGCAGAGCTTCAGGACTGCTTGTCGCGTATGGACGCCGCCGCCAAACAAGGCGATTCCTATGCGCTCAGCGAGCTTGATCGCAAATTCCATCTAACATTGTTTCGACACTCTAGCATGAACGCACTCGAACCGATCCTGACACGCTGCATGTTGCACATGCATTTGCGAACTTTTGGTCACTCAAAACCCGCGAAACGGGCTGTCACGCCAACTGAGGCACATCAGCCAATCCTTGACGCCCTACAAGGCCGGAACGCAGATGATGCCGCTGCAGCGTTGCGCGACCACATCAACCTAACGATCAGCCTCTGGTCGCCACCCCTAAAATCCGCAATGGATTCCCGGTGAGACACTCGCCCTGAGGCCGTCGAATGCAGCCGCAGGACAACATTTGGAAAGGTCAATTTGATGCAATTGCGTTCTTCGCACATTTATCCGTCACGCCGCTCGGCCGTCTTGGCAGACAACATCGTTTCGACCTCTCAACCGCTGGCAGCGCAGGCTGGTCTTTCAATGCTGGCGCACGGCGGCAATGCCGCAGATGCGGCAGTGGCCACTGCGATCACGCTCACTGTAGTGGAGCCGACGGGCAACGGCGTGGGATCAGACGCGTTCGCTATTCTTTGGGATGGCAAGCAGCTGCATGGGCTAAACGCATCGGGTCGTGCCCCGGCTGCCTGGTCGCTCGACAAATTTTCCGGACGCGATGAAATGCCCATGCATGGCTGGGATAGCGTGACAGTGCCCGGTGCGGTGTCCGCCTGGGTCGAATTATCACAGAAATTCGGCTCACTCCCATTTGAAACCCTGTTTGAGCCTGCCATCGGCTATGCCGAGCGCGGATTTCCTGTCTCGCCAAAAATCGCGCAGTTATGGGAACGCGGCGGTGAGAAACTGCACGACCAGCCGGGGTTTGCCGAAAACTTTCTGCCGGACGGGAAGGCCCCCCGCGCTGGAGAGCGGTATGCCAATCGTGCCCTTGCCCGCAGCCTGCGCCTGATTGCCGAAACAAAAGGCGCGGCCTTCTACCAGGGCGAACTTGCCGAAGCCATGATCGCCTTCTCGGAGGCCAATGCCGGCGTGATGACCCTTGATGACCTTGCCGCGCATCGCGCTGATTGGTGCGGCACGATCTCGAAAGGATTTGGAGACGCGGCGTTGCACGAAATCCCCCCGAATGGACAGGGTATCGCGGCGCTGATGGGGCTGGGCATTCTGGAACACACCGACATTCGCGATCTTGACGCTGATGACCCGCGCGCCATGCATCTTCAGATTGAAGCAATGAAGCTCGCTCTTGCCGACACTGAGAAATTTGTAGGCGACATTGCCCACATGGCACAGGTTTCCGCCGCAGACATGCTGGACGATGGCTATCTGGCCGAGCGGGCAAAGCTGATTGATCCGTTGCGGGCCCAGGATTTTGGCGCGGGTGCGCCCAAAAGCGGGGGCACTGTCTATCTGACAACCGCCGACGCGTCGGGCATGATGGTGTCTTTCATTCAGTCGAACTATGCCGGGTTTGGATCAGGCGTGGCAGTGCCCAAAACGGGTATCCACCTACAAAACCGCGGTTGGGGCTTCTCCCTTGATCCCAATAGCCCAAATGTTGTGGGCCCTGGGAAGCGGCCGTTTCACACGATCATCCCCGGTTTCCTGATGGGAAAAACGCAACCTATCATGAGTTTTGGCGTTATGGGTGGCCCGATGCAGGCGCAGGGGCACCTGCAAATGGTGCTGCGCACCCAGCTTTGGGGGCAGGATCCGCAAATGGCCGCTGATGCCCCACGCTGGCGGGTGACCGAAGGACTTGGTGTAGCCTGCGAGACGACGCTGCCTTCACGCACTCTTGAAACGCTCGCAGGGCTCGGACATTCGCTGGCAATGGAAGAGCCGGATACAGCATTTGGCTTTGGCGGTGCCCAGTTGATCCATCGTCTTGCGGGCGGCGGGTATGCAGGAGGCTCTGACCCGCGCAAAGACGGCGCAGCGGTCGGGTTTTGATCTGTTCAGATAATAGCGCAAGGTCGACATCATGATCCACCGACTTAAAGCCAGTCCCGAAACCTGTGCATGGGGATATTTCGACGCCACTGTTGCCCCTGCTCTGGAAATTCAAAGCGGTGAAACGATTGTCATAGAGACGGTATCGGGCGGGCCCGATCAAATTCCGCCAACGGATGCCGGGTTTCACATCCCACCTGAGCTTTTGGACATCCATGCGCGTTCGCATCGTCAGGTGCCGGGGCACATCCTGACCGGGCCGGTGGCCGTGGCCGGGGCGAAACCCGGGCATGTTCTGGAGGTTCAGATCCTCGATATCCAACTGCGCCAGGACTGGGGTTGGAACATGATACGGCCATTGGCAGGAACATTGCCCGATGACTTTCAAACCGGTCGCATAGTCACGATCCCGCTGGACCAGGACACAATGACGGCAGAGCTGCAATGGGGGCTCGCGCTGCCGCTGAAGCCGTTCTTCGGCGTGATGGGAGTGGCACCACCGACGAACTGGGGTCGGGTTTCGACAATCCAGCCGCGGGCGCACGGCGGAAATATAGACAACAAGGAGCTGGTGGCCGGCACAACACTTTACCTGCCGATTTTCACCGAAGGCGCGATGTTCTCGTGCGGAGACGGTCATGGCGTACAGGGCGATGGCGAGGTCTGCGTAACGGCGATTGAAACGGCTCTGGAAGGCACGTTCCGGCTCACCGTTCGCGACGATATGCCGATCTACTTTCCGCGCGCCAAGACCCCGACGCACCTAATTACCATGGGCATGCACGAGGATTTGGACCGCTGTGTTGAAATGGCGCTGAGGGACATGATTGTCTGGATCACCGATCGCACCGGGCTCAGCCGCGAAGACGCCTACATGCTGTGTTCGCTTGCAGGCGATTTGCGGGTGACGCAAACCGTGAATGGCAACAAAGGCATTCACATGATGATGCAGACTGCATTGCTGGACGGGAAAACCCAATGAAGGAAGGCAACATGGCCGTTAAGACAGCACTCATCGGTCTGGGGATCATGGGGCGGCGAATGCTCGAACACATGGTCCGGCACAATGGATATGAACCGATCGCACTTTGGGACCCGGATCCAGAGGCCTGCGCGCAAGCGGTGCGATTGGCCCCGGATGCGGCCATCGCGACCAGCGCGGAGGCCGCAATGGATGCCGCTGACCTGATCTATCTGTCCTGCCCACCGGCACCGCGCAAGGCCTATGCGTTAACTGCCGCCGCTGCAGGCAAGGCACTGTTTCTTGAAAAACCGCTGGGCGTGGATGTCGCCGAGAGCGAAGACCTCGTGGACCGGCTGGCATCTTTCGGTGTTCCCGTCGCTGTCAACTTTACCCAGGCGGCAGGGTCGGCCCTCACGGACGTGAGCAAAGCTGCGCGCAGTGGCGTGCTGGGCGATGTCCTCGGGGCCGATATCGTCGTAACCTATGGGGCTTGGCCGCGCGCTTGGCAGAAGGCGGCCGATTGGCTTAGGTTTCGCGACGAAGGCGGCATGACGCGGGAAGTAATCTCGCATTTCCTGTTTTTTTCGGAACGTATCCTTGGGCCACTGACGGTTGTCTGGGCACGCCCGTCCTTTCCGGACGATCCTGCGCTGTGCGAAACCCATATGCTGGCCCGTCTTGAAACCTCGGATGGTCGACCTGTAACAATCATGGCCAGTGTCGGCGGTGCACAACCGGACCGTCAGGAGTTGACAATCAAGGGAAGCAGAGCCAGCCGACGCATCACCGATTTCTATGTCGATGCCGTTTCGGATGGCGGCGCGTTCACCGAGATCCGGGAACGGCCGGAGGACCCCAGAGCAACCAGCCTGAAAGCACAGCTTGACGATCTGAGGCTATGTCTCGACGGCAAAACGAACCGACTGGCCACTGCCAAAGAGGCGCTGCGTGTGCAAAAGCTGGTCGAGGCAATGCTGGCCGGCAAACCCTGAATTGAACCGGACGCCCGGCACGCCTCTAGCTGGCGCAGGTCTTGTTCAATATAGTTTGCGCGCTGCCCTGCGACGGACGTTCGTATGCAAATCACTGTGATAAGGCCACTCTTGCACGAAACTGCTGCGCCAAGGTCAGGCGCGTCTCGGCGCGCGAAATGAATAAAAAGTGAGATGAGTGAAACTGCTCTTGGCCTGCCAGGTGTCTTTTCCGACCGCACTGCGTTGCCACGAAAATCGGCACTGACAGCTACTATCGCGGCGTTATCGCCAACACCCATGCCCGCTTTCTCGAAGCGCAGAGAAGCCCGCTGCCGCAAGTGGATTTCGAAAGCTACAGTGCCGAACCGCAAACCCCTCTTACAGTCACAATATCGCTTGTGACTCTCTACAATACGGGGTTGCCGACCCAAGGTATGTCGACGCTGGCCATTCTGGCGCTGTTCGATCGACTGAGCGTGACGCAAGGCGAAGGCTTTACGCATACCATAAATCGATGCACCGGTGGCATTGGCGTCCTGAAACCCGCTCCCCTTCAATCCTCATGCATATGAGGCTTAGGACCGTGAATTAGAAGAGTAATGGCAGCTTTGCACCCATTCATGCAACGTGCAGAAACCAACACCATGGGCCCACATCTGCCATTCCCGCTTCGCGGCGTCAGACCGAATCTACCCTTCTCGTATTGCCTAAGACGGCCCATTGCTGCCGTTGATCCGTCCGACGAGATGCTGCGACGCGGCCCGTCATTGCCGACTTTCGCTGCAAATGCGAAGTCTTATAGCCGGGCAATTCACACTCAGCGGACAGATCTGCCCTCCGCGCGCTAAGACCTTAGCTCGATTTCAAAATCTGGCGCAATCATTGATCGTTGCCAATTTTTTGGAACTGTTGTTCACTTCGATGTCTACCGGTCTGGAGCGCTATCGCGATGAATACCGAAATCCGACTTAGCCATATCTCCAACCTTGCTCAAACCGCGCGCACTACGTGGCTGGGCCTTCTTGGTTTGCTGATTTTCGTCGGCATTACCATCATGGCTCACAAAGACAGTGACTTTTTCGCACATGGCGCTTCGACAACTCTGCCCATAATTGGTGTGGAAGTGCCGACAGATGCGTTCTTTCTCGCAGCTCCTCTCCTGGTGACGGCATTTTATTGCTACATGAATATTTTCCTTTTCGGACTGTGGGATGCACTCGGAAAGATTGATCAGATACCACCCGATCCCGAAACAGACGAGATGACCCCACTTGCTGAATTGATCGTCCCAACAATTTTTACAATTGCTGCGCTTTGGTATCGCAATCATGTCAGGCACGATGGATCAATGCCTGCCCGCATCCTTGGGATTTGGACCGTGATCATCGCAGTACTTTTAGGTTGGGCTTTCTGCTGGGTTGTTCTTGCATTTGTCTGGTGGCGCTCCATGCCTGCCCATGAACCGCTTATAACGATTGTTGCAGCGGTTTGCCTCTGGGTCACGCTGGACGTCGGACTGTATGCGATCAGTGCCGCACGCGCCCAATTGGGAAAAAAGGCACCTTCGCCAACGGCAATGCGGCCAATTCGGATCGTAAGCAGCATTGCGGTATGCGCTGCCCTAATCTTAACGTCCTATGGGCGTACCAAAGGCTTTGACACGTTGCTGGCAGCCTACCCTATTGCCTCCGAGCGTCTGACAAAGCTCATTCCTCTTTCGCGCGCCAATCTTCGTGAAGCACACCTGAGTGTAAGGCCCAGAGATTGGCTTGTTTGGGAGGATTGGCGAAAAGAGATCACGTCCGAATTTGCGCGCAGAGAAGGCATTGACGTACCCTATGCCGCCTGGACGGCTGAACAGAAAATCAACTTTGACAAAGAAGCCCGCCGTCTGTGGCAGTCGCTTACGCATTCTCTTGACCATCAGAACCTTGAGAATAGGGACCTGCGCGGTGCCGATCTGTCTTTTGCCTTTATGGCCGGCATTGATCTTGAAAAAGCGGACTTGACGGGGGCGAACCTAAAAGGTGCTGATGCGTCTGGCGCGGTTTTCAAGTCCGCACATATGCAAAATGTGAACCTAAGTGGTGCCTCATTGCAAGGTGCAAACCTATCGCGTGCATTCCTGAAAGGCGTTCGATTTGTTGGTGCACAAATGCAATGGGCCGATCTTACGTACGATGTGGAAGAAGAGGATGAAAACGATGCAGCTCTGTCAGACGATGGGGTACCCGTACGTCAATTTCTGCAGCTACCTGAAGCTGATTTTTCTTCAACTGAACTTGAAGGCGTTAAATTCGGAGGAGCCAATCTGCGGGATGCGAACTTTACCGGAGCGGGGTTAGAGGGAACGTCTCTTGCCGGTTCTGACTTGCAGGGCGCTGACTTTTCCTTTGCACAGTTATTAGAAACAGATCTCAGCTATTCGGAACTGCAAAACGCCCATTTTTGGAAGTCGCGATTGATCGGGGTCGATCTTTCAAGCGCAATTATGACTTCTACTCGCCTAGATGTGCACACCATCGAAATGAATTTTCTTGTGTCGACAGACCTCAGTAATTTGAGTTCAACCAACATGAACCAAGAGGATTTTGACAAGACCTTTGGGGACGCCACAACGGTTCTTCCACCGGGAATAGAGACCCCGTGTCATTGGCCTGATTACGCGATAAGCGGACGATATCATTATCGTTGGCACGCCGACTGGATGGCAGGAAAAATCCCACCGGTCGCACGGAGACCTGATGGAACTTGTCCCAACAAACTGTAATATCTGGCAGAATTATTGAAAACGTCAGCGCCGGCCGAAATGTTAGTGGCTGAATTGCTGGATAGCGACTTGAATGTTTTGATAACAGCTTGGCGTCCTAGGCGGTATCAATACTTCATTTGGCCTGAACATACCTTTGCGGCAGATGAAGTCTTTTTAAACATCAACAGAACTGATCTCGGATGCGAGACGGCCTCGCCCGCCAGACCAAATCCCAACCTCGATTCACAAGGCCTGCGTAATCATTTCCAAAATTGATGCCGAGGAGCCGACAAGAAGTGGTGCCAAGATAGTAAGAATCCTAGTGACTTGATATCTCGTACTGCGCCTTTCGATCCTTCCACGCAGATCTTCTTTTATGACTGGCTCGTCTTCCAGTGCTCTGCGGAGCATAAAATTGCTGGGTCCAAAAATGAACAAAAGGGTCAGGGTGAACACGATCCCCCAGAACAGCGCCATCCCTTGTGCAAAACCGCGGATCAATTCCCGTGCTGTGCCGTCTGCCACAACCGCCAGAGGCAGGTGATAGAATAGCATCAGCGTAATTGTGCTCGTTACCAAAACGAAGGCTGTCGTCTGAAAAGTCAGATCGACCAACCCCAGATGTGCTTCCAAATTCTTGATGCTCTGGCCCGTGCTTACAACTGCAGATGCCGAAGCCGCTGCCAATAGTCCAAAGAGATACGGCAAAACAGCGAACCAGGCCAAAATGCTCAAACCTGGATCACTGCACCCTTCTGGCAAGACGTGAGGGGCCACACCCGCCTTAACCAAAACCGCGCAGGTTGATCGGTAAGTCAGATTCAACGCGCCCAAGAAATCCTCGTGGCGGGCCAAAGCATTGACCAAGACAAGCATGAGCACTGATACGCCCAACACAAGAAGGCTTTGGCTTCTGGCCTTAGGAGACAGCTCCCAAATCTTTGATATCATAAGACAAATTACAGCGAAACAACTCGATATATGAAACAACCCCACAGCAGAGTAGATGATTAACCCGTTATAAAACCGTAAGTCCAGATTGCCCGGAAAAAAGCTATCAGTTTCTAACATGCGGGTCAGCAAATCAGTCGTCCCGTCACTGAGCAATTCGAGCACAGTAAAGCCCAGTGCAAATGGCAAAATTGGCAAAAAAATCCACGTCAAATGGGCACGATCATACATGATCTAAATCTTAGGCTGCAATTGCACGGCCCATCAAGACAAACCTACTGTCCAAGATAGCTTGGTCGGCCAGATCATCATCTTCGAAATCGGCCTGCTTCCAACTGCCAAAACGTTTTGTAGTCCAGGTTGATGAACGACAGATGTCATGTGCCACACAAGAGAACAACTGACGCGGTTCTAGTGCAAAATCTCTGACTGAGCTACTCCCCATTTATTGGACAGGTTCTGGCGTAAGTTAAGCTACTCTTTGCACCTGCTGATCCGTTGCCCGGCAGCTGATGTTTACATCACCGTAAGGGGGGTTGGTTGTTTCATTTCTCTGCCAATAGACCACGGCTGGTGGCTTGCCGCCAAGGGCGGAATGTAGATGCTTGTGGTTGTAGAAGTCGATCCACTTTCTGACGCCTGCCTTCGCCTCTGATCCTGTTTCCCAGGCATGCAGGTACACGCATTCGTATTTCAATGATCGACACAGGCGTTCGACAAAGATGTTGTCGAGGAACCGGCCTTTGCCATCCATTGAGATACGCACGTTTGAGCGCCGCAATCTGTCCGTCCAGGCAAACGACGTGAACTGGCTGCCTTGGTCCGTGTTCATGATCTCAGGCGGGCCGAACTTGTGGATCGCTTCGTTCAACGTATCGACGCAAAACCCTGCCTCCAGCGTGTTTGAGATGCGCCAAGCCAGTACCTTGCGGGTGTGCCAGTCCATGATTGCCACAAGATACAAGAACCCGCGCCGCATTGGCAGATATGTGATGTCGGCGCACCAAACCTGATTGGGCCGATCAACGCGAAGGCCGCGTAACAGGTAGGGGTAAATCTTGTGCCCCTTTGCGGCTTTGCTGGTGTTGGGCTTCTGGTAAACCGGCATAAGGCCCATCAACCGCATCAGACGTCTGATCCGCTTCTCATTGACCACGTGATCATCATTACGCAGATGCCATGTCATCTGACGCACACCGTAAAACGGGGCCTCCAGAAACTGCTTATCGATCAGGCGCATCGGATCGAGGTTCATTTCGCTCTCGCCCTTCGCTTCATAATAAAACGACGACCGCGAGATCGACAGCAACGCACATTGCTTGCCAACCGACAGGCCAGGCAGGTTCGGTTCAATCATCTCGCGCCTCACTTGCCGGTCCAGTGTTTGAGCTTTCTGGCAAAAAAATCGTTGGCAACGGCCAGCTCCCCGATCTTCGAGTGCAGGTCTTTGACCTGCTCTTCATCAACTTCCGGTGCTTTCCGGCCGCCGCGCTCAAATACACCAGACGCGCCCTCAAGCAGAGCCCGCTTCCACTGATGGATCATCGTCGGGTGCACCCCGAACCGACTGGCCAACTCGCTGACCGTCTCTTCGCCTTTCAGCGCTTCCCACGCCACCTTGGCCTTAAACTCTGGGTGATGTTGCTTCCGTTTCGATCCGCGCCTTATCTTCCCATGGTGAACTTTTACCTTGCCTCGTTTCAAAGCGGGAAAATCGATGGTGAAGAAGTACGGCGGCGTGCTTTGTTCGCCGCCGAAAAAGTTGCGACAATTGAGGATGACGAAAACCCCAAGTCTCAGTGAGCTACCCCCCGAAATTCGGACACTGACGTAAGCTGCAATTTATTGTCTGCTGATCTTCAACATGAATAGCCCCTAGTTCCCTAGACACCTTCTTGGTTCACATTTTGCTGTCTGTTTTCGAAGTCGACGGGCGACAGCATCCCGTTTCTGGTATGTTTGCGTTTCGGGTTATAGAACATTTCGATGTAGTCGAAGATGTCGCGTCTAGCATCCTCACGAGTTTTGTAGGTCCGACGGCGAACGCGCTCACGTTTGAGTAGGTTGAAGAAGCTTTCGGCGACAGCGTTGTCATGGCAATTGCCGCGCCTGCTCATGGAATGCTCAATGTTGTGGGCCCTTAGAAACGCCGCCCAATCTCGGCTGGTGTATTGCGAACCTTGGTCTGTGTGGATCAGGATCGGTTGCTTGGGCTTGCGTCGCCAAACGGCCATGAGCAGGGCTTGCAACACGAGGTCTGTGGGCTGCCGTGATTGTGTCGCCCAACCGATGACACGTCGTGAGTATAAGTCGATGACGACGGCTAGATACAAGAACCCTTCGCAGGTCTTAATGTAGGTAATATCTGACACCCATGCGGTATCTGGTGCTGCCACATCAAACTGCCGGTCTAGCGTATTATCGACGACGACAGATGGTTTGCCGCCATACGTCCCAGGCCTGCGCTTGTAGCCGATCTGAGCTTGGACACCTGCCAAACGGGCCAGTCTGGCAATACGATTTGGGCAACTGGTCTCGCCTTGTTCAACGAGATCATCATGAAGCTTGCGATACCCATAAACCTTGCCACTGTCCTTCCACGCATCTTTGAGCAGCTTGGTTTGGCGGGCATCCTCATGCGCACGGTGGCTTAATGGATTCTTAATCCATGCATAGAACCCGCTGGGATGGATGTTGAGGCAGCGACACATCCTGCGCACCGAATACTGAGGGCGATGCTCGGCCACGAACGCGTACTTCATCTTGCATCCTTGGCGAAGTACGCGGCTGCCTTTTTTAGGATATCGCGCTCCTCCGTCATCCGCGCCAGCTCACGCTTGAGCCTGCGGTTCTCAGCTTCATGGTCAACAGATGATGCCTGTGACGCAGCTTTTGCGTAGAGCTTCATCCATTTGTAGAGCGAATATGTACTGACGCCCAACCGCTCCGAAACCTCGCGAACGGCATACCCCCGCGCTGTTATCTGATGGACTGCATCGCGCTTGAAATCTTCACTGAAATCTGGCTTCCCCATAACGGCCTCCTTGCCTCAAAGTTAGGGAAGAAAGCGCCTACATATCTAGGGGCTATTCACAGCGTTATTTGGAAATTGCGAAGTTGGCCGTTAAGAAAGGTCTCGCTAGTCGAAGATCTTGTTTGAATTAGCATGCGGTGTGCTCGTCACGCATTCAAAGCGGACGTCTGGTCCGACGGGCCGCACCGCAGCATGCTTGGTGGCCGGCCAATGTCTCCTTAGGGCCGTGAGCGACATGTTCCAGAGATTTGCCATAGTTGCCCACTTGCCACACTTGCGAATCTCCCCCGCGTGCTTCCACGGCAGTTTTCCCAAGGCAAAAAGCCACCCGAAGGTGGCTGGTAACATATTGATAGTATGTGGTTTTCTTTGGTTGCGGGAGTAGGATTTGAACCTACGACCTTCAGGTTATGAGCCTGACGAGCTACCGGGCTGCTCCATCCCGCGACAAGATAGATATAAAGCATCGAAGAGAGATACAAGATCAGAGGTTTTACTAGGTTTGGCGGTGACCTACTCTCCCACGTCTTAAGACGCAGTACCATCGGCGCGACGGCACTTAACTGCCGAGTTCGGGATGGGATCGGGTGTTTTGCTCGCGCTATGACCACCAAACCATGAAAAACCTCTGAATGTCCAAGTCAGTACGACTAATGTATGTGTATGCTTCTGATTTATCCGAAGAATAAGAGTTAATCTTGCTTCTACTGGATCAAATCAAGCCTATCGAGCAATTAGTACCAGTCAACTGAATGCATTACTGCACTTACATCTCTGGCCTATCGACGAGGTGGTCTACCTCGGCTCTCAGGGATACCTTGTTTTGAGGGGGGCTTCCCGCTTAGATGCCTTCAGCGGTTATCCTGTCCGATCATAGCTACCCAGCACTGCTATTGGCATAACAACTGGTCCACCAGTGGATCGTTCACCCCGGTCCTCTCGTACTAGGGGCAACTCCTCTCAAGTATCCTACACCCACGGAAGATAGGGACCGAACTGTCTCACGACGTTCTAAACCCAGCTCACGTACCTCTTTAAACGGCGAACAGCCGTACCCTTGGGACCTGCTCCAGCCCCAGGATGAGATGAGCCGACATCGAGGTGCCAAACACTGCCGTCGATATGGACTCTTGGGCAGTATCAGCCTGTTATCCCCGGCGTACCTTTTATCCGTTGAGCGATGGCCCTCCCACTTGGGACCACCGGATCACTATGGCCGTCTTTCGACTCTGCTCGACTTGTCAGTCTCGCAGTCAGGCTGGCTTCTGCCATTGCACTCAACGAGCGATTTCCGACCGCTCTGAGCCAACCTTCGCGCGCCTCCGTTACGATTTAGGAGGCGACCGCCCCAGTCAAACTACCCACCACACAGGGTCCCGGATCCGGATAACGGACCGCGGTTAGACATCAAGCAGAACAAGGGTGGTATCTCAAGGGAGGCTCCACGCAAACTGGCGTTCACGCTTCAAAGCCCACCACCTATCCTGCACATGTTCGGCCTAATGCCAGTGTGAAGTTGTAGTAAAGGTGCACGGGGTCTTTCCGTCTAACCGCGGGAAACCTGCATCTTGACAGGTAATTCAATTTCGCTGAGTCTATGTTGGAGACAGCGGGGAAGTCGTTACGCCATTCGTGCAGGTCGGAACTTACCCGACAAGGAATTTCGCTACCTTAGGACCGTTATAGTTACGGCCGCCGTTTACCTGGGCTTCAATTCAGAGCTCTCACCCCTCCTTTTAACCTTCAGGCACCGGGCAGGCGTCAGACCCTATACGTCGTCTTGCGACTTCGCAGAGCCCTGTGTTTTTAATAAACAGTCGCCACCCCCTGGTTTGTGCCCCCAGCCTCTAGTTGCCTAGAAACCGGGCCTCCTTCTCGCGAACTTACGGAGGTATTTTGCCGAGTTCCTTCAACATAGTTCTCTCAAGCGCCTTGGTATTCTCTACCAGTCCACCTGTGTCGGTTTAGGGTACGATCTAGCGATGGAGCTATTTCCAGGAACCTCTAAGCAGCCCATTCAATCCGATAAGGATGAACTACCCTCGAGATCCGTCACTTCCATCTGGCCCAGGAATATTAACCTGGTTCCCATCGACTACGCCTTTCGGCCTCGCCTTAGGGGTCGGCTTACCCTGCTCAGATTAGCTTTAAGCAGGAACCCTTGGACTTTCGGCGAGAGTGTCTCTCACACTCTTTGTCGCTACTCATGTCATCATTCTCACTAGTGATCTCTCCACCGGATCGCTCACGCGCCAGCTTCACAGAAAACTCCGCGTCTCCAATACGGGTCGAAACCCGCAAAAGAGACATGGAATTATGTCACACTACGCTCTGCTACCATGCAATAAATGCATCCTCAGCTTCGGCTCATGGCTTGAGCCCCGTTACATCTTCGCCGCAAGACAACTTATTTAGACCAGTGAGCTGTTACGCTATCTTTAAAGGATGGCTGCTTCTAAGCCAACCTCCTGGTTGTTTTGGTCGTCTCACCTGCTTTCCCACTTAGCCATGAATTAGGGGCCTTAGCTGGAGGTTAGGGTTGTTTCCCTCTTCACGACGGACGTTAGCATTCGCCGTGTGTCTGCCATCTAGTACTCCTCGGTATTCGGAGTTTGGTTAGGATCAGTAAGTCTGTGGGACCCCATTACCCATCCAGTGCTCTACCCCCGAGGGTATTCGGATGACGCTCTACCTAAATAGATTTCGCAGAGAACCAGCTATCTCCGAGTTTGATTGGCCTTTCACCCCTAGGCACAGCTCATCCCGATCCTTTTCAACGGATGTGGGTTCGGTCCTCCAGTAAGTGTTACCTTACCTTCAACCTGGCCATGCCTAGATCACTCGGTTTCGGGTCTGATCCCACGAACTCAACGCCCTATTAAGACTCGCTTTCGCTGCGCCTACACCTAACGGCTTAAGCTTGCTCGTGAGACCAAGTCGATGACCCATTATACAAAAGGTACGCTGTCAGGGCGTAAAGCCCCTCCAACTGATTGTAGGCGTTCGGTTTCAGGTACTGTTTCACTCCCCTCGTCGGGGTGCTTTTCACCTTTCCCTCACGGTACTGGTTCACTATCGGTCAGTAAGGAGTACTTAGCCTTCGAAGGTGGTCCTCCGATCTTCAGACAGAATTTCACGTGTTCCGCCCTACTTAATACGTCCTCTCATGCTTCTTATACGGGACTATCACCCACTTTGGTTGCGCATTCCAACGCATTCTAACCACAATTGAGGCTCGGCTGGTCCCCGTTCGCTCGCCGCTACTAGGGGAGTATCAATTGATTTCCTTTCCTCCGGGTACTTAGATGTTTCAGTTCCCCGGGTTTGCCTTTTTAAGCCTATATATTCAGCCTAAAAATACCTGTTTTACCTCATTATTAGCTACCCCGAAGGGTAATAATAACAAAGTATCAGGTGGGTTGCCCCATTCAGAAATTCATGGATCAAAGCTTATTCT